>JAGRGG010000058.1:0-18809 GCA_020445645.1 Geminicoccaceae bacterium | reverse complement strand
ACGATGGCGCGGCCGATGGCGACGCGCTGGCGCTGGCCGCCGGAGAGTTCCTTGGGCTTCCTCTGGAGGAGGGGGTCGAGCTGGAGGATGCGCGCTGCCTCCTTCACCCGCTCGTCGATCGTGGGACCGCCTTCCTTGGCGAGCCGCAGGCCGAACGCCATGTTCTCGTAGACGGTCATGTGCGGGTAGAGGGCGTAGCTCTGGAAGACCATGGCGATGCCGCGCTCGGCGGGCGCCTTGTCGGTCACGTCCTTGCCGCCGATCTTGAGCTGGCCCGACGTGATATCCTCCAGCCCCGCGACGAGGCGGAGCAGGGTCGACTTGCCGCAGCCGGAGGGGCCGACGAAGACGATGAACTCGCGGTTCTGGATGTCGAGGTCGACGCCCTTGATGACGTGGACGTCGCCGAACGATTTCGTGACCTTGTCGAGCGTGATGGACGCCACCGCCCTCTCCTCCCTTTGAGCCTGCCGCTATCCAGATTCGCCGAAGACGACGCCGTGCGGCGGCAGCGTGACGGTGCCGCCTTGGATGCGCCCCTCGACCCCCGGCGCCCCCAGGTCGCGGAGCCCGAAAGGCGCCGGGTAGCCCGCCGCCGCGTCGTCCAGGTTGAAGGCGGCGTAGATTTCCCGCCCCTCGTAGGTGCGCGTGAAGGCGAGCACGCCCGCGGGTGCCGCCTCGAAGCGGATCGTGCCGAGGACGAGCGGCGCCTGATCCTTGCGCCAGCGCAGGAAGGCGCGGAGGCGGTTGAGGACCGAGCCCGGGTCGGCCTCCTGAAGGGCGACGGCGTGGCGGCGGTGGGCGTCGGGGACGGGCAGCCAGGGGCGGCCCCCGGTGAACCCGGCGCCGGGGCCTTCGCCCGTCCAGGGCATCGGCGTGCGGCAGCCGTCGCGGCCCTTGTCCTGCGGCCAGAAGGTGCGGCCGACGGGGTCCTGGAGGTCCTCGTAGGCGACCTCCGCCTGCCCCAGCCCCAGTTCCTCGCCCTGGTAGAGGCAGACGGTGCCGCGCAGCGAGGTGAGGAGCATCGGGAGCATGGCGCCTGCCTCGGGCGGGGCGGCGTCGCCGCCGAAGCGGGTCACGGCGCGGAGCACGTCGTGGTTGGAAAAGGCTATGCAGGCCCAGCCGTCGCCGACGTGGCCTTCCAGTTCCTCCACGACCTCGCGGATGCCTTGGGGGGTGAGCGGGGTGAGGAGGAGGTCGAAGGTGTAGGCGATGTCGAGCCCGCCGCCCGAGGTGTACTCGGCGAGGCGCTTGAGCGCGGTTTCGCCGCTGATCTCGCCGAGAAGGGCTCGGCCTTCGTACTCGTGGCTGAGCCGGTAGATCGGCTTCAAGAAGCGGTCGGCGAGCTGGGGCCTTGCCTTGTTGTATTGCTGGTATTGCATCGCCCAGGGAGAGCCGGGCGTGCCGCCGCCGCGCAGGTGGCCGGGCGGACGGGGCGGGTTGTCGCGGAGTTCGGGGTCGTGGACGCCGTAGTCGATGGCGTCGATGCGAAAGCCGTCGACGCCGCGCTCCAGCCAGAAGCGGGCCTGCTCCATCAAGGCGGCGATGACCTCGTCGTTGTGGAAGTTGAGGTCCGGCTGCTCTTTCAGGAAATTGTGCAGGTAGTACTGCCGTCGCCGCGGCTCCCACTCCCAGGCGGAGCCGCCGAAGACCGAGATCCAGTTGCTGGGGGGCGAGCCATCCGCCTTGGCGTCGGCCCAGACGTACCAGTCGGCCTTGGGGTTGGTCCCGTCTTCCCGGCTCTCCAGGAACCAGGGGTGCCGGTTCGAGGTGTGGCTCGGCACGAAGTCGATCATCAGCTTCAGGCCGAGCGCGTGCGCCTTCTCGAGGAGGGCGTCGAAGTCGTCCAGCGTGCCGAACAGGGGGTCGACGGCCCGGTAGTCGGCCACGTCGTAGCCGAAGTCCTTCATCGGGCTCTTCATGAAGGGCGAGACCCAGACGGCGTCGACGCCGAGCGACGCGATGTGGTCGAGCCGGGAGGCCACGCCCTTCAGGTCGCCGACGCCGTCGTCGTTCGTGTCCATGAAGCTGCGCGGGTAGACCTGATAGATGACGGCGCCCCGCCACCAGTGGTCGTCGCGGGGGGGCACCTTGGGCGTGTCGTGGCGGACCGGCTCGTACTCCATGCCCCCCTCAGCCCTTCACGGCGCCGGCGGTGAGGCCCGACACGATGCGGCGCTGGAAGACGAGGACCAGGATGATGAGCGGGATGGTGACGATGACCGAGGCGGCCATGATGTTGCCCCAGGGGATCTCGCGCTCGGTCGAGCCCGAGAGGAGGGCGATGGCGACCGGGATCGTGCGCTGGTTGTTGTTGGAGACGAAGGTGAGCGCGAACAGGAACTCGTTCCAGGCGGCGATGAAGGCGAGCAGGCCCGTGGTGACGAGGGCGGGCCAAAGAAGGGGCATGAAGACCTTGAAAATGATCTGGAAGGGGGTCGCGCCGTCGACGATCGCCGCCTCCTCCAGTTCGATCGGCAGTTCGCGCATGAAGGTGGTCAGCACCCAGACGGTGAAGGGCAGGGTGAAGATCATGTAGGCGAGGATGAGGGAAAGAAGGCTGTTGTAGAGGTTGAAGACCCGGACCATCTCGTAGAGCCCGGCCAGCACCGCGATCTGCGGGAACATCGAGACCGAGAGGATGGTGAAGAGGAGGAGCGGGCGGCCCCGAAAACGGATGCGGGCCAGCGCGTAGGCGGCGGTCACGGCGAGGAAGAGCGACAAGGCCACCACCGTGAACGAGACGATGACCGAGTTCAGGATGTTGCGCGGGAAGGTCTGGCTGCCGCTGAACAGGCCCGTGTAGTTGGTGAGCGAGAACGCGTGCGGCAGGTAGGTGACGTCGAAGATCTCCTGGCCGCTCTTCAAGGACGTGATGACGGCGTAGTAGAAGGGGAAGAGGGCGAAGAGGGTGATGGCGGCGATCAGGACCCAGAGGCCGACCTGCTTCAGCACGTAATAGCGGTTCATTTGCTGCCTCCGAGGTCGAGCCTCGCCGCCTTGATGTAGACGATGGTGATGACGGCGATGATGAGGAAGAGGAGGGTGGAGGCGGCCGAGCCGTAGGCGAAGTTGTCGAAGGCGAACAGGTTCTGCTGCGCGTAGACCGACATCGTCGTCGTCTGGCTGTTGTTGGGCGTCAGCACGTAGATGAGGTCGAAGATGCGAAGGGCGTCGAGGCCCCGGAAGATGATGGCGACCAGGATCGCGGGGCGGATGAGCGGCAGCGTCACCTTGAAGAAGACCCGGATCGGGTTGATGCCGTCGACCTTCGCCGCCTCGTAGATGTCGCCGGGCAGCATCTGGAGGCCCGCCAGGATCAGGAGCGCCATGAAGGGGGTCGTCTTCCACACGTCGACGATGACGACGGCCCAAAGGGCGGTGTCGGGGTTCGCCGTCCAGGCGATGGGGGCCGAAATGATGTGGAGGCGCATCAGCGCGTCGTTGAGGATGCCGAACTGGTCGTTCATCATCCAGGCCCACATCTTGGCCGAGACGATGGTCGGCACGGCCCAGGGCACGAGGATCGCGGCGCGGATGAAGCCGCGGCCGGGGAACTTGGCGTTGAGGACGAGCGCCACGACGAGGCCGAGCACGGTCTCGATCGTCACCGTGACGAGGGTGAACCAGACGGTGTTCCAGACGGCGTTGCCCCACTCGGGGTCGGCGAGGAGGCCGAACCATTCGCCGGTGCCGTCGCCGTAGTCGAACCATTCGAGGAAGTTGTTGAAGCCGACGAAGCCGTAGTCGCCGGTGCCGACGCTGGAGAGGGAGGCGTCGGTGAACGAGAAGTAGATCGTCCGCAAAAGCGGCCACGCGGCGACGAAGGCGAGGACGACGAGCATCGGCGTGAGGAAGATCCACGCCGCCTTCACGTTGCGCCGGGTCAGCGCCGACTGGGCGGGCTTGATGATCGCCGCCGCCGGCCCGGTCGTCTGCGCTTGCGTTGCCACCCTCGGCCCCCCTCTTTCCGTTCGCGCGCCCGGCGGGGACGCGCGGCCCCCGCCGGGTCTCAGGCTCGTGCGTCTACCAGCCGCGGCCGCGCAGGCGCTTCAGCTTCTTCTCGAGCACGGCGAGGTTCTTCTCGGCGGAGCCGGTGCCGGAGAGGGTCTCGTGGACGGCCGACCAGAACTCCTTCGAGACCTCGTTGTAGTCGCCCTTGGTCGGCGCCGAGGGGCGCGGCACGGCGTTGAGGACCACGTCCTTCCACTTGGCGATGAGGGGCGCGTTCTCCTTCACGTCCGGGTCGTCGTAGATCGACGCGATCGTCGGCAGCTTCGAGTTCTCGATGGCGCGCTTCTTCTGGATCTCGGGGCTGATCAGGAACTTGACCAAGTCGATCGCCGCGTCCTGGTCCTGGCTGTAGTTGGAGACGGCGAGGTTCCAGCCGCCGAGCGTCGCGGCACCGCTCTCGCCGCCCTCGCCCCTGGGCAGGGTCGTCGCGTCGAACTTGCCCTTGACGGCGCTGTCCTCGGCCTGGCTCAGGCTGTAGGCGTAGGGCCAGTTGCGCATGAAGACGGCGTTGCCCGTCTGCCAGACGCCGCGGCTCTCCTCTTCCTGGTAGGCGAGGACGCCGGGGGGGGCGATCGTCCCGACCCAACCCTTCGCCTTGTCGAGGATCTGGGCCGCCTTCTCGTTGTTGACGGTGATCTCGCCGTCGGGCGAGATGATCTGCCCGCCGCCGTTCGACTTGATCCACTCGAGCGCGTCGCAGGTGAGGCCCTCGTAGGCGGCGCCCTGGAAGACGAAGCCCCAGAACTGGTCGCTGGCCCCGCCGGCCCGCTCGGCGTCCATGACCTCTTTTGCCGTCTGCTCCAGCTCGGTCCAGGTCTCGGGCACTTTCTTGCCGTGCTTGTCGAGCAGGTCCTTGCGGTAGTAGAGCGCGGGCGCGTCCGTGTACATCGGCGCCGCGACGAGCTTGCCGTCGACGGTCTGCGACTGGACGATCTGCGGGATGTTCTGCTTCATCTCCTCGGCGAGCGGGCCGGAGAGGTCGACGAAGTGCTCGGCCAGCTGCGGCGCCCAGATCACGTCGGTCCAGTAGACGTCGATGTCCTGGTTCTGGGCGGAGAGCCAGAGGCGGTACTGGGCGAACTGGTCGGTCGTCGAGGACGGCATCGAGACGATATCGACCTTGTTGCCGGACTTCTCCTGGTACTGGTCCAGCTCCTCGCGCAGCACCTGGAGGTCGTTGCCGGTCGAGCCGGCGACGATCGAGAGGTCGGCCGCCAGCGCGCCCCCGGCGAAGGGGGCCGCGAGCAGGAGCGCCAGCGCGCTCGTTTGGGTAAGGTGCCGCATCGTTCGCTCCCTGACTGCAACGTCTCGTTGAGGAACGGCTTAGCAACGTGCCGGGGAGAAGGCTAGCCCCCAGGCGAGGGAGCGGAGTCGGGAACGTATGCTCAGGCCGGGCGCATCTTGCGGATTTTGCCGTCCTGCTTGGTCAGCAGGTAGACCTCGCCCCGCTCGTCCTGACCGAAGCGCAGGTCGACCCGGCGGCTAGGCGCGCCGACGAGGCCAAGAAGCGTGGTCTCGGCGCCGCCCCGCTTCAGGGTAAGCTCCCGCACCGTCGCCTGCTGGCCGTTCCACAGCTTCCAGTACGGTACGTGGAAGACGCGGCCGCTCACGATGTCGCCGAACAGATAGTGGCCCCTCAGCGCCTTGACGGGGCCGTTGTGGTAGACGTAGCCGCCCGTGACGGCCCTGCCCTCGCCGTGGTCGTACTGGGCGACGGGGTAGGTGTAGCCGTACTTGGCGTCGTCGGCGGGGCGGGGGTAGAGCACCTGGGCGTTGAGGCGGTCGGTCACGAAGGTGCCCTCGCGCGCCGGCCAGCCGTAGTTGGCACCCTTGCGACCGATGTTGATCTCCTCGATCTGGCTCTGCCCGATGTCCGAGATGAGCATCAGGTCGCGGCTGCCCTGAAGGTCGAAGCTGATGTTCTGGGGGTGGCGGAGCCCCAGCGCCCAGACCTCGCCGAGGTAGCCCTTCCTGCCGATGAAGGGGTTGTCCTTCGGGATGCCGTAGGGGCTGCCGTCCGGCTGTTCGAGCGGGTCGATCCGGAAGATCTTGCCGAGCGCCTGCCCGCCGTCCTGCGCCTGGTCGAAGGGGTCGCTGTGGCTGAGCACGTTGCCGCCGTCGCCGACGCCAAAATACAGCTTGCCGTAGTCGGGGTGATCCGGCGACTTGGCCTTCAGGTTGAAGACGACCTGGTCGGCGTTGTGGTCGGTCTTGTACTGGGCGATGCGCAGAAGCTCGCGGGCGCTCCCGGGGTCGACGGTGAGGGCGCCGGCGGACCGCGCCGTCCATTCGAGCAGGACGTCGTGGAAGATGGCCTGGAACGGACCGTCGAAGAGGGGCGCTCCTGGCGCCGGCGCCGCCACCGCCTCGGTGACGAGCGTGTAGAGCTTCAGGTGGCCCGGACGGTCCGCCTTGCCGAAGTCGGGGTGGAAGGCGAAGCTGCGCAGGCCCATCTGCGACGTGTCCTGGACGAACCTTCCCGCGCGCGCGGCGGCGACGTCGAGGACGAGCCGGGCCGTCCCGGTCTTCGCGTCGATCTGCCAGAGCTTGCCGCGGGCGTCGTTGGTGAACAGGCGCCGCGTGCCGTCGCCCGCGTGGAAGAGGGTGTTAAGGTGGGCGTAGGGTCGCTTCGCGCTCGTGCGCGGCGGGGCGGCGAAATCGACCAGCTCGACGGCGATCCCGCTCTTCTCGATCCGGCCCGGAATCGGGTCGAAGGCCGCCTCGGCCGGGGCGACGCGGAGCGCCGCGAGGCCGAGCCCGATCGCGGACGATTTGAGGAGCAGCCGACGGCGGATGCCCGAGCGACCCTGATCCGACATCGTCCTCTCCCAACCCAAGCGACGGCCGATCGAACGCCGACCCTTGGGCTTTAGCCGCAGGAAAGACACGGGGCCACCTTTTATTGTATGGTGTTTAGTTTTATTGTTCACGGGCTTTGCAGCCTTCAATTGAGGGACGCCTGTCCTGCCCCTGGCCGGACGGGGAAGGCGGCGGGGCGAGGGGCTGGGAGGCGGCGCACGATGCGGCCTTGGATCGAAGCCCGCCTGTCGGGCTGGGTGGAGCCCGAGGGCGGCGGTCGGCTGCGCCCGGCGGGGGCGACGCTGGCCCTCGTCCGGCCACACGTGGCGTCGATGGGAATCACCCGCCTCGCGGACATCACCGGGCTCGACCGGGTGGGGGTGTCGGTCGTCATGGCGGTGCGTCCGGAGGCCCGGGCCGTTGCCGTGAGCCTTGGCAAGGGGCTTTCCCTCGACGCGGCAAGGGCGGGGGCGCTGATGGAGTCCTTGGAGACGTGGCACGCCGAGCGGATCGGCCTGCCGCTCCGCCTCGCCTCCCTCGCCGAACTGGAGGCGGCGGGCGAGGACGTGCTCGACGTGGAGAGGCTGGCGAAGGCGGCGCCCCTGCCCTTTCCCCGCGAGCGGCGCCTCCTCTGGGTGCGGGGCGACGACGCGGCGGGGACGGGGCATCCCTGGCTGCCGTTCGAGGCGGTCCACACCGACTACGCCGAGGGCGGCCCGCCGGCCTCGGGGGTCTTGCGGATGACCTCGAACGGGCTCGCGTCCGGCAACCATCCGCTGGAGGCGCTGGAGGCCGCGCTTCTGGAAGTCGTTGAGCGCGACGCGACCCGCCGCTTCGAGGCGCTGGGTCCGGACGGGCGAAAAGCGCGCTGCCTCGACCTGGACGGGGTGGCGGCGCCCGGCTGTCGGGAACTTCTCGCGCGGATCGGGGCGGCGGGGCTCCCCGTCCGCGCCTTCGATCTTACGGCGCCGCGCGGGACCCCCGCGGTCATGGCGCTGGTGGGGTCCGCGCCCGGCGAGGACGTTCCGCCCTGTCAGGGGCAGGCGGCGCGCGCCGATCCGGCGGATGCCCTGCAGGGCGCTCTCCTGGAGGCGCTTCAGACCCGACTCACCTTCATCGCCGGCGCCCGCGACGACCTGGAGCGGGACAGCTACGGCAGGGAGGCGGTCGTGGAAGCCGTGCGGCGGGCGGCGCCCCTGCTCGGCGCCCGGCCGTGCCGTCCGCTCCCGCCCGGCCCCGAGCCCGCGCCTCTGCCGGCGCGGCTGGAGGCGCTGATCGCGGGGCTGGAGGCGGCGGAGTGTCTCAGGGTCGGCGTCGTCGAACTGCCGGCGCTCGTGCCGGGGGTCGCCGTGCTCCGGGTCCTGGTGCCGGGGCTCGGCATGACGGGGGGCGGCTGATGCGGGCCTTCGTCTTCCTTGGGCCAAGCCTGCCCCGGAGCGCCCTGCCCCCGGACCCCCGCCTCGTCCCCCTGCCGCCGGCGAGCCAGGGCGACCTGCTCGCCCTCCTGCCCGAGCGGCCGGGCGCCGTCGGCGTCGTCGACGGCCGCTTTGAGGGGGTGCCGGCGCTCCTCCACAAGGAGATTCTGCACGCCATGAGCGAGGGCGTGCCGATCGTCGGCGGCGCCAGCATAGGGGCGCTGCGCGCGGCCGAGCTGCACGCGTTCGGGATGCGGGGCGTCGGGCGGATCTTCCAAGCCTGCCGCGACGGCGGGATCGAGGCCGACGACGAGGTCGCGGTGCTGCACGGGCCGGAAGAAGCGGGTTACCTGCCGCTCTCGACGGCGCTCGTCAACCTGCGCGCCACCCTGGAGCGGGCATGGATCGAGGGGATCGTCGACGCCCGCACAACGCTCCACCTCCTGGGGCTGGCGCAGGCCCGCTTCTACAAGGAACGGACGGCGGATGCCCTGTTCCGGGACGCGGCGGCGGCGGGCGTCGAGGCGCCGGGCCTGCGGGCGTGGTGGGCGACGAACGCCGTCGACCTCAAGGCGGCGGACGCGAAGGCGGTGGTCAGGGCGACGCTCGAAGCCCTGGACGCCCCCCCGTCCCCGCCCCGGCCGTTCGTCTGGACGGGCGCCTACGCGGCGCTGGCGGCGGAGGCCCGCTTTGCCCTGACCCTCGACGAGCGCCTCGCCTACGACGAGCTGCGCCTGCGCCCGGCCGACTACGCGAGGCTGCGCGACCGGGCGCTTCCAAAGGCGCTGGCGGCGGAAGGGCGCGCGCGCGCCGCCCCCGACGACGCTCCCGACGACGCCCTGGGGCGCGCGGCCGCTGGCGCGCTGCGGCGGCGGCTCGGACTCGGGCGGGGCGCTGACTTCCGGGCTTGGTGCGCGGACCAGGGGCTGGACGAGGCGGGCTTCGCGCGCGTCGCCCTGGGCGGGGCGGCGGTCGAGGCGGCGGCGGCGGATCCGCCCTTGGGCTTCGCCCGCCGCGTCCTCGACGAGGCCCGGCTGGAGGGCTGCTACCGCGGCCTCGCCGCGCGCGGGCGGGACAAGCGGGCGAGGCTCGTTGACGAGGGCCTGCCGGCGGCGAGCGCCGCGGGACTCGGGCTCGACCCCCTGGGACCCCTCCTCGCGTTCGCCGGCGAAGGCGTCGCCGACCTGTCGTCCTGGCTGAGGGCGCAGGGCTTCCGCGACGTGCCCGAAGCCTCTCGCCTTGTCGTCGGGGAGCGGCTATACAAGGCGCTCGTCGAGCGCGACGAACACCGAGAGGCCGGCCCCGAGGGGTGAACCGGCCCGGACACGAGCCCTCCGGCCTTCGCATCAGGGAATGCCGATGGTTGGGGAAGGACGCAGAGGTCGGGGCGGGGGAACGAGGGTCAGGCTGTTCCCGCAGGCCCGTTTCCTGGACGGCTTCGGGGAGCCCGTCACGGTCGAGCTGTCGGTACCGGCGGGATCCTGCGGCGCCGGTCCCGTCGACGCGCGCTTCGAGACCGTCGTCCCCATCGGCAAGGTTGGCCCCTACGGCCCCGGCACCGACCGCTTCGGCCGCCCCTCCTGGTCGGGTCCACCCTGGCGGGGGCGCCGCGCCCTGCCGGCCCGCCCCGACCGCTTCGGCCACTTCGACGGCATCGCCGTGGGCGACCCAGCCTTCCTCGCCGCCCACGCCTACGGCTGCGCCCGCTTCGCCCTCGACGTGCTGGAAGGCTATTGCGGGCCGGTCCCCTGGCACTTCGGGCGGAGCCTCCCCAGGCTCGAAGTCCTCTGTCAGACGGGCTACGACAACGCGCACTGCGGCTGGGGCTTCCTCGAGCTTGGCTGGAACCTCAAGGGCCGGGGCCTCTCGCACCCCTACGCCCTCAACATGGACACGGTGGCGCACGAGATGGGCCACCTCGTCCTGTTCTCGCTCATGGGGCACGCCGACGGCCTGTTCCTGAACGGGGAGTACGGGGGCTTCCACGAGGCGATGGCGGACCTCGCCGCCTTCCTGGTCGCCGCCCACCTCGACCCCGTCGTGGACGCGGTGCTCAGGGCGACGCGCGGCAACCTCTACATCGCCAACGAGCTGTCGCGCATCGTCGAGCTGGCGCCGGCGGACCAGATCCGCAACCTCGGCCACGGGGTGAAGATGGACCAGTTCCGGGGAGGCTGGAGCGACGAGCACGACCTGTCCCTGCCGCTCGCCGGCGCCTTCTTCGACATCCTGGTCGAAGTCTACCAGACGCTCCTCGTCGACGCGGGCCTCCTCTCGCCCGAGATCGTCGAGATCGCCCGCAACGTCGACGCGATGCTCGCCTTCGAGCACCCGGTCGACGCCGCGTTCGCCGCGGCCTACGCCGCCGAGCCCCGGCCCTTCCGCGCCGCGTTCGCAAGTGCGCGGGACGTGCTCGGCCACCTCCTCGCCCGGCTGTGGCGGCGCCTCGACCCGGTGGGCCTCACCTACGCCGAGGTGGCGCGGCAGGCGGTGCTGGTCGAGCGGGGCCTCACGGGCGGGCGCTTCGAGCGGGCCGTACGGACCTCCTTCGCGTGGCGGTCGATCGGCGTGATCGCCCCTGGCCCCCGCGTCCGCGACCCCCTGCGCCCGCGCCGGCGGGCGCTCTGCGACCGCGCCGTCCGCCCTCCCCTCCAACCCGCCTGAGACGAAGGACGCCCCATGAACGACGACATCTTCTCGAACCGTGCGGTCTGGCTGATCGGCCGAGCCTTCGACGGGCTCGCCATCGACGAAGGCGAGGTGGCCCGGCTCGGCCACGCGACGGTGCCCCCGGCGGGCCGGAAGGACCAAGGCGAGGCGGTGCGCCTCGCCCGGATCTACGCCTTCACCCTTGGGGGGCACTACGTGGCGCTCGCCCGCCCGGCCGTGTTCCTCGTCCGCGGCGAGGGCCAGAAACTGTCCGACCCCGCCGTCGCGGCCGGGCTCGTCGTCAAGCCGCAGGAATTCGCGGATTCGGGCGCCTTGGCCTGGGCGGCGGACCGGGACGACATGACCCTTCGGCTCGACATCGAGACGGGCAGCGTCGCCGAACTGCTCGTGGCGCCCGAGGTCGGCGGCGGGCTCGCCGCGGGCCAGAACGTGGGGCAGAATATCGGTCAAAACATCGGGCAGAATGTCGGCCAGAACGTGGGGTTGCGGGGGCGCGGCGCTAGCTGAGGCCGGCGAGGCGCAGGCCCTCGGCCAGGAGGTCGACCTGCCGTTCGTCCTTGTAGGGCGGCACCTTGCGCCACGCCGCGATCGAGAAGTTCGGGTAGGCCTCGCGGAGCCGGGCCGCGTGGCGGCGGGCGTCGTCCATCCGGCCGAGGAGGGCCGATGCGGCGGCCAGCATCCGCTGCGCTTCCCGCTGGTCGCGCATCCGCTTCAGCGTGGCCAGCGCCTCCTCGTAGCGCCCGAGGGTGAACAGGACGTCGCCCCGGTTCCACAGGTACCAGTCGGGGTGGAGGGGGTTGAGGCGGATCGCCCGGTCGAGGAGGGGAAGGGCGCGCTCGGCTTCGTCGACGTAGCAAAGGGTGTCGGCCATCTCGGCCAGCACGTCGGCGTCGTTCGGGTTCAGTTCGTGCGCGTGCTCGTAGGCGGCGAGCGCCTCGTCGTGGCGCTTCTGGTAGAGGGTGGCGAAGCCCAGCTCCTGGAAGCCGCGCGCGTCGAGGTTGTCGTGGTCGATGGCGCGGTTGGCGAGGTCGACGGCCTTGTCGAGGCAGGCCTCGTGGTCGTCCCGCCAGCGGTAGCGCCACGCGAGGTTGTAGCTGCGGGACAGCCCGGCGAAGACCCGGGCGTAGCGGGGGTCCCGGCTCGCCGCCTGCTCGAACAGGCGCTGCGCGTGCAGGGCCGGCTCGCGGCGGTAGCGGAAGATGAGGTCGTAGCCGCGCAGCACGAGCCCGTAGGTGTCGGGCTCCGGGTGGTGGCGCAGCTCCAGGCGGCGGCGCTCCTCGGCGAGCACGCTCATCGCGAGCCGGGACGCGATGGCGCCCGCCACCTCAGCCTCGACGTCGAGGAGCTCGCCCAGGTCGGCCTTGCAGCTCTCGTTCCAGATCTGCCGCCCGCCCGCCGCCTCGACGAGCTGGACCTGGATCTGCACCCGGCGCTCCAGCCGCACGAGGGTGCCCTGGACGAGGTAGCGGGCGCCGAGCCGCGCCGCGGCCGCCTCCGGGTCGTCCCGCCCGTCGCGGAACTGGTAGGCCGAGTGCCACGCGATGACGACGAGCTGGCGAAAGCGGCTGAGGCAGCCGATGATCTCGTGGGTGACGCCCTCGCAGACGTAGGCGTTGGCGGGGTCGGCGGAGAGGTTGCGCAAGGGGAGCACGGCGACCGAAAGCTCGTCGAGCGAGCGCGGCGGCGGGGCCGGGAGATCCGCCGCCGGCACGTAGGCCGGGGCCGTGGGCGCCGGGTCGTCGCCCTTGAGGACCAGCTCGAACAGTTCGATCGGCTGCGCCACGTTGCGAAGGGGCGGCGTGCCGAGCGAGCGGCAGCGCAGGTCGAGCCCGGCGTCGAGCAGGCCGCGGCGCACCCGTTCGGACAGGCAGATCCGCCCCCCCTTCGTCGCCGACTGGACGCGGCTGGCGATGTTGACGGCGAGCCCGCGCACCCGCCCGTCGTCGTCCTCGACGACCTCGCCCGCGTGCAGCCCGATGCGAAAGCGCACGGGCCGGCCCTCCACCTGCCAGACGGCGTCCCGCGCCAGATCCTGCTGCAGGGCGATGGCGCAGAGCGCCGCCGCCTTGGGCGTCTCGAACACGGCGAACACGCCGTCGCCGGCGAAATCGACGACCCGGCCGCCGTGGTCGGCGATCAGCCCGGCGAACAGGTCGAGCGCCCGCCGCACGCGCTCGATCGTGCGCCGCTCGTCCAGCCCCATGAGGACGGTGTAGCCCTCGATGTCGGCGAACAGGAGCACGCGGGCGGTGGGCGGCGGGATCGAACCGCCGCTTTCGTCTTCCAGCCCCATTGACACTCCGCTGAGAACGTTCCCACCTGTCTTGTTGCCGTTTGGTATCGTTATCCCCTAAACCCCCGCCCTTCGACAAGCGCCTTGTGGGCTTTTCCGGGAAAGACGGTGAGCAAGGATCCCCTCTCGGCGCTGCGAGCGCGCATCCGCCAGGGCCGCGGCCTGGAGCCGGCCGACCTGGTGATCAAGGGCGCCCAAGTCCTCGACGTGGCGACCCTGGGGCTGATCGCGGGCGACATCGCCGTCGCCGGCGACACGATCGTCGGCGTCGGCGCAACTTACGAGGGTCGGGAGACGGTCGATGCGAAGGGGCTCGTCGCCGTGCCGGGGTTCGTCGACGCGCACCTGCACGTCGAAAGCTCGCTCGTCACCCCCTTCGAGTTCGAGCGCTGCGTGCTCCCGCACGGGGTGACGACCGCCGTCTGCGACCCGCACGAGATCGCCAACGTGCTGGGGGTCGAGGGCATCGGCTACTTCCTGGACGCCGCCGCCCGCATGGCGATGGACCTCAAGGTCAACCTCTCCTCCTGCGTGCCGGCGACCCCGTTCGAGACGGCGGGGGCGTCGCTCGCCGCCGCCGATCTGGTCCCCTTCAAGGGGCATCCCGCCGTGATCGGCCTCGCCGAATTCATGAACTTTCCGGGCGTTCTGTCCTGCGATCCGGCCGCCCTCGAAAAGCTGGCCCTGTTCGCGGACGGGCACGTCGACGGCCACGCGCCCTTGCTGTCGGGCCGTGACCTCAACGCCTACGTAGCCGCCGGCATCCGCACCGAGCACGAGGCGACGACGCTCGAAGAGTCCAGGGAGAAGCTCCAGCGCGGGATGACCGTCCTCATCCGGGAAGGCTCGGTCTCGAAGGACCTGGACGCGCTCGTCCCCCTCATCACCCCCGAGACCTCGGCCTTCCTCGCCTTTTGCACCGACGACCGCAACCCGCTCGACATCGCCGAAGAGGGCCACCTCGACTACATGGTGCGGCGCGCGATCGAGAAGGGCGCCCCCGCCCGCCACGTCTACCGCGTCGCCAGTTACGGCGGCGCCAACGCCTTCGGCCTGCGTGACCGGGGCGTGCTCGCGCCCGGCCGCCGCGCCGACATCGTCCTCGTGGAAGATCTGGCGCGCTGCGACGTGCGGATGGTGTTCGCAAGCGGGCGCCGCGTCGGGCCGGGGCTGTTCGAGGGGCGGGCGGAGCCCCCGCCCGTGGGGCTGCAAAGCGTGCGGCGGGCGCCGGTCGACGCCGCGCTCTTCGCGGACGACGGGGCGGGTGAGGCGCCGGTGATCGGCGTCGTGCCGGGGCGGATCATCACCGGGCACTTGAAGCGGCGCCTGCCGGACCCGGAGGTGAACCGCGTCGCCGTCGTCGAGCGCCACGGACGGGCGGGCACGATCGGGCTGGGCCACGTGTTGGGGTTCGCCCTGAAGCGGGGCGCCATCGCCTCCTCGGTCGGGCACGACAGCCACAACGTCACCGTCGTCGGCGCCGACCCTGCGAGCATGGCGGCGGCGGTCAACCGGGTGATCGCCATGCAGGGTGGCTTCGCCGTCGCCGAGAACGAGGCGATTCTGGCGGAACTGCCGCTGCCGCTCGCCGGGCTCATGAGCCTCGACCCCTTCGAGCGGGTCAGGGAAGACCTGCTCCACCTTCGGCGCGCGGCCAGGAGCCTCGGCTGCCCTCTGCCCGAACCGTTCCTCCAGGTAGCCTTCCTGCCTTTGCCCGTGATCCCGCATCTGAAGATCACCGACCAGGGCCTGTTCGACGTCGACCGCTTCGCTTTCGTGGACGGCAAGGGCTGATCACGCTTCGCGTCCGCTGACGCGAAGCGTCGTCATTCACACACGACAAGCTCCAGCGCCCGGCGGTTGACCTGCTCCGCCCCGCTCGCCGTCACGATCGAGGTGCGGCCCAGCGTCATCGCCGTGCCCGTGTCGCCGTCGGCGACGATCATGTGGAGGAAGAACACCATGCCTTCCTGCATCGAGGTCGGGTTGCCCGCGTAGAACATGAAGGGCCAGTCCATCCAGGAGGGCGCGTAGGTGGCGCCGAGCGAATAGCCGCAGGCGTTGAGGCGGTGGGCCTGGAGGCCGTGGCGGTCGAGGGTGCGGGCGTGGGCGTCGAATACGTCGCCCATCGGCGCGTCGGGGCGAAGGGCGGCCTCGCAGGCGAGGAGGGCCTCGCGCGCGGCGTCGAACAGGCGGCGGTGCCTGTCGGAGGCGGTGCCGACGAGGAGGGTGTGCATCGCCGCCGCGTGGTACTGCCGCCAGGCGCCGGCCCATTCGAGGGTGAGCTGGTCGCGGGCGTCGAGCCTTCTCCGGCCCGACTTGTAGCGGCACAGGAGCGCGTCCCGACCGGAGCCGACGATGAAGGGGTTGGCGGGGTAGTCGCCGCCGGCGGCGAACACGGCTTCGTGCATGGCGGCCAGGATGCGGCCCTCGTCGGCGCCGGGGGCGGTCTTCGATACGGCGGCGTCGAACGCGGCGTCGGCGAGACGGCCCGCTTCCCGGACGAAGGCCAGTTCGGCCTCCGACTTCACGAGGCGAAGCGTCGAGACGAGGAGGGAGGCGTCCCCGATCCGGGCGAAGCCGTCCAGCGCTGCGGCGAGCGCTTGGCCGTTCGCGGCCGTCAGCCCCTGCGTCTGCCACTCGACGCCGAGACGTTCGCCTTCAAGCCCCATCTCGGCGAGGAGGCCGCGCAGATCGTTCGCGGGTTTTGCGTCGGCGGCGTCGCGCCAGACCCGCACGTCCTCGACGATCGAGGTGTGCAGCGCCTGGAGACGGTCGGCGGAGCGGGTGAGGAGCGCCGTGCGCCCGTCGGCCTTCAGGACGAGGCACTGGAAGAAGCAGTAGCCGAACGTGTCGTAGCCGGTGAGCCAGTAGTGGCTTTCGGGCTTGAACAGGAGGAGCGCGTCCAGCCCCTCGGCCGCCATCGCGGCGAGCACGGCACCCCGGCGCCGTTCGTACTCGTCGAGCCCGACATGGATCGCCATTTGTCCCGCCCCTTCTCGAAACCGTATCCGAGGGCTATCACGGCCCGGCAACGAACGCGACGGGGAGAACCGACCGGTGGCCTACATCCTGCACTGCCTCGACAAGCCGGGCTCGCTGGAGCTTCGGAAAGCCACCCGTGAGCGGCACCTCGACTACCTGAAGGGCACCGCCGTAAGCGTGCTCCTCGGCGGGGCGATGCTGGGGCCGGACGGCGCCCCCGTCGGCAGCCTGCTCGTCGTGGACGCGGCGGACGAGGCCGAGGTCGAGCGCTTCGTCGAGGCCGACCCCTACGCCAAGGCCGGGCTGTTCCAGACGGTCGAGATCCGGGCCTTCAACCCCGTCGTCGGCAGCCTGCTCGCCTCGTGAACCGCTGGCTCCTCAAGGCCGAGCCCGCCGACTACGCCTGGGAGCGCTTCGTCGCCGACGGCCAGACCGCCTGGACGGGGGTGAGGAACCACGAGGCGGCGGCGAACCTGCGGGCGATGGCCGCGGGCGACCCCGCCTTCTTCTACCGCTCGCTGAAGGCCCCGGCGATCGTGGGCACGATGCGGATCACGCGCGCCGCCTACCCCGACCCCACCGCCGAAGACCTCCGCTGGGTCTGCGTCGACGCGGTCCCGATGGCGCCCCTGCCCCGCCCCCTGACGCTGGCCGCGATCAAGGCCGACCCCCGCTTCGCCGACCTCGCCCTCGTCCGCCGCTCGCGGCTGTCGGTGGTGCCGGTCGGCGAGGGGCATTGGCGGGCGTTGTGCGAAATGGCGGGGGGCTGAACACGCCTCGCGTCCGCTGACGCGAAACGTGTTAGACCACCACCCCCGGCCGCAGCGCCCTGATCGCCTTCGCGTAGTCTTCCGCACCGAAGATGGCCGAGCCGGCGACGAGGGCGTCGGCGCCGGCTTGGACGACGGCATGGGCGGTGTCGGGGTTGATGCCGCCGTCGACCTGGATGAGCACGCCGCTGCCGGCGAGGCGGGCCTTGAGGCGGCGGACTTTCTCAAGCATGGCGGGGATGAAGCTCTGGCCGCCGAAGCCGGGGTTGACGGTCATGACGAGGACGAGGTCGACGCGCTCCAGGACGTGCTCGACGGCGTCGATGGGGGTCGCGGGATTGAGGGCGACGCCGGCCTTCCTGCCGAGGGCGCCGATGGCCTGCAGGGTGCGGTCGAGGTGCCTGGTCGCCTCGGCGTGGACGGTGATGCGGTCGGCGCCGGCCTTGGCGAAGGCGGCGAGGTGGGGGTCGACGGGCTCGATCATCAGGTGGCAGTCGAAGACGCGGTCGGTGGCGGCGCGCAAGGCACCGATCACGGCGGGGCCGAACGAGACGTTGGGGACGAAGTGGCCGTCCATCACGTCGAGGTGGATCCAGTCGGCCCCGGCCTCGGCGACGGCCCGCACCTCTTCCCGCAGGCGGCCGAAATCGGCGGCGAGGATCGAGGGGGCGATCAGGGGGCGGGGCATGGCGGGCGCGTCCTTGGCTGGGGCCTGGGCGGCAAGTCGGGCCTTTGGCGCCCGGTGTCAAGCCGGCCCTGGCCCGGCGCCGCGCCGTTTGCTAAGGGGACGGTTCGACCTTTCGCCGTGGGAGAACGCCGTGAACCGCACCGAGACCGAGGCCCTGATCCGGGGCTACTTCGACGCCTTCAACCGGGGCGACGCCAAGGGGATGCTGGCCCTGCTCGCCCCCGACGTCAGCCACCACGTCAACCAGGGCGAGGTCAGGGAGGGGATCGAGCGGTTCCGGGACTTCCTCGACCACATGAACGAGACCTATAGGGAGGAGGCGCGGAACCTCGTCGTCATGGCGACCGACGACGGGGCGAGGGCGGCAGCGGAGTGCACGATCCGGGGCACCTACCTGGAGACCGATCCGGGGCTGCCCGAGGCGAACGGCCAGACCTACGCACTCCCGGTCGGCAGCTTCTTCGAGGTGGCGGGCGGGCGCATCAAGCGGGTCACGACCTACTACAACCTCCAGGACTGGCTGCGGCAGGTGGGGGCTTGAGCACGGTCGCGGTCGAGCCGCTGACGGGGGACGCCGTCGCCCCCGTCCTGCCGGATCTGGCCAAGCTGCGGATCGAGGTGTTCCGGGCCTTTCCCTACCTCTACGACGGCGACGAGGCCTACGAGCGCCGCTACCTGGAGAAGTTCGCGGCGCACCCGCAGAGCGTCGTCGTCGTCGCCCGCGACGGGGACGAGATCGTCGGCGCCGCGACGGCGACCCCGCTCAAGGCCGAGCACGAGGACTTCAAGGCGCCCTTCGCCGGGGCCGGCTACGACGTGGACGGCGTGTTCTACTTCGCCGAGTCGGTGCTCAGGCAGGGCTACAGGGGTCGGGGCGTGGGCGTCCGCTTCTTCGAGGAGCGGGAGCGCCACGCCAGGGCGATGCGAGGCTTGAGGGGGCCTTACGAATGGGCCGCGTTCTGCGGCGTCGTCCGCCCGGCGGACCACCCGGCCCGGCCGGAGGGTTACGTCCCGCTCGACGCCTTCTGGCGGAAGCGGGGCTTCGCGAAGGCCGAGGGGCTGACGGCGGGCTTTCCGTGGAAGGACATCGGCGAGGGGGAAGAGAGCGTGAAGACGATGCAGTTCTGGATCAAGCGGCTGGGCCGGTAGACGCTTCGCGCCCGCCGCGCGGGGTC
>JAGRGG010000251.1 GCA_020445645.1 Geminicoccaceae bacterium | reverse complement strand
GCCCGATCATCTAGGCCGTGCCTTTGGCTTGGCTGTTGGACGTGATCCCGCCGGGTCGTGTTCTCGGATGGTTCCCGCCGGATCAGGGCGGGTCGAGGTGGTGAAGACATCGTGGAGGGCCGGGATCGCACCCCGGCCCTTCGTCGTTGCGGGGGCCGGGCTAGGCATCGGCGGGGTCCGGAGCGTGCGGGTCCTCGGGCACGCGGCCCTCGATCACGAACGCGGCGAGCACGGCCGCATCGACGGCGACGCCGAAGCCACCGGCCGGCAGGCCGGCGTCGATCTGGTCGTGCTGCTCATGGTCGCCGATCATCTCAAGGCCTCCGGCGATGCGGCGGCGGCGGCGAAGCACAAGCTGGCCCTGGTCGAGCTTCTCGCCGATGCGATGAGCTTTCCCGAACTGGGCGATCCGGCGTTGAGCGATCTGGCGACCCAGCGCCTCCGGGACACGGCGGTGCGCCTGCTCCTGCGGGCCGAAGCCCTTGCAACAGGGGGACCATTCGATCCAGGGCGATACCAAGGATCGCATCGCCGCCCCTGAACGGCGTCCGCCGCGCCCGCGCGTCCCGCCGGTACAGGACGAAGCAGACGAGGGCCATGCCCGTGTTCCAGAGCGCGAGCGCCCACTGAAGCGTCAGGCCGCTCACGCCCGCGCCTCCGCCCGCGCCGCGCGGGGGCGGCGGACGACCGGCGGCGGGTCCGGCAGGCCGGTGCGAAGCTGCGCGCTTCGCACCCGCGCGTCCAGCGGCAGGCCCCGCTCGCGCGCCGGCACCAAGAGCCGCCAACTCGCGGCATCCGCTTGCAAAGCGACCGGCCGGGGATCGTTGACCCCCGACCGGCCCTGTCTTCTACTGAGGGTATCCCTAACCACAGTAGAAAGACACCTTCTATGCCCACTCAGGACAAAACGCTCGTCATGGAGATGGCGGTGAAGCTGGCGTGCGCCATGACGCCGACCGACGACCTCGACGTCGTCGAGGCGCGCTTCGACCGGCTCTGCGCGATCGTCGAGGCCAAGCTCGGGCTCAAGGACGACGACAAGCCCAGGCGCCCCCGCCGCGGCCCGACCCACGCCATCACCGTCCGGCCGCTCGGCTAGCCCCACCGCGCCCGTCCCTTCGGGGGCGGGCCTCAACCCACCGCCCGGCGCGGCGCCGGCCTTCCGCCGATGCCGGCTTGCCCCGCCCGCGGCCATGCCTACCGTTCGGGAACAGGAGACGCCCCCATGCCCGACACCCTCTACGACACCGACCCGCACGCCTGGGCCATGCGGGAGGCCGACAAGCTGCGCGGCGTCGCCCGCCTCCATCCCAAGCTCGGCCTCGACTTCCCCCACCTCATCGAGGAGCTTGACGGCATGGCCGGAGCCGATCGGCAGCGTGTCGAAAGCCTCGCCGGCGCCGTCATGCAGCACCTCCTGCTCCTGGAGCACTCGCCGGCGAAGGACCCGCGCCGGCACTGGCAGAGCGAGGTCGTCGACTACCGTACCCGGCTCCGGCGCGCGCTCACCGGCACGCTGACGAACCACCTCGTCGAGCGGATGGACGCCGTCTTCGACGACGCCCGCGAGGCCGTGCGCCTCAAGATGGCGTTCTACGGCGAGGACGACGCCGCCAAGGGCTTGCCCACCGCCCGGCCCTACACCTTCGAGCAACTGCTCGACCGTCACTGGTGGCCGCCCGCGCCGGGCGCCCAGCCCCAAAGCTAGCCCCAAGGCGCCCGTCCCTTCGGGGGCGGGCCTCACGCCC
>JAGRGG010000250.1 GCA_020445645.1 Geminicoccaceae bacterium | reverse complement strand
CCTCAACGAGGAGTTCACCCAGCTCAAGAGCCAGGTCAACGACACCGCCGACCAGACCAAGTTCAACGGCCAGACGCTCCTCAAGGGTGCCTTCCAGTCGAAGGTCGACGTTGCGACCGCCGGCGGCGACCTCGCCACCTCCGGCGTCGGCGTCAAGGTGACCGGCGATCTCGGCGGGACGAGCAAGGAATACGCTCTCACCTACACCGACGGCACCGGCGAAGGCACCTTTACGCTAACCGAGACCGGCGGCGCTACCCACGAGGTGACGATCGCCAAGCCGGCGAACGACGTCATCGACGGCACGATCAATTTCGCCGAGGCCGGCATCTCGCTCAGCCTGAACAACTTCGTCGGTGCCACCGGCGTCGGCGCGGCGAACACCTTCACCGCGACCCAGCAGAGCAACATGAGCTTTCAGGTCGGCACCGCGTCGACCGAGTCGCTTTCGGTGTCGATCGATGCTCTCGACGCGACCGCGCTCGGCATCGGCGGCGACGACATCGGCACGGCGGCGGGCGCCGCCACGGCAAGCGACAACATCGACACGGCGATCGGCAGCGTCAACGCCGCCCGCGCCAACGTCGGCGCCACCATGTCCAGGCTCGACTTCATCGGCGCCAACCTCTCGACCTCGGTCGAGAACCTGGACGCCGCCCGGTCGACCCTCATGGACGTCGACGTGGCCGCCGAGATGAGCAAGTTCAGCTCGAAGCAGGTCATGATGCAGGCCTCGGTCGCCATGCTCGCCCAGGCGAACCAGATGCCGCAGCAGCTGATGCGCCTCCTCAACTAGAACAAGCCTTGAAGGGGCGGGCGGGTCCTGAGCGGCCCGCCCGCCCTTCGCCAAGGATCCCCGATAATGCTGCCCGATCTCGCCGTGTCGCAAAAGCCGACGGCGGGCGGGACCTCGGCCGTATCGGCCCAAGCCCGCCAAGCCCTTCCCGGACGTTCGGCCGACAGGGCCGCGATTTCCCCTTCCGGTAACGCGGACTTAACCTCGCAGGCGGTAAAACCGAACCCGGCGCGGGATCGACTGGCCGAACTTGCCCAGGAGCATTTCAAGGAACGCGAGATCGACGTGCGGAGCTTCCGCGACGAAGCGAGCGATCGCGTCGTCGTCCGCGTCACCGATCGCGCGACGAACCAGCTCCTGGTCCAGTCGCCGGCCGACGAACTGCTGCGCTTCTTCGCCGGCGGGCGCGAGGTCGGGCAGGGGATCCTGCTCGACACGAGCGCCTGACCGACGCCTCGGCCTTGTGAAGGGAAAGCGGGATGCCAACGTCCTCAGCGATCAGCTACGGCAGCCTTTCGACCTCGACCGGGGCACCCCGACTGTCGGGCGCCGCCTCGAAGCTCGACACGGAAACGATCATCACGGCCCTCTACGAGGCCAAGCGCTACCCGGCCGTGCGCCTTGAAAAACGCATCACCGAGAACGAGGCCAAGGTCGCCGCCTTCGGCGAGTTACGGACCCTTCTGAACGACCTGAAGGGCGCCAGCGACGGTCTTCGCAACCCCCCCGGAACCCTTGGCCGCGCCGCGAACGTCTTCGAGAAGAAGCAGGCCTTCCTCACCTCCGCCACCGCCGCCGACCCGAACCGGCTCCTCGGCCTCACGGTCGACAACAAGGCCCTGCCCGGCCGGTTCGACATCGAGGTCAACCGCCTTGCGGCCGCCAACAAGCTCTCGACCCTCGCGGTCGCCGGCGCCGACACCACCCTGGCCGATGCCTGGAACGGCGGCGCCGCCTTCGCGGGCTCCCTCGACGTCGGTTTGGATGGCGGCACGAGTGCCACGATCGCCATCGACGGCACGATGGACATCCACGACCTCGGCGACGCCATCAACGCGCAGACCGCGACGACCGGCGTCAGCGCCAGCGTGGTCAAGGTCTCCGATACGGAACTGCGCCTCGTCTTGAACGCCAAGGAGACGGGCCGAGCGATCACGATCGCCGATGCGGGCGGCATCGGCGGCGGCTTCCAGACCAGCGAACTGCAGGCCCCGCAAACGGCCGAGTTCGCCATCGACGGCGTGACGATGACCCGCACCAGGAACGACGTCAGCGACGTCATCGACGGCCTCACCCTCAATTTGTACCAAGCCGAACCCGGCACGAAGATCACCGCCTCGGTCGAGGCTTCCCTCGGGGACGTGAAGGAGAAGATCGTCGACTTCGTCAACGCCTACAACGCCGTGCGCGATTTCATGGGCCGGCACGACCAGCCCCAGATCGACGAGGAGACGGGCGATGGCCTCCTGTTCGGCGACAGGACGCTGCGCGACATCACGTCGGGCGTCTCGAAGGAGCTCAGCCGCTCGGTCGCCGGCTTGTCGACCGACGCCGTGGCGAGCCTGCGCGGCATCGGCCTGAAGCTCGACGCCGCGAACCGTCTCACCGTCGATGACTCGGTGCTCGACAACAAGCTCCTGACCGACCTCGACGGCGTGCGCAACGTCCTCGAGTTCCGCTCGACGACGACGTCGAGCGACCTGCGCGTCGCCGCCCGCACCAACCTGCTTGCCGACCAGGACTTCACCGTCGACATCGTCGACGCCGACGCCGACGGCGTGCCCGAAAGCGCCACGATCGACGGCCTGAACGTCGAGATCAAGGGCCAGCGCTTGGTGGGCGGGAAGGGAACCCCTTACGAGGGGCTGGAACTCGTCTGGATCGGCAAGGGCTCGACCTCCATCCAGGTCAAGGCGACCCAGGGCATCGCCGACCGGATCTATAACCAGCTGGATGCGAGCCTTTCGGACCTGAACGGCGATCTGTCGCGCGGCGTCAAGGACCTGGAGGACCGGAACCGGAACTACGAAGACGACATAACCCAGATCAATGAGCGCGCCGAAAAAGCGCGTGCCCAGCTGATCGAACAGTTTTCCAACATGGAGGCGGCCCTGTCGATGGCCGAGACGATGCTCAACCAGATCAAGGCGCAGACCGAGGCTTGGTCGAGCAGCAACTAGGAAAGCCACATGCACGCGTATCCCCCAAGACAAGGCGCCATGGCCGCCTATCAGACCGCCCGCGAGACCGTCGACGCCGGAACGGCCATCGTTCTCCTCTACGAAGGGGCCATCCGCCGTCTTTACGAAGCCCGCAAGGCCATCCTCGAAGGCAAAATCGAGGAAAGATACCATTCGACCATGAAGGCCTACGCCATCATAAGCGGCCTTCATTCACAAATCGATTTCAATAATGGTGGCGAGATTGCCAAGCAATTAGATATTTTTTACAGTTATATTTTACAAAGAATTACAATAATGAATGTGAAAGAAGATGTTGAAATATGCAACGAATTGATAAATATTTTAAAGAAAATGTTAGAAAGCTGGCGTTCAATTGTAGGACAAATGAACCATAGCAACCACTTAGAGATGCTTTATTAATTTTAGGATTACCCCAGATAATTTGGTTTTTATCGTGGCTGTCCTAGGCGCTGTCAGGTCTTGAGCCGGCCTTCCTGTTTTTCTTCGTTCGGGACGGAGGCGGACGTGGCTGTGTTGTCCGACGCGGAGTGGGCGGCTTTGGCCCCGCCGATCGAGGCGTGCCGGCCACCTTGCAAGCCGCGGCACCACGACCTTCGGCAGACGGTGGCCTCGATCGTCTGCCGAAGGTCGTGGTGCCGCAACGGGGCGAAGGGGCGTTGGGTGCCGGCCGAACCGGCCCCCTCGGCAGCTTCGCTTTTCGATGTTCAGAAAGGTGGCGCACCACGCCGCCCCCGTTCCGGCGGCCGGCGTTTCTTCCTCGCGTGGCCCCTCGTTTGGGCGTCTCACGCGGTTGCGGCGGGGGCTTTGCGCCGTGTCGGACCGGTTCGATCCGGCCGGACAAGGGTCTCCTCGCCTCCGCGTCCGCGTCCGCGGGCCGCTTCGATGAGGCGCGCCGACGGCTCGCGGTCGTCCGTTCAGGCCAGGACGGTTCGCCATCGGCTGCAGGCCCTTGCGCCCGCCAAGCCCGATCAGGCTCCCTGCATGGATCGGCGCTCATCGGCCCCCGCTTTTCATGTCCCAGTACCGTGAGGAACGGATCGAGCCAGCCTTCCAGCCCGTCGCGCCAATCTGCCATCGCCCTCGTCCCGCGGTAGGGTGCGACAGGATAACGGCTCAATCGCCACCTCGTCCTGCCCAGGTGGTGTTAGGCGATACCTCCGCCGTTACATTGATATTCCCCAAAGCCACTTCTCCCTCTTCATCAAAGAGGTCGAATTCCGCTCCAACCATGACTCGCCTAGAGGCTGTTATGGCCCA
>JAGRGG010000249.1 GCA_020445645.1 Geminicoccaceae bacterium | reverse complement strand
AACTTTCAGGACAGGCTCTTAGCAATGCCAGCAACTTCTGTGTTCCCATCATAAATGACGTTCTGCAAATTTTTAGGCGTTTATCCCCCTGACGCAGGGCAGGCAAAACTCAGCAAATGTTTTCAATTAGTTAGACTGCCTGCCCTGCGTCAGGGGGATAATCCCCAATTTTTAACGTAAATATATTTATGAGCGCTTTTCTCAGCTTCATTAACTAAATGACCTGCAACTCCTTCCAATAAACTTCGTACATATTCTCGTGACTTCATCCGCCCACACGGATATTTATATTTACCAATTACTTAAGCAGTATTTTTTTCGTAGTTTATTATCCACATCGTGGCCAACCTTAGTGGAACACAAGCATCTATCTGCTTAAATAGAGGCAAAAAAGGCTCTGAGGTTATACCTAAGTCGATTGACGACAGTGCTTCTAGCAGCTTATAAGGCATTGCCGTTTTTCCTTTTAGCTGTACTCATTACTAAAAACTGGACCCTTGCATCTTTGCAAGATTTTTGTGGCGGTTTGTCAACCTCGCAACATGATTTGAGGCTTCTGCACTCAGTATGGAAATGTGCTTTGCGGCACTGGGTAGGCAGACTCAATTCGTTGCCATCTCGCTACACCACCGCCCTTAAACTCCCCCTGATGATCTCCACCGCCTCGTCGATGTGCTTCGCCTCCGTGATCAGCGGCGGCGAGAGCGCGATGCTGTCGCCCGACACCCGGAGCATCGCCCCTCGATCGAAGCCCTCGACCATCGCGTCGTAGCCGCGCTCGCCGGGCTTGCCGGGGCGGGGGGACAGTTCGATGGTGCCCATGAGGCCGATGTTGCGGACGTCGATGACGTTGGGCTCGCCCTTCAGGCTGTGGATCGCGTCTTCGAAGTGGCCGTGGAGTCGGGCGGAGCGGGCGAAGAGGTCTTCCTCCTTGTAGACGTCGAGGACGGCGAGGCCGGCGGCGCAGGCGAGCGGGTGGCCGCTGTAGGTGTAGCCGTGGAAGAGTTCGATCGCGCGCTCGCCGGCGGCGGCGCCCATGAGGGTGTCGTAGACGCCCTTGCGCGCGAAGACGGCGCCCATCGGCACGGCGGCGGAGGTGAGGCCCTTCGCGGTGGTGACGATGTCGGGGAGGACGCCGAAGTATTCGGACCCCATGAACTTGCCGAGGCGGCCGTAGGCGGTGATGACCTCGTCGAAGATGAGGAGGATGCCGTGCTTCTCGGTGATCTCCCGCAGGCGCTGGAGGTAGCCCACGGGCGGCGGGTAGACGCCGATCGAGCCGGCGACAGGCTCGACGATGACGGCGGCGATGGTGGAGGCGTCGTGCAATGCTATGATGCGCTCCAGGTCGTCGGCGAGGTGGGCGCCCCACTCGGGCTGGCCCTTGGTGAAGGCGTTGTGCTCCAGGTTCAAGGTGTGCGGCAGGTGGTCGACGCCGGCGAGGAGCGCGCCGAACCACATCCGGTTCTTGACCATGCCGCCGACCGAGATGCCGCCGAAGCCGACGCCGTGGTAGCCGCGCTCGCGGCCGATGAGGCGCGTCCTGGTGCCCTCGCCGCGGGCGCGCTGGTAGGCGAGCGCGATCTTGAGCGCGGTGTCGACCGATTCGGAGCCGGAATTGGTGAAGAAGACGTGGTCAAGGTCGCCCGGCGCCTCGGCGGCGAGGCGGGCCGCGAACTCGAACGCCTTCGGGTGGCCCCACTGGAAGGTGGGGGCGAAGTCGAGTTCGGCCGCCTGGCGCTGGATCGCCTCGACGACCTTCGGGTGGCCGTGCCCGGCGTTGCAGCACCAGAGGCCGGCGGACGTGTCGAGGATGTCGCGGCCGTCCTGCGCCTTCAGGTACATGCCCTTGGCGCCGACCAGCATCCGCGGGTTCTTCTTGAAGTCGCGGTTGGCCGTGAACGGCATCCAGAAGGCGTCGAGGTTGTTGGTCGCCAGTTCCTGCTTCAGCATGGTTTACTCCAGGGGCAAGGCGCCTAATATCCCGGCCTCGCGTACGATGGTCAAACGTCTTCGCGCGACCATAGCTCCAAAGGGCGCGCCGGGGCAGGGCCACGCCCCCCGCCGGACGGGGGGCCACCGCAACAGCATCGAGGAACGGACGGATGACGCTCGACGACGAACTCCTGAGCCGGGCGCGCGAGCTCGCCTTCGCGCGCAAGGAAGGGCTCCTCGTCGGCGAGCTGCCGCGGGAAGAGCTGGGCGCCGACCCCGTCGCCGCCGCCTACCGGCTCCAGGAGGAGGCGATCCACGCCTACGCCGTCCCCGTCGTCGGCTGGAAGATCGGCGCGACCAGCCCGGCGGCGCGGGAGATCATGCAGACCGACGCGCCGTTCTACGGCCCCCTGTTCGAGGACGCCGTCTTCGAGGGCGGCGCCACCCTTCCCCTGCCGCCGGGGCTGTTCGGGGTCGAGGTCGAGATCGTGCTCAGGCTGGGCCGCGACCTGCCCAGGGGCAACGCCTACACCGAAGCCGACGTCGAGGCCGCCGTCGCCTCGGTCCACCCGGCGATGGAGATCGTCGCGTGGCGCCAGCTCCTCCAGGCCACCGCCGACGCCGTCCTCGCCATCCCCGACTTCGCCCTCAGCCACGCCCTCGTCCTGGGCGAGGGCGTGGCCGACTGGCGGGGACTCGACCTGATCGGCGCCGCCGCCGCCTGCACCGTCAACGGCGCCCACGCCACCGAAGGGCGGGGCGGCGACGCGCTGGGCGGGCCGCTCGCGGCGCTCCTCTGGCTCGCCGAGAACGGCCCCGGCCTGAAGGCGGGCGACGTGGTCGCCACGGGCACGATCACGGGGCTCGCGCCGGCGAAGCCGGGGGACGAGGTCGTCGGCGAGGTGGCGGGGCTGGGGACGGTGCGGATGACGGCGGCGGCGGACTAGCCGCCGGACCCGGGCACCGCTTCGCCGCAAGTCTTCTCCCTTGCCCCGTCAAAAGCATTCGCGCTATTGAGCGGTTCGTGACCGAGCCCGCCTCGGCGGGACGCCGCGCGTCGGCGCCGCTCGGGATGGTTCTCGCGGCGTCCAAAGGGGAGCACGATTGATGGAGGCCGCGACCCTTGGCGGGTTCGACATCGACGCCGGCCTCGACGCGAAGCTGTCGGCCATCCGGGCGGATATGGCGGACGAGTACCGGCAACCCCACGGCGATCCGTGGATCGTCGGCTTCTCGGGCGGCAAGGACAGCACCCTGGTCGCGCACCTCGTCTTCGAGACGCTGCTGGCACTGCCGCCCTCCGAGCGGACGCGGTCCGTCCACCTCGTCTCGAACGACACCCTCGTCGAGAGCCCCCTGGTCATGGGGCACATCGAACGGGTACAGGGCGAGATCCGCGACGCCGCCGAGGCTTGGCGCCTGCCGCTCGCGGTCGTGACCACGCGGCCCGAGCCCGACGCCACGTTCTGGGTGAACCTCGTCGGGCGCGGCTACCCGTCCCCCAACCGCTCGTTCCGCTGGTGCACCGATCGGCTGAAGATCCAGCCCACCAGCCGCTATATCCGTGAACAAGTCAGGGCGTCGGGGGAAGTGGTCCTGCTCCTGGGCGTCCGGCGCGCCGAGAGCGCGACCCGCGCCGGCACCGTCGCCCGCTACGACAACGGCCGACGGCTCAACCGCCACAACGACCTCCCCGGCTGCATGGTCTACCGTCCGATCGTGGAGTTGACGACGGACGAGGTCTGGGAGTCCTTGGCCCTCAACCCCCCGCCCTGGGGCGGCAGCCACCGGGCGCTGGTCAAGCTCTACAGGGACGCAGGGGGTGGCGTAGGCTGGGTACTGCAGGACGGGGCATCTGCCAGCAAGAATTTCAAGGCAGCGACCATTCCAGCATCTGCTGATCGTGCTTGAGCCGTAGCCGCTGCACGTCCATGCCGATGAATGTTTCGTCCAGCACGCCCTCGGCCGACCGCTCGGCGACGGGTACGGCGAGGGTGCCGTTGGCTTCGATTAGGAAGCGTTCACGCACCGGCAAGGACGCCGCCTCGTCCAGGTAGGCCATGCGCCACCAGTCCTGGATGCGCTTGCGCGAGCGGTTCATGGTCTCGGCCGAGACGAGCCGGTTGCTCTTGCTGCCGTTGACGCGCGGGCTAGTCGGCAGGAGGTTCCACAAGTCCGAGCACTGCCAAGCCGCCCACGGCAGGCCGTGGTCGATGTGGAAGGCGGAGGTGAGGCGCTGGCCCGACCAAACGCAATGGAGCGGCTGGCCCCGCGCGCGCAGCGCCTCGAACAGTCGGCGCGCGGTCGCCGTGTCCCGCTCGGGATCCTGCCAAGCGAGCTGTCGCGCCGCGAGGGTGGCGTCGAAACTCTCCCCGGCCCGTTCTGCGTAGCCGCGCATGATCGCCGTCCATTCGCTGACCACGACCGGCTCGATCCAGATCGCCAACCGCCGCATCGCCGCCCACAGGTGGACCGGCACGGCGATGGTGCCAAACGCCGCGAGGGCGACTTGATCCAGGACTAGCGGGTCAGGCAGGGCGCGGGGGCGAACGGCCCTGGCCGGGAATAGCGGCTTGCCGTCGCGGTTCGTCGTGAAGTGCGCCGGCATCCGGGCGATGATGTCAGCGGCATCGGACAGGGCCGCGCCGAGCGCCTTGGCCAACGGTCCTTGGAAGCGCGCTCCTACCTTCAAGTCGAAGGGTGCAACGTCCGCCAAGCTCCTGAAACCCTGTTTGACGAAGCCGGGACTTGCGCCGGGCCTGCGCGGCATCTGCGAGAAGTTCGCGGCCAGCAACGGCTTGTAGAGCCGCAACCAGTAGAGCGCCACGAGGCCCAAGGGCAGCGCGACGTAGTCGCCATCGTCGCAGGCGAAGGCGCTGGCTTGGTCGGCGGCCTTCAGGAGCGCCCTCAGTAGGGCGAGCTTGTAAGTCGAACTCTTCTGATCGTTGAGGATCACCCCGCGCAGCACGGGAAGGGCACCAGTCTGGTCGTCCGGCAGGATGAAGACCATCGAGGTCCAGGCGATGCCCGCGCGCCCGGAGCGATCCGGAGGAGATGCCCTGCGAACGAGGGCAAGGCCGAAGCCGCGCGCCAAGCGTTCCAAGACCGCGCCTTCGACCGGGTGAAAACCTCGGCCGCCGTCGTCGCCGCCGTTGCGGAACGAGACCATGATCTGCCCGCCGGGCCGCAGCAGCGTTGCCAGCTTACGCATCGCCCGCTGCCACTGGGAAGGCGGCAGGTGCATCCACACCGCGCTCAGCCAGATCAGGTCGAAGCTCAGGCCCAGACGGTGGCAGTGCTCCAGCCCCGGCAGGCGGTCGTCGAGCCAGCGGACGCGGGGCGAGGGGTGAAGCCCCGCCGCCAAGCTCCGCAGTTCCGGCACCGGCTCGACCGCGATGACGTCCCAGCCGCGGGCCGCGAACCAAGCGGCATCGCGGCCCGAGCCGGTGCCGACGTCGAGCACGAGGCCCGAACGCTCCGGCAGGAGGTCGAGCACGTCCGCGTGAACGTCCTCGAAAGCGACTCCCTCGAAGCGGGCGGCAAACTCCTGCAAGCCCTGGCGGTACGGGTCGAGATCGTCGCTCATGGTGTCGCAAAGCGATAGCGGTTGGCGAAGCTAGCTCGTTTGTGCGGCTCGTTGCACCGCTGATTGCTAGGAGTCATATCCTGGTAGCCGCGAGCGTTAAAGCCTCGTCTTCGAGGATGGAGGCGGGAATGTTACTGAAGCGACGGCACGGGGTTGGGTAGGCCCGGTGGCTTTGGGTGAGGATATGAACGCCTCAGGCATGGGTCCCCGGTCAAGC
>JAGRGG010000248.1 GCA_020445645.1 Geminicoccaceae bacterium | reverse complement strand
GATCAAGTCCGGGGCACGCGGGTGGAGCGGGCTTGCTTTAGAGCGGATCGGCTGCATGATGCGCGCCGGGAGGACGCGACACATGGAGAAGCTTCGGCCCGTCTTGAGGAGTGATGGGGCGGTGGAACGCTTCGTCGCCGAATCGGGCTTTACCAAACACGATTCTGCGCAGATGGCGCCGACCCGCTCCGCGTTGGAGCGCGAGAACACAGCAGAATCGGGTTTCTTCGCGCGCCACGCGGCGCGCGCCGACGCGACCGGCACCCCCTTGCCCGGCGACGAGTAGCCGGAGGACTTGAGCCGGGAGAAGGTCCTGTCCCGGCTTGGGCAAGAAGGTTAACCTTGTATCGTGTCCCCCGAAACTCCTCTGAAACTTCATCCACGGCCGCGGCGACAGGGCATCCAAGCTCATCCGATCGCCCGCCGTGCCGCGTCCGCGAGGAAGGCCGAGCGCGTCATGCCCCGCGTCGTCGCGGCGTTGTCGATCCGGGCCAGCAGGCTTTCCTCCAGCAAGACGTTCACCCGCACGGCCTTGCCCGGCAGGTCGACCGGCACGAGGACGCGGACGCAATCGCCCATGTCCTCGCCCTGGAGCCAGTCGGGCAACGGCGCGTTGATCGGCGAGGGCTCGGGGATCGCGTCGCCGTCCTCGATCATCAGGCCGAAATGGCCCGCCAGGGCCTCGCCCGCGTTGCGGACGGCCTCGTCCAGGGTCGCGCCGGCGCTGGTGCAGCCGGGCACGTCCGGGAAAAGGACGCCGAAACCTCCCTCGGCGGGCTCGATGAAGGCGACGTAATGGCGGACGCTCATGCTACCTCAGCTTCAGGCCGCTTTGCCGTTCGATGGACCGCAGCGCCTTGGGCGGGATGTCCCTGGTCGGGTGCGCGACGGTGACGAGCCCCGGCTTGGTTATTTTCGTATCGTGTCCCCGAAACCGCCAGGCCGCTTTGCCGTTCGATGGACCGCAGCGCCTTGGGCGGGATGTCCCTGGTCGGGTGCGCGACGGTGACGAGCCCCGGCTTGGTTAATTTCGTATCGTGTCCCCGAAACCGCTCTATCGTGTCCCCGAAACCCTCCTCCTCCAATTTCGTATCGTGTCCCCGAAACCCTCACGTCTGCAACGCCGGCACATGGTCGCCGAAGCCGCGCGCGGCCAAGGCCTCGGCGAAGCGATGTGCCGCCACTCCCTCGCCGAAGCCCGCAGCCAGGGCTACCGCGCCATGCAGTACAACCTCGTCGCCGCGACCAACGCGGGCGCCGTCCGCCTCTGGCACCGCCTGGGCTTTGCCACCGTCGGCACCCTCCCCGGCGCCTTCCGCCACCCGACGGCGGGCTACGTCGATGCGTTCGTCATGTTCCGGGCGCTGTAAGACGCTCCGCGTGCGCTCGCCGCGCGGGCTTTTTCTTTCTTTTCGTTAGTTGAGAAAGGACGCCCCGAGCGTGATTAAGCGCCTTCGGGTGGAAGCGTGGGCGCCTCGGGCATGGCTCCCCGGTCAAGCCGGGGACGACAGTTGAAAAAGTTTGAACGGCTGTGGGTATCCTTCAAAGCCGCTCAAGAACCTCCCCCGTTGCTCCCGCCTCCTCGATGTCGTCCCCGACTTGACCGGGGAGCCATGCCCGAGGCGTCCACGCTTCCACCCGAAGCCGGTTGACTCGCCTACCCCCGTGTTATCTTCTCGCCAACAACCATCTTCCTTAACGAAGACGAAACGTTCGACATGAACACCCCCACCGAACCCGGCACCCCCGGCGCCTGCTTCGCCGACTTCCTGCGCGGGCAGGGCACCTACGAGGAAACCACCGAGCGCGCCGTCAAGCGCGTGATCGCCTTCCAACTCGCCCAGGTGATGGCCGAGCAGCATCTCTCGAAGGTGGCGATGGCCAAGCGCCTCGAAACCAGCCGCTCCCAGCTTGACCGCCTCCTCGACCCCGACAAGGTCAACGTTACGCCCGCCACGCTGTCGCGGGCCGCAAGGATGGTGTGGCAATTGTGAGGCTAGATTCGAATTAGGTAGTTTGTCGTGTATTTCGAATAATCCAAAGGATTGTACTCAAATGGCTGATGAAGAAGATTTAAAAATACTTTGTAATGGTGCTACTGATTTGACAATGTGTGACTTTCGTGGCGCAAATTTAAATAATCTAGACTTAAGTGGTCGTGATTTTACCGGCGCATTGCTCGATAATTGTATAGCAATAGAAACAAATTTCAATGAGTGCAATTTTGAAAAAGCTTCCTTAAATCATTTGAATGCTGAAAAATCTTCCTTTTGTGGAACGCATGTCGGCCAGACACTTATTCATGGATTAGAGTTTCGGGGACACGATACGAAATTAACCTCCTCACTTTTTGGAGTTTCGAGAGTTTCGGGGACACGATACGAAATTAACCTCCTCACTTTTTGGAGTTTCGGGGACACGATACGAAATTTAGCAAATACCTCTTCTTTGACGAATATACCACCTACTGCTCCGCCTACACCCTAAACTCACCCGTAAGGTTCTGCATCAACGTATCTAGCCTGCGGATGATCGCCGACAGCACCCCTCTACCGGCCTTCATGCTACCCGTGTCGGCGCGGGCGAGGCGCAATTCGTCGAGGATGCGTTCCCGGCTGCGGTGAGGGCTTGGAAGATTTCGCACACACGGTACAAAACCAACCAGCCCCCGCCCGCGAGCCGGCCCATGCCCCCCGAAACCCTCTCCCGCCGCACGATCCGCTTCGTCAACCTCGCCCACGCGCTCGACCACTTCGTGCTCCTCGTCTACCCCACCGCCGTGATCGCGATGGCGCCCTCCCTCGGCCTCGACTACGCCGCCCTCATCGGCCTCGCGACCGGCGCCTTCGTCGCCTTCGGCCTGGGCTCGCTCCCCGTCGGCTGGCTCGCCGAGCGCTGGGGCCGGCGCAACCTGCTGGCGGTCTTCTTCGCCGGCGCCGGCCTCGCCCTTCTCGGCCTCGCCGCCGCCTCGACCCCCGCCGCGCTCGCCTTCTGGCTGCTCCTGCTCGGCGCGTTCGCCGCGATCTACCACCCGGTCGGCTCCGCCCTCCTCGTCGGCCACGCCCGCCGCCTCGGCCGCGACCTCGGCTGGAACGGGGTCTGGGGCAACATGGGCGCCGCCCTCGCCTCCGGCGTCACCGCCTTCGTCGCCGCGTGGCTCGGCTGGCGGGCCGCGTTCGCCCTGCCCGGCCTCGCCTGCCTCGCCGCCGGCGCCGCCTTCGTCGCCCTCGTCCCCGGGGAGGGCGGGGCGCACGGCGCCGCCAGGCACAATGCCGAGACGATCCCGGTCCCGCGCCCCTTCGTGCTGCTCGCCGTCTTCGCCGCCGCGATCGTCGCCGGCGGCATGACCTTCAACATCACGACGATCGCGCTGCCCAAGGTGCTGGACGAGCGCCTGGGCCTTGCCCTGCCGCTCGTCCTCACCGGCTCCCTGGCGACGCTGGTGTTCGCGTTCGGCGCCCTGACCCAGCTCTTGATGGGCCGGCTCGTCGACCGCTTCGCCCTGCCGACGATCTTCCTGGGCCTGGCAATGCTCCAGCCCCTCGGCCTCGGCCTCGCGGCCCTGAGCACCGGCGTTCCGCTGCTCCTCGGCCTCGTCCTGGCGATGGCCGCCATCTACGGGCAGGTGGTCGTCAACGACGCGATGGTGGCCCGCTACGTGCCGCCCCGGCTCCGCGCCAGGGTGTTCGGCGTCCGCTACTTCCTGGGCTTCACCGCGAGCGGCCTCGCCGTCCCGCTCATCGCCCTCCTGCACGCGCGAAACGGCTTCCCCGCCGTCCTCGCCGCCGCCGCCGCGTTCGGCGCCGCCGTCCTCGCCTGCGCCGCCGCCTTCCTCCTCGCCGCCCGGCCCCGGACGGCAGGGGGGGCGGCGCGGGCGCCAGTGCGGGCGCCGGTGCGGGTGGAAGCCCCGGCCGACTGAGCCCGGACGGCCGGACGCGCCGGGCGACCGCGTGTTCCTGCGGTAAGCACCCTCACCCCACGTTTCTCCCGCGAGCGGGAGAGGGTTGGGGTGAGGGTGCTTTCATAGGGCATTCCGGAACGCAGGAAGAATCGGGACGCAGGCTCTGCCAGCCAAAGCCGAGATGTCCCCGCTCCCGCCCGCGCGCCCCGAACCTGATCCGGGGCCTGATGGCCCCAACCGTCGAGCCGTCCGCCGGACGGCCTTGATGCGGCGGCAGGCCCCGGATCGGGTCCGGGG
>JAGRGG010000247.1 GCA_020445645.1 Geminicoccaceae bacterium | reverse complement strand
GGACACTACCGAATGGCGCGGCTTCCTTCACAAGGCCCTCACCCCAACCCTCTCCCAGGGGGAGAGGGGGCAGGAGTCGAAAGTGGACCGAAAGCGCCCCCCGCTTCCGCCTCGTACCCCCCTCTCCCGCTTGCGGGAGAGCTTGATCGCGTTGCCATCGAGGGGGGTGAGGGTCCGCCGCCGTTCCGGTCCGAACGGCGCCGCCCCCGCCTTCACCGTCCAAAGCGGAAAAGGGAAAGCCCCGCGCGGCGGACGCGAAGCGCGGTCGGCGGGCGTTTCCTGTTGGGCGAAAACGCTCTAGAGAGGCGGCATCAACCCGCGCGAGGCCGCCCCTACGCATGGATCAGCCGCGAAAACTGCCCGTCTGGCGCACCGTCAAGGCGGCCTACGGCGACGTGCTGCGCCACTGGCGGCTCGCCCTGCGCGCGGTCGGGCTCTGGGCCGCTGTCCTCGTGCTGATCGAAGGCGGCTGGGCGCTCTTCCTCGACCGGACGCCCGCCGGGGGGCTGCCGGACGCCGGGGCGGCGGCGCGTCCCCTCCTCGTCGGGCTGCTCTCGGGGCTCGTCTGGGTCCTCGGTTCCGCCGCCGTCGCCGCCTTCTGGCACCGCCGCATCCTCCACGGCGACGCGCGCCTCGGCGTCGCGGCGCCGTTCGGCCGGCGGGCCGTCCGCTACCTCGTCGTCCTGGGCCTCATCGGCCTCTTCGTCGCCGTTCCCGTCTTCATGCTCGCCCTGTTCGGCGGGCTGTTCGGGGTCATGGCCGGCATGGCGCAGGGGAGCGAAGGCTTCGCCGCCGGGGCGGGCACCGTCGTCGGCGTCCTCGTCGTGGCGCTCATTTGCGTCCTCTTCGTCCGGATGCAGCTCGTCCTGCCGAGCGTCGCCGCCGACGAGCGGCCGATCACCCTCGGCGAGTCGTTCCGCCTCACCAGGGGCAACGTCCTGCGCCTCCTCTTCAGCCTGTTCCTCCAGTTCCTCGTGGCGTTGCCCTTCGGCTTCGCCATCGGCGCCCTCGCCGCCCCGCTCGCCCTCATGGGGCTGGAGGTCGGCCTCCTGATCGTCTCGACGCTGGCCAACTTCTTCTTCCTCCTCGTCGGCGCCGCGTGGCTGTCCCTCGCCTACGGCCACCTGAGCGGCCGGGTGCCGGTCTGAGGCCCCCGCCCGTGCGCGCCCGCAACACCCCGCCCGGCCACCTGCGCTACTGCCTCGGCGCCTTCGGCCTCTTCCTGGCCCTTTGGGCAGCGCTCGCGGTCTCGCCTTACGACCGTGCCGACTGGGCGCTCGAGAACGTCCTCGTCGCCGTCTTCGTCCCCCTTCTCCTCGCCTCGCTGCGCTACGCCCCGCCGTCCCGGCCCGCCTTCACCCTCGTCCTCCTCTTCCTCGCCCTGCACAGCGTCGGCGCCCACTACACCTACGCGAAGGTACCCTACGACGCCTGGACCGAGGCGCTGTTCGGCTTTCGCCTCGGCGACGCGCTCGGGCTGGAGCGCAACGGCTTCGACCGGCTCGTCCACTTCAGCTACGGCCTCCTCCTCGCCTACCCGATGCGCGAACTGTTCCTGCGCGTCGCCGACGCGCGCGGCTTCTGGGGCTACTTCCTGCCCCTCGACCTCACGCTTTCGACCTCGGCCGTGTTCGAGCTGTTCGAGTGGGCGGCGGCCGAGCTGTTCGGCGGCGACCTCGGCGTCGCCTACCTCGGCAGCCAGGGCGACGTCTGGGACGCGCAGAAGGACATGGCGCTGGCGGGGCTCGGCGCGCTCATCGCCATGGGCGTCGCCCTCGCGGTCGACCGCCGCTGCGATCGCGACTTCGGCCGCGAGTGGGCGGAGAGCCTGCGCGTCAAGCGCCCGGCCTGAGCCTCCCTTCGGGGCGCGACGACAAGTCATATCCCAGTATGACTCATAATCCATTGGCCGCCCAACCCGCCGTCCGTCGCCTATGCGTCTTTCGTCAAGACGAGGCCGGAACCCGGAAGGATGTCGGATTTCCTTACACTTTTGCTTGACTGTCGAAAGCCGTGGAAAATGCGATCTTTTTCTTAGGTCTCCCTGAATCTCCTCGTTCAATTTTTTTACCTGATCCTTTATCCTTCAAGGGCTGGCGAACGGCTTCGGCCGCGGCGCACGACCGCGGGCGCCCGTCGCCGCGCGGCGCGCCGCCTCGGGTCGCCGGCCCCCGCACGCATGGGAGTAGAGCCTTGGCCACCGCAACCCTGTCCTCGGCGTTCGTGCGCAGGCGCGTCCGGCTGTCGCCGGCGATCGTCCTCGGCCTCCTGCGGGCGTGGGACGTGCTCGTCGTCCTCCTCGCCGGCCTGCTCGCCCACGCGACCCGCTTCGCCGACGGCGGCCTGTACGGCAGCATCCAGTTCCCCTACCTCGTCATCGGCATGGTGCTGGCGCCGCAGGTCTTCGCGCTGGCCGGCGTCTACGGCCGGGGCTCGCTCACCCCCTACCCCAGCCGCTTCGGGCGGCTGCTCGTCGGCTGGTGCACCGTGATGGTCGCGCTCGTCGCCATCGGCTTCGCCACCCAGACGGGGCAGGACCTCTCCCGCCTGTGGATGGCCTACTGGTTCGCCTACGGCGCCGCCGGCATCGGCCTGAGCCACGCCGTCCTCCGCCGGCGGGTCGCCGCGTGGCGGCGGGAGGGCCACCTCGCCTGCACCGTCGCCATCGTCGGCGCCGGCGGCACCGGCCGTGCGCTGGCCGAGCGGCTGCGCCGGGTGGGCGACGGCTCGGTGCGGCTCGTCGGCCTGTTCGACGACGACCCGGGCGCCCCGGCCGAGGTCGCAGGCTACCCGGTGCTGGGCGGGCTCGAGCCCCTGTGCCGCCTCGTCCGCAACCAGGGGGTCGAGCACGTCGTCGTCGCCGTGCCGGCCGAGGGCGGCGAGCGCCTGTCCTCGTGGCTGAAGCGGCTGATCGAGCTGCCGGTCGACGTGTCCTTGTGCCCGGCCGTTCTCCCCTTGCCCTTGCGCAGCGGCGACTGCCACGTCGCGGGCGTGCCGCTCCTGAAGGTCGCGGAGCGCCCGCTCCAGGGCTGGGGCTGCGTTGTCAAGAACGTCGAGGACCGCGTCCTGGCCCTCCTCCTCCTCGTCTTCTTCGCCCCCCTCATGCTGCTCGCGGCCGTCGCCGTCCGCCTCGACTCGCCTGGGCCGGTCCTGTTCCGGCAGAAGCGCTACGGCTTCAACAACCAGATCATCGAGGTGCTCAAGTTCCGCACCATGCGGGCGGAGGCGGCGGAGGACGGGCTCGGGGCCGTGGCGCAGGCACGGGCGGGCGACGGCCGCATCACCCGCGTCGGCCGCTTCCTGCGCCGCTTGAGCGTCGACGAGCTGCCGCAGCTCTGGAACGTCCTGCGCGGCGAGATGAGCCTCGTCGGCCCCCGCCCGCACGCCGTCGCCCACAACGAGCACTACGCAAGGGTCGTCGACGCCTATCTCGGCCGCCACCGGGTCAGGCCCGGCATCACCGGCTGGGCGCAGGTCAACGGCCTGCGCGGCGAGACCGACACCCTCGACAAGATGCGCCGCCGCGTCGAGTACGACCTCGCCTACATCGAGAACTGGACGCTGGGGTTCGACCTGCGGATCCTCCTGCGGACGGTGCTGGTCGGCTTCGTCCACGAGAACGCCCGCTGAGGGTGAAGACACTAGCGGGGGACTTCCGCTTTTGGCATCTAAGGCGCCGTCCGCCACCAGGAGGCCGCCGATGCAGCACCCCGACGCCCCCCCCGCCTTCGCCCGCGACGGGATCAACCTCGCCCACCCGCGCCTGGGCGCCGTCGTGCTCACGGCGACCGACGAGTTCTTCGCCGCCAAGGAGCGGATGCTGGACCCGGAGCCCGCCGTCTTCCACCCCGGCCGCTTCGACGCGCACGGCAAGTGGATGGACGGCTGGGAGACGCGGCGCCGCCGGGGCGGCGGGCACGACGTGGCGGTGGTCCGCCTCGGCGTGCCGGGGGTGATCCGGGGGTTCGACATCGACACGAGCCACTTCACCGGCAACTACCCGCCGGCGGCCTCGGTCGTCGCGTGGTCGGGGACGGGCGATCCGGGGCCGGACGCGGGCTGGACGGAGATCCTGCCGCCCTCGCCCCTCGGCCCCTCGGCGCACCACTATTTCAACGTGGATAGCGAGGCGGTCTGGACGCATCTGGGGCTGCACATCTGGCCGGACGGCGGCGTCGCCCGGTTCCGGGTCTACGGCGAGCCGTCGCCCCCCGCCGCCGATGCCGGGGTCATCGACCTCGCGGCCACGGTCAACGGCGGCAAGGCGGTCGCCTGGAACGACGCGCATTACGGCCACCCGGACAACATCCTGGGGCCGGGGCGGGGCGTCGACATGGGGGACGGCTGGGAGACGCGGCGGCGGCGCGAGCCCGGCAACGACTGGATCATCGTCCAGTTGGGCGACGCGGCGGCCGTCGAGCGGGTCGTCGTCGACACGGCGCACTTCAAGGGCAACTACCCCGACCGCTGCTCCCTTCAGGCGGCGAACCTGCCGGGCGTGCGGGGGCTCGCGCTCCGCGACATGGTCGTGACGCAGGCCATGTTCTGGGACGAGTTCATGGCGCCGCAGAAGCTGGAGGCGGACAGCGTCCACGAGTTCGGGCCGGAAGTCCTGCGCGACCTCGGCCCCGTCACCCACGTGAAGCTGAACGTCTTTCCCGATGGCGGGATCAGCCGGCTGCGCGTCTTCGGGCGGCGGGCGGGCGGACGCGGGTGAGGCCGGCACCCCTGACGCAGGAAGCCTTCGCCCCGTTCGGCGACGTGATCGACCCCGCCTGCGCCGGGGAGGTGCGCCCGATCAACCAGGGCACGACCGACCGCTTCCACAGGCTCGCCGCCGTCGAGGTCGGGGACGGGCGGGCGATTGTCAGCGTCTTTCGCGGCCGGCCCTGCGCGCTGCCGTTCAGGCTCAGGCTCATGGAGCGCCACCCGCTCGGCAGCCAAGCCTTCGTCCCGCTCCAGGGCCGCCCCTGGCTCGCCGTCGTCTGCCGCGACCCGCACGACGCGTCCTCCTACCGGGCCTTCGCCTGCGGGGGCGACCAGGGGCTGAACTACGCGCCGGGCGTCTGGCACCACCCGCTCCTCGCCCTGGAGGGGGTCTCCGATTTCCTCGTCGTCGATCGGGAGGGGGACGGGGCGAACCTGGAGGAGGTGGTCGTGCCGTTCGAAATCCTGGTCGAGTAAAGATGCGCTTCGCGTCCGCTGGCGCGGGGCCTTTTTTTCTCTTTTTTCGTCTGTTTGGAGTCTGGCTTCGATGTTCGAGCCAGACTCCAAACAGACGAAAAA
>JAGRGG010000246.1 GCA_020445645.1 Geminicoccaceae bacterium | reverse complement strand
TCCTCGACGTGGGCGGCGGCGCGACGAAGGAGCGGGTGACGGCCGCCTTCAAGCTGCTGCTCTCCGACCCGAACGTGGAGGGCGTGCTCGTCAACATCTTCGGCGGGATCATGCGCTGCGACGTGATCGCCGACGGCGTCGTCGCGGCGGCCAAGGAAGTGAACCTGAACGTGCCGCTCGTCGTCCGGCTCGAAGGCACGAACGTCGACCAGGGCAAGCAGATCTTAAGCGAGTCCGGACTCGCCATCACCCCCGCCGACGACCTCGCCGACGCGGCGGAGAAGATCGTCGCCGCCGTAGGAAAGGCCGCCTGATGTCCGTCCTCATCGATTCCAGCACCAAGGTGATCTGCCAGGGCTTCACCGGCGCGCAGGGCACCTTCCACTCCGAGCAGGCGATCGCCTACGGCACCCGCATGGTGGGCGGCGTCACCCCCGGCAAGGGCGGCGAGGAGCACCTGGGCCTGCCCGTCTTCGACACCGTGGCCGAGGCCGTGCAGAAGACGGACGCCGACGCCTCGGTCATCTACGTGCCGGCCTCGTTCGCCGCCGACGCCATCGTGGAGGCGATCGAGGCCGGGATCGGGCTCGTCGTCTGCATCACCGAAGGCATCCCGGTCCTCGACATGGTGCGGGTGAAGCGGGCGCTCTGCGGCAGCGCCACCCGGCTCGTCGGCCCGAACTGCCCAGGCGTCATCACGCCGGGGCAGTGCAAGATCGGCATCATGCCGGGGCACATCCACAAGCCCGGCCGGATCGGCATCGTGTCCCGCTCCGGCACGCTCACCTACGAGGCGGTGGCGCAGACCACGGCGACGGGCCTCGGCCAGACCACCTGCGTCGGCATCGGCGGCGACCCGGTCAAGGGCACCGAGTTCATCGACGTGCTCGAGCTGTTCCTCAAGGACGACGCCACCGAGGGGATCATCATGATCGGCGAGATCGGCGGCACGGCCGAGGAGGACGCCGCCGACTTCCTGAAGCAGAGCGGCACGAAGAAGCCGGTCGCCGGGTTCATCGCCGGGCGCACGGCGCCGCCGGGGCGCCGCATGGGCCACGCGGGCGCCATCATCTCCGGGGGCAAGGGCGGGGCCGAGGAGAAGATCGAGGCGATGCGCTCGGCCGGGATCGAGATCGCCGAGAACCCGGCGGCGATCGGCAAGGCGATGGTCAAGGCGATCGGCGGGTAGAGTGCCAAGGAAACGGGCGGCCCTGCCGCCCGTTTCCACGTTCGGGAACGACAGCGAGTCGGCGGGCGCCGGCGGGGGGAAGAAGGCGATGGCGCAGCGGCGCGAGTTAGAGCAGACGTCCTTTCTCTACGGCGGCAACGGCTCCTTCATCGAGGACCTCTACGCCCGCTACCTCGCCGACCCCGCCGGGGTCGAGTCTTCCTGGCGGGCCTATTTCGACGCCCTTGACCCCGAGGACCGCGCGCTCTTCGAGAAGGCCAGGGCGGCGCTCCGGCCGCGCCCGCAAGGCGTGGCGCCCGCCGCCAACCGCAACCTGCCCGCGGGCGCGGCGTCGCTCGACGACGAGGCGACGAAGGACCTCATCCGCGACCACCTTCGCGTCATCATGATGATCCGGGCGTACCGGGTGCGCGGCCACCTGATCGCCAGGCTCGACCCCTTGGGCATCGCGCACAAGGACAGGCACCCCGAACTCGACTACAGGACCTACGGCTTCACCGACGCCGACCTCGACCGGCGCTTCTTCCTCGACTATGTGCTGGGGCTGGAGACCGCGACCCTGCGCGAGATCCTCGGGGTGCTGCAACGCACCTATTCGGACACGGTCGGCATCGAGTTCATGCACATCCAGGCGGCCGACCAGAAGGCCTGGATCCAGCAGCGGATCGAGAGCGCCAAGGGGCTGTTCGAGACCGGCGCCGAGGAGAAGAAGGAGATCCTGGAGCACCTCACCGAGACCGAGGGCTTCGAGCAGTTCCTCCACGTGAAGTTTCCGGGCACGAAGCGCTTCGGTCTCGACGGCGGCGAGAGCACGGTCGTCGCCCTCGAAAAGCTGATCCACACGAGCGCCGAACTGGGCGTCGACGAGATCGTCATCGGGATGCCGCACCGGGGCCGGCTCAACGTGCTCGCCAACGTGATGGGCAAGCCCTACGCCGCGATCCTCTCCGAGTTCCAGGGCGGCATGGTTTCCGACGACGTGCTGGGCTCGGGCGACGTGAAGTACCACCTCGGCACGTCCACCGACCGGCGATTGGCCGACGGACGGACGATGCACCTCTCGCTCACGGCGAACCCCTCGCACCTGGAAGCCGTCAACCCCGTCGTCATGGGCAAGGTGCGGGCGAAGCAGCGCCTCAAGGGCGACCCCGAGCACGCGAAGACGATGGCCGTCCTGATGCACGGCGACGCCGCCTTCATCGGCCAGGGCGTCGTCCACGAGTGCCTGGAGATGGACGAGCTGAAGGGCTACCGCATCGGCGGCACCATCCACATCATCGTCAACAACCAGATCGGCTTCACCACCTCGCCGGCCTACGCCCGCTCCTCGCCCTACCCCTCCGACGTGGCGCGCAGCGTGCAGGCGCCGATCTTCCACGTCAACGGCGACGACCCGGTCGCCGTCACCCACGTCTCCCGGCTCGCCGCCGAGTTCCGGCAGCGGTTCCAAAAGGACGTGGTGATCGACATCTGGTGCTACCGCCGCCACGGCCACAACGAGGGTGACGAGCCGGGCTTCACCCAGCCGCTCATGTACAAGAAGATCGCCAAGCACCCGACCGTGCGGCAGGCCTACGCGGGGCAGCTGGAAAAGGACGGCGTCCTCAAGCCCGGCGAGGCCGACGCCGTCCTGGACGCCTTCAACAAACGCCTGGAGGAGGCGCACGAGGCGTCGCGCAGCTACCGCCGCAACAAGCTCGACTGGCTCGAAGGCGCTTGGCAGGGGATGCGGCAGGCGTCGACGGAGTACCAGCGCGGGCAGACGGCGGTCGACCTCGGCTGGCTGAAGGGCCTCGGCCTCACGATGACCGACCTGCCGGGGGATCTGAACGTCCACTCCCGGCTGAAGCGGGTCATCGGTGCCCGGCGCAAGGCGATCGAGAGTGGGGAAGGGCTCGACTGGGCGACCGGCGAGCACCTCGCCTTCGCGTCGCTGCTGGCCGAGGGCTACCCCGTCCGGCTCTCCGGCGAGGACGTGGGCCGCGGCACGTTCAGCCAGCGCCACGCCGCCATCTACGACCAGGAGACCGAGGCGCGCTACGTCCCGCTCGCGCACCTGAAGGAGGGGCAGGCCCCCTTCGAGGCCGTCGACAGCCACCTCTCGGAGGAGGGCGTGCTCGGCTACGAGTACGGCTACAGCCTCGCCGACCCCAACTGCCTCACCCTTTGGGAGGCGCAGTTCGGCGACTTCGCCAACGGGGCGCAGGTCTATTTCGACCAGTTCATCTCGTCGGGCGAGAGCAAGTGGCTCCGGATGTGCGGCCTCGTCTGCCTGCTCCCGCACGGCTACGAGGGGCAGGGGCCGGAGCACTCCTCGGCGCGGATGGAACGGTACCTCCAGCTCTACGCCGAGGACAACATCCAGGTCTGCTACCCGACGACGCCCGCCAGCTACTTCCACATGCTGAGGCGCCAGCTCTGCCGCGACTTCAGGAAGCCGCTCATCGTCATGACGCCGAAGTCGCTGCTCCGCCACAAGCTCGCCGTCTCGGCCCTGGCCGACATGGGGCCGGGGACGAGCTTCCACCGCGTCATGTACGACACCCCGCCCGGCCCCGACGACGGGAAGGTCGAGCGGGTCGTGCTCTGCACGGGCAAGGTCTACTACGACCTCTTCCAGGCCCGTGAGGAGGCGGGGCTGAAGGAGAAGGTGGCGCTCGTGCGGCTGGAGCAGATCGCCCCCTTCCCGGGCGAGGCGCTCGCCGAGGAGCTGAAGCGCTACGACGCCAAGGCGCGCCTCGTCTGGTGCCAGGAGGAGCCGAAGAACATGGGGGCCTGGACCTTCGTCGCCCCGCGCGTCGAGGCGGTGATGGAGGAGATGGGCCACGACCAGCGGCGCCTCGACTACGCCGGACGCAAGGCGTCGGCCTCGCCGGCGACGGGCTTCCTCGCCCAGCACCAGCGCGAGCAGCAGGGCCTCGTCGCCGCCGCCCTCGACCTCCAGCAGGACAGCGTCGGCGCGTCGCCCACCACCACGCAGGAGGGAGCGCCCGCATGAGCGTCGACATCAAGGTTCCCACGCTCGGCGAATCCGTCACCGAGGCGACGATCGCCCGCTGGCTGAAAAAGCCCGGCGACGCCGTCAGGGTCGACGAGCCCCTGGTCGAGCTCGAGACCGACAAGGTCAGCCTTGAAGTCCCGTCCCCGGTCGCGGGGGTGCTGAAGGCCGTGAGCGCCGAGGAGGGCAGCGACGTCGAGGTCGGCGCCGTCATCGGCTCGATCGACGAGGGCGCCGAGGCCCCCGCCGGCAGCGCCGCGGTGGACGCGCCGGCCGAGAAGGCGGAGGCGCCCGGCGCGGACGAGCCGGCGGACGAGCCGGCCGATCGGGCGCCCGCGAAGGCCGGGGACGGAACCGGCGCCGGCCGTCCGGCGCAAGCCGGCCAGGGCGGCATCGGCCCGGCGGCGCGCAAGCTCGCCGAGGA
>JAGRGG010000057.1 GCA_020445645.1 Geminicoccaceae bacterium | reverse complement strand
GCGCCAGCGGACGCGAAGCGTAACGGCACGATCTTGAACGGGAGTATTCAACTTGCGCATCGCCATTCTGGGCCTCGGCTACGTGGGCACGACGACGGCCGCCTGTCTCGTCAGGGACGGGCACGAGGTGGTCGGGATCGACATCAACCCCGACAAGGTGCGGATGATCGGGGAGGGGCGGTCGCCGGTGGTCGAGCCGGGGGTGGAGGGTCTCCTGCAAGAGGGGGTCGCCGCCGGGCGGGTACGGAGCGCGGGGGCGATCGAGGGGCTGGTCGCGGGGCTCGACATGGTGATCGTCTGCGTCGGCACGCCGTCGCGGGCGGACGGGAAGCTGAACCTCACGCACCTGCTCGAATCGACCCGCCAGCTGGGGGCGGCGCTGCGGGAGCGCGATCCGGCCAAGGCGCCGCTGCTGCTCGTCTTCCGCAGCACGATGCCGCCGGGGACGATGGAGCGGCTCGTCCTGCCGACCCTGGAGACGGCGGCGGGGGAGGGGCCGGGGGGGCGCTACGAGGCGGCGTTCAACCCGGAATTCCTGCGCGAGTCGACGGCGGTGAAGGACTACTTCTCGCCGCCGAAGATCGTGCTCGGCGAGCGTCATCCGGGGGCGACGAAGCGGCTGGGGGGGGTCTACGACGCCCTGGACGCGCCGTTCTTCGAGGTGGGTTACGGCGTCGCCGAGATGGTGAAGTTCGTCGACAACAGCTTCCACGCGCTCAAGGTGGCGTTCGCCAACGAGGTCGGGCGGATCAGCCTGTCGAAGGGGATCGACCCGCAGGCGGTGGCCGACCTGTTCCTCGCCGACACGAAGCTGAACATCTCGCCCTACTACCTGCGGCCGGGGGGGCCGTTCGGCGGCTCGTGTTTGCCGAAGGACCTCTCGGCGATGCTCTCGCTCGCCCGCGACGGGGGGCTCGCCGTGCCGGTCCTGAACGGGGCGAAGGAGAGCAACGCGCTGCACCTCGCGTGGTTCGCGCAGAAGATCAAGGCGCGCTGCCCGGCCCCCGGCCCCCTGCTGCTGCTCGGCCTCTCGTTCAAGGCGGGGACCGACGACCTGCGCAACAGCCCGCTTCTCGACCTCGCGGAACTGCTCCTGGAGGCGGGCTACGACCTGCGCGTCCACGACCCGGACCTCGACCCGGCGCGGCTCGTGGGCGTCAACTTCGCGCTCGGCGCCGAGCACCAGGACCTCCTGCGCCAGCGGATGACCGACGACGTGGAAGCGGCGGCGAAGGGGGCGAGGCTCGCCGTGCTCGGCAAGCCGATGCCGGCGGCGCTGAAGCGGCTGCCGGCGGACCTCCCGGTCCTCGACATGAACCGCCTGGGGCCGTCCCTTGCCTGAGCCGGTGGACGATCCTTACGCGGGCTACAACCGCGTGCCCCGGCCGATGCGGCCGGGCTCGGCCGAACGGCGGCTGAGGATCCTGTTCCTCTACAGCCGCCCGCCCCTTCCGATGACGAGGGGCGACGAGTTGACCGTCTCGCACCTCCTGGAGTTCCTCCACGCCCGGGGGCACGCGGTCGACCTCGTCACCCTCTGCGACCCGAAGGCGCCGCCCCTGCGGCCGGAGCACCGCGCTTGGCTGGAAAGCCGCTGCCGCAGCGTCGCGTTCGTGCCGCACGGGCGCCTGGAAGGGCTCGTAGGCGCGCTGGGAGGCGCTCTGAAGGGCCTTCCGGCCCAGATCGGCTACCTCCGTAGCCAAAAGCAGGAAAAGCGCGTCCAGGGGCTCCTGGAGGCGGAATCCTACGACCTCGCCTACGCCTACTACATCCGCAGCGCCGAGGCCCTGCGTCCGGCGATGGCAAACGGGCGGGCGAAGGCGACGTTCCTGGCGCTCCAGCTGTCGCAGACGCTCAACACGGCGCGTCTGGCGGCGTCGGCCCGCACGCTTGCCGAACGGCTGTTCTACCGCTTCGAGAGCCGCCGGATGGGGGCCTACGAGGCGAAGGTCTGGCAGGGGGTCAGCCGGGTCGTGCTGATCGGCAAGAAGGACGTGGCGGCGATCGCGGACGCCTGCGGGCGGCACGGGCAGCCGCCGATCGGCAACGTCGTCATGGGGCCGCACGGGGTCGACACCGAGCAGTTCAAGCCGGGCGACCCCGCGCTGGTCGAGCGCAAAAGCGTCGTCATGTCGGGGGTGATGCGCTACGCGCCGAACGTCGAGGCGGCGCTCTGGTTCGCCAGGGAGGTGTGGCCGCGGGTGCGGGCCGTGCACCCCGACGCCCGCTTCACCGTCGTCGGGCGCGACCCGGTGCCGGCGCTCCTGGCGCTCGACGGCAAGGACGGGATCCACGTCACCGGCACGGTCGACGACCCGGCGGCGTGGATCGGGCGGGCCGAGGTCGCGGTCGCCCCGATCCGGGCCGCGGCGGGGTTGCAGAACAAGCTCCTGGAGGCGATGGCGATGGCGCGGCCGGTGGTGGCGACGCCCGTCGCCAACGAGGGGATCGGCGCGGAGCCGGGGCGGGACCTGCTGGTCGTCGACCGGGCCGAGGACATGGCGGCGGCGGTGGTTCGCCTGTTCGGGGACGCGGCCGAGCGGGAGCGGCTGGGGGCGAACGCGCGGGCCTTCATCGAGCGGCACTGGACCTGGGAGGGGCCGTTCCTCCACCTCGAACGGGCCTTCGTCGAGGCCGTGGAGGAAGGCGAGGCGAGGGGCGCCAGGGCCGCCTGAGCGGGGCCTTTCAGTCCTCGCCGGCGAGGATGAGGGTGCCGCCGGCGTTTGTCGTTTGGGTGGAAACCGCCCCCTGCGCCCCGCCTTGGGGAAGCCCCTGGACGACGGCGAACGAGCGCTCGCGGACGGGGGGCGGGGAGGGGTGGAGGATGAGCGAGCGGCTGTTCCAGGTGACGCGGGCGTCGGGGTAGACGCACATCGCGGCCTCGAGCGCCTTGCCGAAGCGGTCGCGGAAGCGGTCGACGCGGGTAGTTTCGGGGGCGAACTGCTCGCGCACGGCGCTCCAGCTGAGTTCGGTGCGTTTCTTCAGGGCGTGCAGGCGGTAGGCGAGCCAGATGTACACGTCGATCGCCTGCGAGGAATTGGCGATCTGGCGGATGGCGCCGAGGTTGATCGGCACCGGGCGCTCGCACAGGGCGTGGTAGAACGTCTCGCCCAGGACCACGTGCTCGTCCCAGAGGCGCGGCTGCTGGCCGTCCAGGTGCTCCAGGAGGAGGAGGCCGCGCTTGATGATCGCGTCCTTGTCGAAGCCGGACGTGCGCTCGTCGCCCCAGATGAACCTGAGCGTGCAGGCCGAGATGCGCTTGGCCTGGTCGCGCACGGCGTCGTACTGCCGGCCGCCGATCGACATCCCCATCCGGGTGAGCCAGTCGTGCATCGACGTGCCGAGGCGGACCTCGCGGGAGCGGGAACGCACGGCCTGGGTCTGGAGGTAGATCAGGATCATCCGCGCCGCCGGGCCGAACGGCACGCCCAGGCGCTCGTTCCTGCCGCGGATCTTGAGCAGGCCGGGCTCGACGATGAGCGAGCAGGCGTAGTCGGGGCGGTTCAACTCGCGCTCCCAGACCATGTCCTCCCGCTCCAGGCGGCGGTGGGGGAGGCCCAGGAGGCAGAGCCCGGCGTACTGGAACCCGTCGTCCTCGCCCGCGTCGCCGTAGAACCCCTGGAGGATGCTGGCGAGCTTCGGATCGAGACCGGCGGCCTTCGCCTGGGTCAGTCCCTGCTCCAGGCCGTAGGTGGCGATCAGCTGGTGGGGGTTGGCCATGTCTCGCTCGAACTTCCGCACTGCCTGAGCCCTGATACCCCCCCTGCTAAGCCCCTGGCAATTTGTCGTTTGGGTGGAAGTCGGCCGGGAAGGGCGATTCCGCCGTTGGCAAGGGCAAAAACACGCCGTTTCCGGTTGTCCACAGGCGGCGGGGCCCAATCATGATTTGAGATTCTTATTTGATTCTATTTGATTCCTTATAAAGGGCTCCACCCAAAGGACAAACTTTTCCACCCAAACGACAAACGTTTCTCCACCCAAACGACAAACTCGGTTCCACCCAAACGACAAACGGCCTGTTGATAACCACCCAAACGACAAGCCCGATTCTGTGGATAACCACCCAAACGACAAACGCCCCCTGTGGACGAAATGTGGATAACCACCCAAAGGACAAACCCGCCTGTGGATAGTTTGTGGATAACCACCCAAACGACAAGCGGCATTTTTTGGTGGTAGTGTGGTTTGTTTGCAACGCTATGGGTTGGGTTGCGCTTGCGGAAGGGGTGGGAAGGGTGGCCGGGCCGGGTTCGGTCGCGTCGGCGCGACGCGCATCGCGTCCGCTGCGCGGGGCCTGCCTTGCTCCGCAAGGCAGTCCTTTTGCTGGTTGTTGAAGAGGGGTCGCGTCAGGGCGTCCGTGCAGAGGTTGGCGTTGGCAGCGTCGTCGTCCTGACCGGCCGCGTCGTCCTCGTCTGTCTTCTCCTCACATCCGTCCGTGCCGCCCATGCGGTGCAGCCGGGCGTCGATGAGGCGGTGCAGGTTCCCCCCCGCCTCCTCCATCTCCCGCGCGATCTGACGGCGGTAGCGCAGCAGCGTCGCCAGCGACGGCAGGCGCGGCTTCCCCTCGGGGGCGTCGGGTTCGTCCGTGTCGAACAGGAAGGCGTCCATCGCGAGGAACTCGATCGCCTCCAGCTTCTGCTGGCGGAAGTGGCAGGCGGCGAGGCGCTCCAGCCAGTGCCGCTCGATGGGCGTGGCGACGGGCCAGCGGCGGAGCAGGTCGGCACGGAGGGCGGCAAGCCCGCGGGCATCCTTGGCATCCAGCACGAGCACCCTGCTCCTGAGCCCGTGACGGTGGCCGTTCCGCGAACTGCGGCGCCTGCCCGCGTCGGTAACGGGGCCGCGCGAGGCGCCGTTCTTCCGGCTGGCGTCGCGCTGCGCCGGGGTGCGGGACTTGGGTTCGTTCGTGCCGGTCAAGGGCGCGGCATTGGATACGGTGGTAAAGTTAGGCATGCTGTCTTCTTCCGGCGACGGTGCGTCGTGGCAGAAGGTTAGCACATTATAGGAAACTGAACCACCCTCGCCTACAAGGCGAGGGGTTCCTCAAGGGTCGATTGAAAATCGACTATCATCCTCGACCGGCGCCCCTTCCTGTT
>JAGRGG010000056.1:22517-26770 GCA_020445645.1 Geminicoccaceae bacterium | reverse complement strand
GAAAATCAGCGGATGCGGCGGGCAAAAGGTACCCTGTACGACGGTCCGAGGACAGGCAGTGGCGCCACGACGGGCGGCAGCCCGTGGCCGTTTCGCGTCCTAGTCGTCCGTCGCCGCCCGCGTGGTGCGCCCGCTTTGGTAGAGCGAGACGAGGACGGCGAGGCTGGCGCCCCAGTTGACGTCGTCGCGGTAGAGGGGGGAGCCCTCGTTGGAAGCGCCCTTGAACCAGCCGGCGTTGAGGCCGGCGGAGAGGCGGGCGCGGTCGGTGAGGGGGAGGCGAAGCGTGAGCGAGGACTGGGTGCCCAGGTAGCCGGCGTCGGCCCCGTAGGCGGGGCGGCCGGGGCGGGCGTACCGGGGGTCGACGCCGTAGAAGTAGCCCTGCAGGCGGCGGTCGGCGACGAGGGGGCCGAGGCGGAACTCGGCCTCGACGCCCTTGAAGCCCAGAAGGGGGCGCTCGCGCCAGACGAGTTCGGGGTTGAGGACGAAGCCCTCGAAGCCGAAGTGGCGAAGGTCGGTCGAGAAGACGGCGCGGGCCTGGAGGTCGAGGCGGATCAGGCGGGCGGGGCCGTCGTGGAGGGTGACGCCAAGGCGGGGGCCGATCTCGCCCAGGAAGTCGAGGTCGGGCATCCCGCGCCTGGCGTCGTTGTCCTTGGAATCGGCGGCGAACGCGCCGGCGGCGCTCACGTCGAGTTCGAAGCGGTCGGTGTCGAACAGGTAGCCGCGCAGGCGCCCCCGCTCCGTCACCTCGACGCTGTCGCCCCGGTAGATGACGAAGGGGAAGGGGATCACGTTCCAGTGGTTCTGGGCGGACGCGGGGTAGTCGGGCGACCACGCGGCGACGCCGCCGACCCCGGCCTCCCAGAGCGGCTTTTCCGTCTGCGCGAGGGCCGGGGGCGCGGCGAGGAGAAACAGAAAGGAAATCAGGCGGCGCACGGGGCGGGCTCCGGGGGCAGGGCGAGGCCCTCGGCCTCGACGAGGAGGTCGGGGCGGCAGACGTCGGCGCGCAAGGGAAGGAGGGGGAGGGCAGGGCCGTAGGCGCGGCGCAAGGCCGCCTCGACGACGGGCCAGTCCTCCTCCCGGCGCAGGTAGACACGAAGGAAGGCGGGCGGGGCGCCGTCCCTGCCCGCGCCGAGGGCCTCGAGGTTGCGGACGATCTCCTCCGTCTGGGCGGCGGGGTCGCCCGTGTGGCGGCTCTCGTGGCCGACGATGCTGGCGGTGCCGGAGAGGACGAGGGCGCCGTCCCCCGTCCGCAGCGCGCGCGAGAAGGCGGGGCTCTTCGGCCCGTAGCGGACGGGGTAGCGAAAGGCGCTCGTCTGCCGGGGGTTCTCGACCTGGACCCCCGGCGCCGCGCCGGCGAGGAAGGAGACGAGGAGGCCGGGGGCGCGGCCGCCGACGGCCGACGCGGCGGGCAGAAGGGGCTCGAAGCCGTCGCCGTACCCGGCCCGGAGCGCCGCGTGGCGGCCGACCGAGAAGGCGCGGTAGCGCTCGATCCCGTTCTCGACGCCGGTGATCGCCGGGAGCACGTGCCAGACGCGGAGGAGGTGGGGGAAGCCCGCGTCCCGGACGCAGGCGAGGAGGCGGCCGTAGGCGGCGCCGGCGAGGGCGGCCATGTCGCGGCCCGGCGTCTCCTCCAGGAGGAGGTGGCCGAGGAGGAGGCCGTCGCCGGCGAGGTAGCCCGCGTCGCCGTGGCGGCCGGGGGCGAGCCTCAGGCCCTCCAGCCAGCGCTCGACGAGGGGAGGTGTCAGGAGCGGCGGCAGGCCGACCCGCACCTCGCCCGGACGGGCCGGGTCGAAGCCGTGGTCGGCGCCGAACGCGAACGCGCAGCCGCCTTCGGACCCGCCCAGGCGGGCGAGCGGCGAGTTGACGCTTGCCATCGAGGGGCGGGGGACGGATGATCGCCCGCCGTTTCCCGGGGGATGCTGAAGCGCCTGATGCTGCAAACCGTCCTTCTCCTGCCCCTGTGCGCCAACTTGGCCCTCTTCGCCCTGTTCGGGCACACACTCCTGCCGGGCCGGGTGGCGCTGCTGACCCGCCTTGCGACGCTGGCGAGGGGTTGCGTACTCGATCCTTCGAGCCGGCGCTATTCCCGCCGGGTCACGTTCCTGTGGACCCTATGGTTCGCCTTCATGGCGGGGCTGATGCTGCTCGGCGTCCTGACCCCCTCCTGGCGCGACGCGGCCCTCGTCGCCGCCGGGGTCAACGGACCCTTGTGCACCGCGTTCCTCGTCGCCGAGTTCTTCTGCCGCCGCCTCGTCCTGCCGGGCTACGACCACATGACCCTGGCCGGCTTCTTCCGCTTCCTCGTCCGGCTCGACTACCGGGCGGCCCTGAAGGCGCCCATGCCGGGCGGGGAGGGGAGGCCTTGAGCGGGGCCGCGTTCGACGCCGTCGTCGTCGGTGGGGGGCCTGCGGGCGCCACGGCGGCGGCGCTGCTGGCGAGGGCGGGGCATTCGGTCGCCCTCGTCGAGAAGGCGCGGCACCCGCGCTTCCACATCGGCGAGTCGCTGCTGCCGGCGACGATGCCGCTCCTGGAGCGCCTCGGCGTGCTGGAGGAGGTGCGGGCGCTAGGGGTCAGGAAGCGCGGCGCCGACTTCACGGCGGCGGACGGGCGCAGCCAGGCGATCACCTTCGCCCACGTCATGCGGGGCAGCGCCGCCGAAGGGGCGGTGCAGGTCGAGCGCGCCCGCTTCGACGACCTCCTCTTCCGCCGCGCGGTGGGGTGCGGGGCCGTCCCGTTCGAGGGGGCGACGGCCAGGGTCGAGGGTCTGGCGGGGGAGGTGCGGCTCGTTCTCAAGGGGGCGGACGGGGGGGAGGTCCGCTTGGCCGCGCGGGAACTCATCGACGCCTCGGGGCGGGACGGCCTCCTGGCCCGGCACCTGGACCTGCGCGTGGCGGATCCCAACCACCAGAGCGCCGCCGTCTTCGGCCACTACCGGGGTGCTGGCTTCCGCGAGGGGGAGCGCGAGGGCAACATCAGCCTCTACTGGTTCCAGCACGGCTGGATCTGGATGATCCCGCTCCCGGACGGGGTGATGAGCGTCGGCGCGGTGTTCCCGCCCGCCTGCCTGAAGCGACGGGAGGGGCCGCTCGACGCCTTTTTGGAGGCGACGCTGCGCATGGCGCCCGAGGTCGCGGCCAGGCTGGAGGGGGCAAGGCGCCTCGGCCCGGCCCACGCGGCGAGCAACTACAGCTACGGGGCCTCGCGCATGTACGGCGCCAACTGGTGCCTCGCGGGCGACGCCTTCGCCTTCGTCGACCCCGTGTTCTCGTCCGGGGTCCACTTCGCCCTGCAAAGCGCCTTCTTCGCCGCCGACGCCGTCGCGGCGCGGCTCGGCGGCGAGCGGAACGTCGAACGCCGCTTCGCCGACGCCGAGCGGCGCGTCCGGCGGGGGCTCGCCGCCATGTCCTGGCTCATCCACCGCTTCAACGAGCCCGCGATGCGCCACCTGTTCCTCAACCGCCGCGACGTGCTGGGGATCGAGGCGGCGCTGCTGCGCCTCCTCGCCGGCGACGTGTTCCACCGGCAGGGGATCGACGTCCGCTACGCGCTGTTCAAGGGCATCTACGGCCTCGCCCGGCTCGGCCTGCGCTTCGACCCGGCGCCGGAACCGCCGCCGCAACCCGCGCGGGCGGGCTAGCGTGCGCCGCCTCCTCGTCCTCCTGCTCCTCGCGCTGCCCGTCCCCGCTCTCGCCCTGACGCCGGGGGAGCTTCTGCAAGGCCTGCGCGCCGAGGCGCCGGTGCGGGCGCGCTTCGTCGAGCGGCGCGACCTGATGGCGCTCGACGCCCCGATCGTCGTCGAGGGCACGCTGAGCTTCACTCCGCCGGACCGGCTCGTGCGCGAGGACGTCGCGCCGGAGCCCGCCACCTACACGGTCGAGGGCGACAGGGTGCGCGTCGAGGCGAAGGGGGGAACACGGACCCTCAGCCTCGCCGCCCAGCCCCTCCTCGCCGCCCTCGTCCTCCCCTTCCGCGCCACGCTGCAAGGCGACCTCGCCGCGATCGAGGGCGCCTACACGGCGACCGTCGCGGGCGACGCGACGGACTGGCGCCTCGATCTGGTGCCGAAGGACCAAGCCCTGCGCCGGACGATCCGGACGATCGGGATCGAGGGCGGCAGGACGATCAGGAAGGTCACGATCGAGGCGGTGGCGGGAGACCGGATCGTGACGACGCTGGCGCCGCTTTAGGAGATACGCTTCGCGTCCGCTGGCGCGGGGCCTTCTTTTTCTCTTTTTTCATCCGTTGGCCGTGCC
>JAGRGG010000056.1:0-22484 GCA_020445645.1 Geminicoccaceae bacterium | reverse complement strand
GGCACGGCCAACGGATGAAAAAAGAAGGAAAAAAGCCCCGCGCAGCGGACGCGAAGCGTGTTCGGTCTCGAGGGCGAGCCACGCCTGCAACCCGCGTCGCAGATTGCCCGCGCTGCGGGCACCGAGATCGAAGGCGGGGCCGTAGCTGCGCCACCCTGCGTTGCGGCGGCCGTAGGTGCCGGTTTGGCGGCGGTGGCGGGCGATCTGGACGAGGCGGGACTTGAAGAAGCGCATGAAGCCGGCGGCGATCCGGGACTGGGGGAGGTCGGGGCCGAAGATCGGGTTGCTCATGGCGGCGAACGTGCGGTGGGCGGGGCCGACGACGCCCAACAGATAGAGGCCGGTATCGACGAGGTAGGCGCAGCGCACGAGTTCGGCGTCGCCGAACAGCTCGTACTTGTCGGTGTAGAGGGCGTCGAGCCAGCGGGGGATCGAGCGGGCGAAGACGGCGTTGTGGGAGGCGACGCGGGCGTCGAGGTCGGGTTCGGGCAGGCCCCCGAGGTCGGCCTCGACGATCTCGGCCGTGGCGCAGATCGAGACGGCGGCGTGGTCGAGGCCGGGGCTGTAGAAGGGGTCGAGGAAGGTGGCGGCGTCGCCGACCAGGGCCCAGCCCTTTTCCATGTAGCGCTCGCAGGTGTAGGGCAGGCTGCGGCGGTAGGCGAAGTCGTCGCCGTCGAGGTCGGCACCCGCCGCGAGTTCGGCGAGGCCGGGGCGCCCGCGGACGAAGCGCTCGTAGGCGGCGCGGGCCTTGCCCTCCTTGAACAGGTCGAAGCGGCGGCGGTCGAAGACGACGCCGATGCTGGTCTCGCCGCCCTTGAGCGGGATCACCCAGCACCACCAGCCGTCGCCGCAGAAGTGGTTGGTGGCGAGGCGCCGCGCGGGCGCGACGTGGCCGAGGCGGGGGTGGCGCGGGTCGGGGCCGCGCAAGAGGGGGCCGTCCATGTCGTTGATGTTCCGCCAGCGGCCCCAGGCGGCGGCGGTGGGGTGCTGGGGGAGGGGGCGGCGGAGGCCGAGGCGGGACGCGAGCCAGCCCTCCCGGCCGGTGCCGTCGACGAGCCAGCGGGCTTCGAGGGTACGGGGTTCCTTGCCGTCCTCGCGGACGACGACGGTGGTGCTGGGCCAGCCGGTTTCCACCGACTCGACGCGGGCGGGGCGGAGCACGGTGCAGCCGGCTTCCCGGGCGAGCGCCAGCAGGTGCTCGTCGAGCTTCGCGCGGTCGAGCTGGAAGGCGGGGAGCGCGGGCACCTCGCGGGGGCCGATCTCGGTCATCTCGTCGAGCCGGCGGCCGGGGCCGTCGGTGAACCAGAAGCGCAGGCCGTGCTTGGGGAGGTGCTCGCGGCTCAGGTAGTCGTGGAGGCCGAGCACGTGGTGGAGGAAGTAGGCGGACAGTTCGACGGTGGCCTCGCCCACCTTGCGGTCGAAGCGCTCTCGCTTCTCGACGACGGCGATCCGGGCGTCCGGCAGGCGGCGGCGCAGCAGAAGGGCGGTCGCCGCCCCCGAGAAGGCCCCGCCGACGACGACGACGTCGAAGGGTTCGGTTCGCATGACCCTGTCCTGGGCCGTGTCCTGGGCGGTCGTCACGGGCGGAGCCTCAGCCTTCCCTCGGCGAGAAGCCCGCCCCCCTCGTCGCGGCAGGCGAAGGCGACGAGGCGGGGGGCCGTTTCCTCAAGCTCGACATGAAAGGCCGTATCGGGGCGCAGCACCTTCTGGAACTTGGCCCAGGCGATCGCCGCGACGCGAGCGCCCGGCAGCGCCTCGGCGAGGGCGGCGGCGATCGTCTCCAACAGGAGGGTCGCGGGCACGACGGGGTTGTCCGGGAAGTGGCCGGCGAGGCAGGGGTGGTCGGAGGCGATCCGGCGCGTGACGACGGCCCTCACGCCATCGCCCCGTTCACCTGGATCACCTGCCCCGAGACGTAGGACGCGGCGTCGGAGGCGAGAAAGGCGACGACGGCGGCGACCTCGTCCGGGCGCCCCGCCCGGCCCGTCGGCACGGCCGCCCTGACCCGCTCCGGGGTGAAGTCCGCCGTGCTGCTCCCCTCGATGATGCCGGGCGCCACGACGTTGACGGTGACGCCGCGCGAGGCGACCTCGCGGGCGAGGCTGCGGGAAGCGCCGTGCAGCCCGGCCTTGGCGGCGGCGTAGCTGGTCTGACCCCGGTTGCCCATCGTGGCGCTGACCGAGGAGAGGCTGACGATCCGCCCCCAGCGGGTGCGGAGCATCGGGAGAAGGAGGGGCCGGGTGACGTTGAAGAAGCCGTCCAGCGACACGGCGACGACGCGGCGCCAGCGGTCGAAGTCGAGCGCGGCCATCGTCGCGTCGTCGTGGATGCCCGCGTTGTTGACGAGCACCTGGATCGGCCCGTCCGCGAGAAGCCCGGTCAGGGCCTCGGCGCTGGCCGAGGGATCGGTCACGTCGAAGGCGACCGCCCCGGCGCTTTTCCCTTCGGCCCTGAGCGCCGCCGCGAGGGCTTCCGCCCGCTCGATCCGCCCGTTGGCGTGGACGACGACGTGGAAGCCGTCCCCCGCCAGCGCCTTGCAGATCGCGCCGCCGATGTCGCCGCTGCCGCCGGTGACGAGGGCGCGCCTCAAGAGGGGATCCCCCGCACGGCGACGAGGGTGAGGCGGACGGCGGCGACGGGGAACCCGCCGCTCGTCACCTCGCAGGCGTAGACGACGGCGGCGTCGTTGCCGGCCGCGTGACGGGCCTCGATGCGAAGGGGGGCGGGCAGGTCGTCCAGCCGGTCGACGGCGAGGGCGGCGTCGCGGATCGCGGCGACGTAGCGCAGGCCGGGTTCGGCGCCGCCGACCAGCCCGCCGTGGACCGCCGTCGCCTGCGCCGCGTACTCGACGGCGTGGACGGCGGCGAGGCCGCCGGCACCGCGCAGGGGGTGGTCGGGGGCGCGGTGGTTGTCGGCAAGGCAGACGATTTGGGACTCGTCCCAGCTTTCCACCCGCTCGATAAGCCGCATCCGCCCACCGTGCGGCAGGAAGCGGGCGGGGTCGTCGGCGCTCATGCGCCCAGGTCCGCCGAGGGTTCCAGGCCCGCCGAGGGTTCCAGGCCGATGCGAAGGCTGCCGCCCTTCAGGTAGGGCAGGGCGACGGACCCGGCCCCGCCCCGTGCCAGGAGGGCGAGGAGGGGGAGGACGCGGGCGGCGGGGTTGCCGGCGCGCAGCCGCTCCAGGGAGGGATCGTCCATCACCGTCTCGTCGGGGCCCTCCTCCAGGTCGAGGCGGAGCCGGGCGAGGGTGCCGGGCTCGTTCGTGCCGGGGCCGAGGAGGAGCGCCACGGCGAAGGGGGCCACCAGCGGGCGGTGCGCCCACAAGGGCGGCGGGGGCGGGGTGTCGTAGGCGACGAGGAGGCGGGGGCCGCCGTCGTCGAGCACGCCGGTCGCGGCCTCCAGGAAGCCCGCGGCGAGGCTCGCGTCGTAGGCGGAGAGGCTCGTCATCGGCACGCCCGCGCCGAGCGCGATCGACCAGTACCCGGCGGGCGCGTTGTGGACCGAGTTGTGGAAGTTCGCGGGCGACACCGGGCGGTCGGGCAGGTTGAGGGCGCGGCAGATGCGGTCGATCACCTCGGTGTCGCCGCCGGAGCAGGCGAAGACCGCGACGGGGGGCGGGTCGAGGAGGGCCGGCGGCACCTCGCCCGCGGCGGCGAGCGCCAGCGCGATCGTGGGGGTGACGCGGCGCCGCTCGCGGGCGGGGAGGCGGTCGAGGGCGGGGCGGGGCAGGGGCTCGAAGGCGTGGGGCCGCAGGCCGCGCAGGACGGGGAGCGACTCGGTCCAGCCGGGCAGGCCGGGGCCGACGATCCCGACGGCGTCGAGGCGAAGCGGGAGGCTCACGCGCCCGCCCCGACGACGAGGGCGCAGTTGCTGCCGCCGAAGCCGAAGGCGTTCGTGAGCCCGAAGCGGGTCCGGCAGGGCTCGGATTCCGTGCGCACGTTGGCCTTGAGGGCGGCGTCGATCGTCCGGGTGGTCGGCATCGGCGGCAGGCGCCGCTCCTCCAGGCCGAGGCAGAGGAGGACGAGTTCGACGATCCCGGCGGCCCCCAGCGCGTGGCCGGTGAGCCCCTTGGTCGAGCGGCAGGGGACGCGCGGGCCGAGCGCGGCCAGGACGGCCCGGTCCTCGGCCTCGTCGTTGGCAAGGGTACCGGTGCCGTGCAGGTTGACGTAGCCGATCGCGTCGGGGGGGAGCCCGGCCATGTCGAGGGATGCCCGCATCGCCCTCGCCGCCCCGGCGCCTTCCGGGTGGGGGGCCGACATGTGGTGCGCGTCGCTGCTCTCGCCGTGGCCGAGCACGGCGAAGCCCCCGCCCGCCGCTCCGCGCGGACGCAAGGCGACCAGGGCGAAGCCGGCGGCCTCGGCGAGCGAGATCCCCTGCCGCCCGGGGTCCCAGGGGCGGCAGGGCTCGCGGGCGACGAGTTCGAGCGCGTTGAAGCCGTAGAGCGTGGTCTGGCACAAGGAATCGACCCCGCCGACGACGGCGGCGTCGCAGAGCCCCGCCTGCAGATGGCGCTTCGCGGCGGCGAAGGCCTTGGCGCTCGACGAGCAGGCGGTCGCCACCACCTGCGCCACGCCTTCGAGCCCGAGCGCGTCCTGGACGAAGGCGGCGGGCGAGAAGGCGTTGTGGGTGTGGCGGTAGTCGAACCAGTCGGGCAAGGGGCCGTCGTCCCGGCGCTCGCGGTAGGCGCGCTCGGTGCGGTCGATGCCGGACGTGCTGGATCCCACGAAGACGCCGATCCGGCGGGGACCGATCTCGGCGCGGCGGGCGAGGACCGCGTCCGCGAAGCCGTCGGCCTGGAGCCCCCGCCACGCGAGGCGGTTGTTGCGGCAGTCGTAGGCGGCGAGGCGCCGGGGCAGGGGCGTCTCCTCCAGGCCGTCCACCTCGCCGATCAGGGTCTCGAGCCCGACGTGGGGCAGGTCGCAGGGGCAAAGGCCGCTCCTGCCGGCCGCCAGCGCCGCCGCGTGGGCGTCGAGCCCGAGCCCGAGGCAGGTGGCGAGCGTCATCCGCTCCAGGACGAGGGCGTTCGTTCGCTCCTTCACGTCTCTCCCCTCGGCAGGTCCCCGCCGCGGGCGAGGAGGGCGTAGGCGCACAGGAAGGCGAGGGCGGTGCCGAGGCCGACGGTGAGACCGATGGCGCGCAGCACGGGCACCCCGGCCGTGGCAATTAGGTCGAAGACGAGGCCCGTCGAGGCCGCGCAGAGGACGACGGCGTGCAGGGTCCGCCAGCGCAGGCCCCCCTCGGCCGCGTCGCCGTCGCCCGCGTGGAGGAAGAACAGGGCGTAGTCGAGCCCGGCGCCGACGACGAGGAGGCAGGCCAGGACGTGGAACAGGTTGAGGCGCTCGCCCAGGAGGACGAGGAGGGACGCCGTGAGGACGAGGGCGAGGCCGAGCGCAAGGGCCGCGGCGGGCACGTCCAGGGCGCGGCGGCGGACGAGGAGGGGGACGGCGAGGATCAGGACCGATCCCGCCGCCAAGTGGCGAAGGGCCGCGTCGCGCGCCTCGGTCATCGTCGCGCCCGCGAGCCCGGCGAGGTCGACCGCGCGGACGGCGGGCGACCCTTGGGCGACGGCGCCCGGCGCCGCCCGGTCGCGCACCCCGCTCAGGGTGACGAGGCCGTGCCACAGCCCGCCCTCGGACCCCAGCAGCGCCTCCAGGCGGGGGCCGAGCGGGGTGCCCCCGAAGAGCCGCAGCCCCGCCTCGGCCGTGAGCGGCGGCTTCGTCCGGCTCGCGGCCACGGCGGCGAGGAAGGGGGCGAACAGGCCCGCCTTGAAGGGGAGGCCCCGGACCGCCCCATCGAGATCCTTTCGCAGCGCCGGGGCGTCCGGCAGCCCCGCCTGCCGGGCCTTCTGCCGCGCGACGCTCGGCAGATGGAGGCTCGCCATGTCGAAGCCGCCGATGCCGCCCGAAGCGACGAGGTCCCGAAGCCGGGGCTCGATCGCCTCCTCGGCCAGCAGCACGGCCTCCGCCGTCGGCGCGCTTACCGCGAGGGCCGGGCCGAGGTCGGGGGCGCCCAGATCGGCGCGCAGGCGCTCGTCCTGGCGCTGTTCCTCGACCGGCACGGGGTTGAGGGCGGCGAGGTCGTCCGCCCAGACGGCGCCGCCGGTCCAGAGGAGGTGGAGGGCGGCGAGGAGGCCGAGGCCCAGGAGGAGGGGGGCGAGCGGGCGGGGTGCCCGGAGCGGCAGGGGAAGGAGGGGGGCGAGGCGGGCGGGGGGCTGGCCGGGGCGAAGCGCCGGCAGCACCCGGTCGGCGACCAGGGCCGCGGCGAGGAGGCCGGCGCCGAGGCAGAGGGCGAGCTGGCCGAGCCCCGGCAGGCCCGAGAAGCCGATCACCCCGAAGGCGAGCGCGGTCGTCAGCGCGCCGAGCCACAAGGGGCGGCGGATCGCCCGCGCGGCGTCGCCCAGCCCGTCGCCCGGCTTCTGGTGGGCGAGGAGGTGGATCGGGTAGTCGACGGTGACGCCGAGCAGGGTCATGGCGAAGGCAAGCGCGATGCCGTGGATGGCGCCGTAGGCGAGGAGCACGGCGGCGACGCCGACGAGGTAGGCCGTGAGGAGGGGGAGGGATGCCAGCAGAAGGGGGCCGAGGCTACGGAAGGTCCAAAGGACGAGGGCGGCGACGAGGGCGGCGGCGATCGCGCTGAGCCGGGTGACGGCGGCGTCGATGCGCTCGGCGCTGGTCACGGCGAAGACGGGGGGGCCGGTGAGGACGACCTCGAGCCCCGCCGGCGCCGCCGCTTCGTCGAGGGCCTCTTCGATCGCGGCGACGGTCGCCGCCTTCCGGGTGAAGGCGAAGCCCTTGCCCGCCGTCTCGATCAGGAGCAGGGCGCGGGCGCCGTCCTTCGAGGCCAGCACCCCCTCGACCCGTCGCGGCACTCCTTCGGCGCCCTTGAGGAGGAGGCCGCGCAGGGCGGCGGTGGGGTCGTCGGCCAGACCTTCCTGCGCCAGGAGCGCCAGGGGCGAGCGCAGTTCGCCCAGGCGGTCTTCGAGGGCCGCGCGAAGCCCCGCCGCGTCGAGGGGGCCGGCGTCGGCGAGCAGGTAGCGGTAGGGCCGGAGGGCGTCGAAGGCGGCGGGGTCCGCGCCCTCGCCGTTCTCGACCCGGACGACGCCCCGGAGGCCCTCGAGGGCGGCCCGCGCCCGGCGGCTCGCCCCGGCGCGCTCCTCGGGGGTGCCGCCTTCGATCGCGGCGAGGACGAGGCGGGACGCCGGCCCCTCGGTGGCGAGGCGCATCATCCGCCGCTCGAACGGGTCGGTCTTGGCCGGCAGGAAGGCGGCGAGGTCGTCCTCGACCCGAAGGCGCTCTCCGACGACGAGGCCGGCGAGGAGGAGGACGAGGAGCCAGAGGCCGACGACGGCCGTCCGCCCCGCGGCGGTCGGGGGCGCCCGCTTCACGGCGGCCAGAAGGGGTAGAAGTTGAACCACTCGAAGGGGTGCGCCCTCGCGTGGGCGCCGAGGCGCTCGGCGTAGCGGGCGACGTAGCCCCGAAGCGCCGCCTCGCGCCCGGCGCGCGGCAGCTCGACCCGCTCGGCCAGCAGCTCGAAGCGCGCCCTGTAGCGGCGGTCGCCCTCGCAGAGGCCGAGGAAGAGGTAGAGGGGGGCCTTCAGCGCGGCGGCGAGCTGGACCGGCCCGGCGGGGAAGGGGGCGGGGGCGCCGAGGAAGTCGACCGCGACCCCCCGCTCGCCCTCGACCAGCCGGTCGCCGAGCATCCCGATCATGTGGCCCCCGTCGAGGTGCTCCTTGAGGCGGAGCGCGTCCTCGGGTCCCCGCCACGTCATCACCGTGGCGGCGACGGCGGGGTTGAGCCGGGCGAGGAGGCGGGTGAGCATCGGGTTGTGCCCCTCGCGCATCAGCACCTTCAGCCTGAAGGCGTTCTCGCCGACGGCGAGCGTGCGCAGCACCTCGAAGCTGCCCAGGTGCGCGCCGACGAGGATGCAGCCCTGGCCCCCGGCGAGGCGCTCCCCCAGCCCGTCCGGGTCGTCGACCGCGACCCCGAAGCCCGCATGGCCGCCGCTCAGGAGGTAGACGCGGTCGTGGATCGTGAGCGCGAAGGCGTGGACGTGGCGGCGGACCTCCCGGGCCGTGGCCCTTCGGCCCAGCGCCCGGCCGAGGAAGTCGCGCGACGCGCGGCGGGCGGCGGGGGCCGTCAGCCAGAAGTAGAGGCTGATGAGGCGAAGCAGCGGCAGCGTCGCGGGGCGGCCGAGGCGGCGCGCGAGCCAGACGACGAGGCGGAGGAGGAGGGCCGAGCCGCGCTCCCGCTGGCCGAGCCAGCCGGCCCCCGCCCCCGGCGCCGCGGACCTCAAGGCGGCGCTTCGCCGGCGAGCAGGCGAAGGAGGGCCTGTTTCGGCAGCTTGCCCAGCTCGTTGCGCGGCAGGCGGGCGACCCGGCGGAGCGGCCGGGGCAAAAACGCCGGGTCGATCTCCAGCGCCAGCCGGGCGCGAAGCTCGCGCGGCGCGATGCCGTCGCCGACGTAGAGCGCGGCGAGGCGGCGGGGGCCTTTCCCGGCGGCGGGGGCCATGAGAAAGACGCCGTCCAGGACGCCCTCGATGCTTAGCAGGCGGCGGTTGAGGTCGGCGAGCGAGGCCCGCTTGCCCGCGACCTCGACCTGGTCGGCGTGGCGGCCGACGAGGCGAAAATGCCCTTCGCCCAGCCCCTCCAGCACGTCGGCGACCGGGGTGGGGCCGTCGAGGTGCCCCCCCGAGAAGACGGGCCGATCCCCGTCCCGCTCCAGCCGCACGCCGTCGTAGAGGGTCCAGGCGTCGCCCTCGACGGTGCGCCTGGAGGCGAGCGACCCGCCCTCGGTGCAGCCGTAGATCTCGTGGACGGGGGCGGCGAACAGGGCCTCGGCCCTCGCGGCAAGCCCCGGCGCCAGGGGTGCCGTCGCCGAGACCACCCGCTCGACGGAGGGCCAGGAGACGTCCGCGGCGACGAAGCCCTGCAGGTGGATCGGGGTGGTCACGAGGACGCGGCGCCCCGTCCGGGTCTCTTGAAGCGCGTCGGCCACATCCTGCGGGAACAGGGGCCGGCCCGCATGGACCGAGCAGCCGGCGGCGAGCGGGGCCATGATCGAGGTCTCGAGGCCGTACATGTGCTGCGGCGGCACGGTGGCGACGATCCCGAGCCCCGGGCCGAGCCCGAAGCGCCGGGCGGCGAGTCCGGCCCCCCTGACGAGGCTCCCCCACCGCTTGGGGTGCAGCCCGGCCTCGCCGGTCGTGCCCGAGGTCGCGGCGACGAAGGCGACGTGCCGGGGCTCCGGCCAGGGGAAGGGTGCTTCCGCCCCGCCGCCCGCCGCCTCCGGCAGGACGACGGCGTCCGGGAAGGCATCGGCGTCGGCCGCCTCGACGAGGGGGTAGCTGCCGGGAAAGCGCGCGCGCAGCCGCGCCACCTCGCCCGGCACCCGGCTCGTCGGCAACAGGGTGGTCTGGCCCCTGGCAAGCGCGGCGAGGAAGCCCGTCAGGAATCCCCGGCGCGAGGCGGCGAGGTTGACGGCGAAACCCGCCTCGGGCAGCCGCCCGGCGAGCGAGAGCGCCGCCCCCAGGACGCCGCTCCGGTCGACGGCGCCGTTCTCCCCCCAGAACAGGGCTAGACGGGGCGCCGGCCACGCGGCGGATCCCTCCGTCGCCGCCGCGCCGCGCGGGCTCATCGCCGTCCTGTCGCCACCAGGGGGCCCATCGGGGGGCTCATCGGGTCCTGTGGGCCGCGACGTGGGAGGCCAGATTGCGGAGCGAGGCGAAGACGCGCCGGTTGTCGGCGTCGTCGGAGCGCATCTGGAAGCCGTAGCGGGTCGAGACGGCGAGCGCGATCTCGAGCGCGTCGATCGAGTCGAGGCCGAGCCCCTCGACGAAGAGGGGGGCGTTCGGGTCGATCTCCTCCGCCCGCACGTCCTCCAGGTTGACCGCCTCCACGATCAGGCAGGCCAGCTCGAACTCTTCGTCCGTCATCGCTTCCATGGGGCGGCCAGAACCGTTGCACACGCCGATTTCGCCCGTTCTCTAGCGTCCGGCGGCCTCCAAGGCAAGCCGCCGGGCATCGGGCGAGGGGTCGGTTCGACCGACGTCCTATCGCCCGCCTCCCGGCACGATGGACCCGTTCGCGGGGAATCCGGGACACGCATCCTGTCAACCCTACAAGGGAAAAGCAGGGACACGTACCCTATTAAACATGAAGACAGGAAGACCCCCGCGCGGGCCATGCCCGGCCAAAGCCGCCCGTAATATGTCTTTATTCCTACACCCGTGCTACCCTCCCGGCACCACCCCTGCCAGGAGCCGACCCCATGCCCGGCCTCGCCATCGTCGCCGACGCCACGCCCGCCAGCGTGGCCATGACGGGCGGCACGAACGAACCCAAGCCGCGCAGCGGGCGGCCAGCCGTCTGAACGGCGCCCGCTCGCGTGGCCCCGTCAGCGGGGCGGGGAGGCGGCGCAGCAGCCAGAACGGCGTCTGCCACGGGCTCAGGGGCAGGGTGCTTGTGCCGGATGCCGAGGACGCGCGGGAACTCGCAGCCCTGCGCGCCGACCTCCTGCGCCGCCGGCCGGTCGAGACCCCCGTCGAGCGCCACCGGCTGGAGCGCCTCGCCGCCTGCCACCTGCGGCAGGAGAAGCTGGAGGCGATCGAGTTCCTCGCGATGGACGCCTTCCTGTTCGACGCGGACGAACCCGACGCCCCCGAGGGGAAGCCGCGCCTGCCGTCGCTGGCCACGCTCCTTCGCTACCGCAAGCGGATCGCCCGCGACCTGGAGGAGACGGGGCGCAACCTGCACACCCTCATCGACGGCCGCCTCTGCCGCGCGGACGACACGGACGACACGGACGACACGGACGAACCCGACGCATGGGAGGACGAGGCAGGGGAAGAGGCAAACGGCTGGGAGGCGGACGAAGACGGTACGGACGAACCCGAGGCCGGCGAGGCCGCGCCTTGGGCGGATGGCGGGGAGCCCGTCATGGCCGGGATGAACCTCGCGGCGGGCGTCGACCCGCGCACCCGCCGACGGGTTCCATGAAACGCCCCGCGTCCCGGCACGAAAACCCTCTTCCTCGACAGGGAGAAAAAGGAAAAGAAGGCCCCGCGCAGCGGACGCGAAGCGTTTCCTGCGACCGCCGCCGCGCGAGCCTTGGCCGCGGGCGGCACCCCCTTTAGGTTTAAAGGCCACAGGCACGAAAGGACGCAGCCCATGAAAGTCGCCGCGATCCAGATGAGCAGCGGGGCCGACAAGGCCCTGAACCTGACGGAGGCCGAGGACCTCGTCGCCCGCGCCGTCGCGGAGGAGGCGCCGGACCTCGTCGTTCTTCCGGAGACCTTCACCTGCATGGGCGGCCCGGCCGCGCACCGCCGCGCGCTCGCCGAGACCTTCCCGGACGGCGAGGCCTACGACCGGATGCAGGCGCTCGCCCGGCGACACGGGGTCTGGCTGCACGCCGGCAGCATGGCCGAGGCGGCGGGGGAGAAGTCCTACAACACCACCGTCGTCTTCGACCGCGAGGGCAACGAGGCGGCGCGCTACCGCAAGCTCCACCTCTTCGACGTCGAGGTGCCGGGCGGCATCCGCTACCTGGAGAGCGAGACGATCAAGGGCGGCCGCGAGGTCGTGACCTACGACTGCGAGGGCGTCCGGATCGGCTGCGCCATCTGCTACGATCTCCGCTTTCCCGAACTGTTCCGCGCCCTGCGCGACGGGGGCGCCGAGGTCATCGTCCTGCCCGCCGCCTTCACCCTCCAGACCGGCAAGGACCACTGGCACGTCCTCCTGCGGGCGCGCGCGATCGAGACGCAGAGCTGGGTCGTCGCCAGCGCCCAGTGGGGCGCCTTCGACGACGGCCGCCGCCACACCTACGGCCATTCGCTCGTGATCGACCCCTGGGGCACCGTCGTCGCCGACGCCCCGGACGGCACCGGCTACGCCGTCGCCCGCATCGACCCCGAACGGGTCGCCACCGTGCGCCGCAACCTGCCCGTCGACCGGCAGCGCGTGCTATAAGTTTACGCTTCGCGTCCGCGCCGGGGCGGACGCGAAGCGTGATCCTCTACACGACGGTATCGCTGCCGACGACGTGGACGGCGAGATCGGCCGGGAAGTAGACCGTGGTGCCCGAGGCGAAGGCGATGAAGCCGAAGCCGGTCACGTCCTCGCCGCCCGCCGTGACGTGCGCGGCGGCGCTGGCGCCGGCCGAAAAGCCGCCGTCGGCCAGGATGTTCAGCTCACCCTGTCCGTAGAGGACGAGTTCGCCCCCCGCGTCGGCGATCAGATCGCTCATCTGGAGGGAGATCCCCCCTTCCGACGCGCCCGGCCGGACGTCGGCGGGGGCGTCGGCGGCGCCCAGGAAGGACCGCGCCAAGTCCGCGAGCTGCGGGTAGTCGTCACCCGGCATCGGGTCGAAATCGAGCCGAAGGGCGTCTTCGTTCGGCATGGCTTGAAGGCTCCGTGTCTCAGCGCCGATCGCGCGTACCGGCAGTCTTCGCCATTCGGGTTAAGGATCCCTTGCAAGGCCCCCGCCCGCGCGGCGAACGGCGTACCAAGGTGCCGCATGGACCCCGGCCTGGGACGCCCGGTCAGGCCGCCATGTCGATGAGGTGGCGCACGGTGCGGCCCTCGGCGAGCGCGTCGAAGGCGGCGTTGATGCCCGCGAGCGGCCCCCGGCTCGTCATGAGCCGCTCGACGGGCAGGCGGCCTTGCAGATGCAGGCGCATGAGGCGCGGCAGGTCGCGGGCCGGCACGCCGCCGCCGAGGTAGCAGCCCTTGACCGTGCGCTCCTCGGCGACGAGGCCCACCTGCTGGAGGGCGAGCCGTTCCCTCGGGTTGGCCAGCCCCGCCGACACGGTCGTGCCGCCCCGCCGCGTCGCCGCGTAGGCGGTGTCGAAGGCGGCGACGGCCCCCGCCGTCTCGACGGCGACGTCGGCGCCGCCGTCCAGGGCCGCGCGGATCGTGGCGGCGCAGTCGGGGTCGCGGGCGTCGAACGCGTCGGTGGCGCCGAGGTCGCGGGCGAAGGCGAGCCTGTCCGGCGACAGGTCAACGGCGGCGATCCGGGCCGCCCCGGCGGCGACGGCCCCCAGCACGGCGCTGAGCCCGACCCCGCCGAGCCCGACGACGGCGACCGACTGCCCCGGCGTCACCCGGCCCGTATTGACGACGGCGCCGACCCCCGTGAGCACGGCGCAGCCGAACAGCGCCGCCCGGTCGAGCGCCAGCCCCGGCTCCGCCTTGACGAGCGAGCGGCGCGAGACGACGGCGTGGTCGGCGAAGGCCGAGACGCCGAGGTGGTGGTGGACGGGCTCGCCGCCCCCGGACAGCCGCCGCCCACCGCCGAGCAGCCCGCCGGCCGCGTTCGCCGCCGCCCCCGGCTCGCACAGGGCGGCCCGCCCCTCGGCGCAGGGCAGGCAGCGGCCGCAGGACGGCACGAAGACCAGCACGACGCCCTCGCCCGGTGCCAGGTCGTCGACCCCGGCCCCCGTCTCGACGACGGTCGCCGACGCCTCGTGGCCGAGCGCCATCGGCAAGGGGCGCGGCCGGTCGCCGTTGATGACCGAGAGGTCCGAATGGCAGAGCCCGGCCGCGTGGATGCGGACCAGCACCTCCCCCGGCCCTGGCCCGTCCAGGTCGAGCGTCTCGATGGCAAGCGGTTCGGTCTCGACGTAAGGGCGCCCGACCGGGGAGCGCCGCAGCACCGCCGCCTGGATCCGCATCGACTGTCCTCCCCCGGTTCGTTTCCCATCTGCACGACGGGGTCGGTCGGGGCAAGGGAGAGGATTGCGCTTCGCGTCCTGCTCAGCCCGCCCGCTTCTTCTCCTGGACGCGGGCGAGGCAGTCCATGCGGCGCAGGTCGTTCGACGACAGGGAGAGGGCGAGGTCGACCCACATGTCGACGATGGCGAAGATCTCGCCGCGGTCGAGGGGGGCCACGCGGCGGCAGGCGCGGCGCATGGTACGAAGGGTGTTGAAGCGGGCGTCGTTCTCGGCGTGCCAGCGGCGGAAGGCGATTTCGGCCTCGCCCGGCTCGCAGACGATGTCGACGAGGCCAAGCTCCTTCATCTCCTCGGCGCTGCGCGAGCGGCCGTCCTCGACCAGCTCGCGCGCCGCGCGCTCGCCGATCTTGCGCACGAGCAGGCTGTAGGCGCCCATGCCGGGGAACATGTTGAACAGCACCTCGGGCAGGCCGAACTTCGCCTGCCGCTCGGCGATGACCAAGTCGTTCGTGATCATCGACTCGAAGCCGCCGCCGATGGCGTCGCCCTGGACGAGGGCCACCGTCATGATCGGCAGGCCGAGCGCGTCGTAGTTCTCGTGGACCACCTCGCAGCAGCGGTAGGCGTAGGCGCGAAGCGCCGCCTCGTCCTGCCCGCGCACGGCCCTGGTGACGAAGGCGAGGTCGCCGCCCATGAGGAAGGCGCCCCGGCTCTCCGAGCGCCACGCGAGGTAGCGAAACGGCATCTCGATCGCGTCGAACCCGGCGAAGCGGTCCTTCAGGAGGGTCTGGTAGTCGCGGGTGTCGCCGACGAGGGCGGGGGTGCAGCAGGCGCGATCATTGTGCTTCATCGTCGCCCAGAGCACGCCCGTCTCGGCCTCGAGCGCGGTCCTGAGCGTCGGCAGGTCGACCTCGATCCGCCGCGCCGGGCGGGCAAAGGCCGGGCGCTCGATGCCGCGCGCCAGCGAAGGCCAGGGCAGGTTGTCGTTGCCGGCCTGGGCCAGGTTGAGGGCCTGCTGGTGCAGCTGCTCGGTCGAAAGCGCCATGATGCCTGTCCTCCGCTCGCGGGACACGCCCGCCGCCGGTCCAAATTCGTTCCTGAGCGAATCTCTATTCGCTGTGATATTGCTTATCAACAATTATCGTTTCCAATTCATTAAAGGTAATACTCAAATATGTTCTTTGTTTTATCAATTTTTTGTTAACCATTTCGTGAAAATTTTATCGATAACCCACATTGGAGGGTGGATGGGCACCAACCCTCCTTGAAAGGACGGGGGCGCCCTGCGCCCGCGTGGCGCATGGCGGCGGGTCGCGGCCGGGGCTAGGAAACCCCTGGACGCCCGTGCATCTACCATTGGTTGAAGCCCTTGAAGCCGCGCCTCGCCCTCCTCCTGATCCTCGTGCTTCTGGCGCCGTCGCTCGCGGCGATGGCGACGGCCGCCGGCGAAGGAACAGGCCGCACGATCCTCGTCTGCACGGACGAAGGGGCGAAGCGGATCGCCCTCGATCCCGGCGGGAACCGGCAGAAGCCGTCGCCCTCCGCCGCGCACGCCTGCCCCTGCGGCATCCTCTGCACGGGCTGCCCCGGCCTCCGCCTCGACCGGGTGGGGTCGCGCCTCGCGCTTGATCCGGACCCGTCGCGCGTCCTTCGCCCCGGACGCGACGTTCCGCGCCCCGCCACGGCGCCGCCGACGGCGCACCGCTCGCGCGCCCCGCCGCCCTTGGGCTGACCGCCGCTCTCGCGCCGGCGGGGGTTCCCGCCGCGTCCTACGTCAAGCTCCAAAGGCAACGATCATGCAAAAGACCCTCGTCGCGTGCGGCCTCGCCGCCGCCCTCCTCGCCCCGTGCGCCGCCGGGGCGCACGCCACCCTCGACCACGACAGGATCCCACCGCGAACCTCGCCCACCACCCTTGCCGTCGTGGCGGCGGGCGGCGACATGCGGGGCCACGATACGGGCACGACGGCGACGGCGGGCGACATCGCCGTCGAGGGCGCCTGGGCGCGCGAGACGACGCCGGGTGCCCGGGCCGGCGCCGTCTACCTGACGATCGACAACGGGGGCGACACGGACGACCGCCTCGTCGGCGCCGCGTCCGAGGCCGCCGGGCGGGCCGGGCTGCACACCCACCTGATGGAGGACGGGGTCATGAAGATGCGCCCGGTCGAGGCCGTCGACGTGCCGGCGCACGGGGGAGCGGCGCTGAAGCCCGGCGGGTTCCACGTCATGCTGACGGGCCTCAAGGAACGGCTCAAGCAGGGTGCCACCTTCCCCCTGACCCTCGACTTCGAGAAGGCGGGCAAGGTCGAGGTGCGGGTCAAGGTCGAGGACATCGGCTACCAGGGCGGTCACGCCCCCTAAGGCCGACCGCGCACGATTCGCGCCCGCTGGCCTACCCTGCCCGTAAGGTGTCCGGCAGCCGCGCGAGGAAGTCGGTGAAGGCCTCCCCCTGGACGCCGACGTGGCCGCGCATCCGCCCGCGGGCGAGGGCCTCGTCGCCGGCCTCGATCGCGGCGGCGAGCGCCTCGTGCTCCGCGTGCGAGGCGAGGAGGCGCCTCGGGCTGCGGAGCTGCAGGCGGCGGTAGGGGGCGAGGCGGTTGCGCAGGCGGCGGGTGTCGCCGGCGAGGACGGGGTTGCCGGCGCCGTCGTAGACCGCCTCGTGCAGGCGGACGTTGGCGTCGTAGTAGGCGTCGGCGTCGCCCGCCCGGACGGCGGGCAGGCAGGCGCGCCAGAGGTCCCAGAGGCGGGCGTGGTCCGGCGCCTCCATCCGCCGCGCCGCGAGCCCGGCGCAGGCGCTCTCCAACTCCGTCATCGCCTCGAAGAGCGCCATGAGGTCGGGAATGGTGGGGCTGGCGACGACGGCGCCCCGGCGCGGGCGCAGCGTGATGAGCCCGTCCGCCGCGAGGCCCTGGAGGGCTTCGCGGACGGGGGTGCGCGAGACGCCGAAGCGAACCGCCAAGCCCGCCTCGTCGAGCCGTTCGCCGGGCGCGACACGACCGGTGACGATGTCCTCCTCGATCGCGGTGCGCAGGTCGGACGCGGCGTGGTGGCCGGTGGATCGTGCGCCGATTGTATACAAGAGTTCCGTCTCCCGTATGCAGGATACATTGACAAGCATACCCGTTTGGCTTTAAGCCGTAAAGCAACACCCGCCGCGCACCGACCGGCGCGGCCCAACGGGAGGCAAGAACCCATGCAGACGCTCCAGAAGTGCGCCTTTACCGCGCTGTCGCTGGCGTTCATGTCCGGCACCGCGCTCGCCGAGGACGTGACCTTGAAGGCGTCGCACCAGTGGCCGGGCGGCAAGGGCGACGTGCGCGACGAGATGGTGCAGATCATCAAGAAGGAGGCGGAGGCCGCCGACGTCGGCATCAAGATCCGCGTCTACCCGGGCGGCTCGCTCGTCAAGGCGACCCAGCAGTGGGACGCGATGCAAAAAGGCCAGATCGACATCTCGGCCTTCCCGCTCGACTACGCGTCCGGCAAGCACCCCGAGTTCAGCGCCACCCTGATGCCGGGGCTCGTCAAGAACCACGACCACGCGAAGCGCCTGAACGACTCGCCCTTCATGGACGACATCAAGAAGGTGATCGAGGACGACGGCGTCATGGTCCTCTCCGACGCGTGGCTCGCCGGCGGCTTCGTCGGCCGCGAGGGCTGCCTCACGACCCCGGACGAGGTGAAGGGCAAGGTGATGCGCGCGGCGGGGCCGGCCTTCGAGGAGATGCTGGCGGCGGCGGGCGCCTCGATCAACAACATGCCGTCCTCCGAGATCTACACGGGCCTCCAGACCGGCGTGCTCGACGGCGCCAACACGTCCTCGGGCTCGCTCGTGTCGTACCGGGTCTTCGAGCAGGTGAAATGCCTCACCCCCCCCGGCGACTACGCGCTCTGGTTCATGTACGAGCCGATCCTGATGTCGAAGCCCGTCTTCGACAAGCTGACCCCGGAGCAGCAGAAGGCGCTGACCGACGCCGGGCAGAAGGCCGAGGACTACTTCTTCGAGGAAGCGAAGAAGCTGGACACGACCCTCGTCGAGACCTTCAAGGGGGCCGGCGTCAAGATCGACGACATGACGAAGGAGCAGTTCGACGCCTGGCTCGCGATCGCCAAGGAGTCCTCGTACAAGGAGTACGCGAAGAACGTGAAGGACGGCCAGAAGATCATCGACGAAGCGCTCGCGGTCGAGTGAGGCCGTGATGCCGGAGGCCGCCAATCCCCTGAAGCCGGTCCGGGAGCGCGCGGCGGCGGGCGGGGAACACCCCGTCCGCGCCGGGGGCCGGGGCGGGATCGACCTGTTCATCCGGGCCGTGGGCGCGGTCTCGACGGCGCTCGGCGTCGTCAGCATCCTCCTCCTGCTGGCCGGCGTCCTCGTCGTCTGCCAGCTCGTCCTGGTGCGCTACGTCTTCGCGCAGTCGGCGATCTGGCAGCACGAGTTCGTCACCTACGCCCTCATCGCCGCCACCTTCCTGGGCTCCCCCTACGTCCTGATGACCAGGGGCCACGTCAACGTCGACCTCGTGCCGCTCTACCTGCCGCGCGGCCCGCGCTTCGCGCTGGCCCTCCTCGCGGCGGGGCTGGGGTTCGCCTTCTGCCTGCTCCTCGCCTTCTGGAGCTTCTTCTTCTTCCGCGAGGTCTGGCTCTCGGGCGAGACCGGGTCGACGATCTGGGCGCCGCCCCTTTGGGTCCCGCGCCTGTCGATGCCGGTCGGCTTCGGGCTCATGTGCCTGCAATACGTGGCCGACATCCTGGCGCTCGTCACCGGCCGGGAAGCGCCGTTCGGCATCGAGGAGGAACTCTAGGTGAGCGAGCTTCAGACCGGCCTTCTGATCGGCGTCGTCACCACCCTGATCCTGCTCACCGGGGTGCCGGTCGCCTTCGCGCTCGGGCTCGTCGGCGTGGGCTTCCTCGTCGCCTTCGAGGGCTGGGGCTCGCTCAACTTCACCGCCGACATCTTCTTCGACAGCCTGAACTCGTTCGCGCTCCTCTCGATCCCGATGTTCATCGTCATGGGCGGCGTCGTCGCCAGCTCGCGCGCCGGCCCCGACCTCTACCACGCGCTCGACCGCTGGCTCTACAAGGTGCCGGGCGGGCTCATGGTCTCGAACCTCGGCGCCTGCGCGCTCTTCGCCGCCCTTTCCGGCTCGTCCCCCGCCACCTGCGCCGCCATCGGCAAGCTCGGCATTCCCGAGATGCGGCAGCGGGGCTACCCCGCCTCGGTCGCCACGGGCTCGGTCGCGGCGGGCGGCACGCTCGGCATCCTGATCCCCCCTTCGGTCACGATGATCGTCTACGGCATCGCCACCGAAAGCTCGATCGGCCGGCTGTTCCTCGCGGGGCTGCTCCCCGGACTCATGCTCACCGCCCTCTTCATCGGCTGGGGCCTGATCGCGGCGAAGCGCGGCGGCTACAGCTTCGTCGACCCGAACCTCTCCTACACCCTTCGCCAAAAGCTCGTCGTCCTCCCCAAGGTCCTCCCCTTCCTCCTCATCATCGCTGGCATCCTCTACGTGCTCTACGGCGGGGTCGCCACCCCCTCCGAGGCGGCCGGCGTCGGGGCCTTGTTCTGCATCGTCCTCGTCGCGCTGATCTACCGGGTCTGGCGCCCGAAGGCGTTCTTCGACGTGTTCCGCGACGCCATGCGCGAGTCGGTGATGATCCTGATGATCATCGCGGCCTCCGAACTCTTCAGCTACATGATGTCGACCCTCTTCATCACCCAGACGATCGCCGAGAGCATCGCGGCCCTGGACGTGAACCGCTGGGTCGTCATGGCGATCATCAACCTCTTCCTCCTCGTCGCCGGCTGCTTTCTGCCGCCCGTCGCCATCATCCTGATGACCGCACCGACCCTGCTCCCGATCCTCCAGAGCCTGGACTTCGACCCGATCTGGTTCGCCGTCATCCTGACGATCAACATGGAGATCGGCCTTATCACCCCCCCGGTCGGGCTCAACCTCTACGTCATCAACGGCATCACCCCGGACGTGAAGCTGCCGACGATCCTCTGGGGGGCGCTCCCGTTCATGCTCTGCATGGTGCTGGCCATCGTCATCCTCTGCGTCTTCCCCGAGATCGCCCTTTGGCTGCCGACCCACATGATGGGAGCGGCCTTGTGAACACGGTCGCCTTCTTCCAGCAGCTGTTCGATTCGATCGCCGACCGGGGCCGCGACCTCGCCGGCTGGCCGGCGCGCGGCGAGGACGGCGAGGCGTCGTACGCCGTCCTCGCCCAGGCCCTCCTCGCCGCGCGCGGCGAGGCGACGCGCGCCGCCATCGCCCAGCAACTGGTCGGGGTCTGCCGCAGGCTGGACGGGGACGACCGGCTCGGCTTCTTCCGCTTCCTCGCCCAGAAGTTCTCGCCCGACCCCGAGGCGGCCCTCGCCGCCGCCCGGGCGTACAGGGCCAACCCCAACCCCCTCACCCTGCGCGCGCTCGGCGTCGCCGCCCAGCCGCCGCGCCAGGACCTGTTCCGCCGCATGAACATGGCGCCCGGCGGCACCGCCCTCCTCGTCCGGCTGCGGGAGAGCCTGCTCGACCTCCTGCCGCAGCACCCCGAACTCGCGGCGGTGGACGACGACCTCCTCCACCTCCTCGCCTCCTGGTTCAACCGCGGCTTCCTCACCTTCGGCCGCGTCGACTGGCATTCGCCCGCCGTGCTGCTCGAAAAGCTCATCGCCTACGAGGCCGTGCATCCCTTCAGGGGCTGGGACGACCTGCGCCGCCGCCTCGGCCCCGACCGCCGCTGCTTCGCCTTCTTCCACCCTGCCCTGCCCGACGAGCCGCTCATCTTCGTCCAGGTGGCGCTGACGCAGGGCATGGCCGACAGGGTGGCGCCGTTCGTCGACCCGGACCGCCCCTTCGAGGACCCGGCCAAGGCCGACACCGCGATCTTCTACTCGATCAGCAACTGCCAGAAGGGCCTGCGCGGCGTCTCGTTCGGCAGCTTCCTCATCAAGCAGGTGGCGGCCGAACTCCAGCGCGAGTGGCCGAGCCTTTTGACCTTCGCCACCCTCTCCCCGGTCCCCGGCTTCCGGCGCTGGCTGGCCTCCCTCGTCAAGGGCCTCCCCGCGGCCGGGGAGCAGGACGAGGCGCGGAAGATCCTGGTCGAGGTCGCCGCCGGCCTGGAGCGGCCGGGCTGGCAGGAGGAGCCCGAAACCGCCAAGGCGCTGCGCGGCCCGCTCTCGGCGCTTTGCGCCCACTACCTCACCCAGGCAAAGCGCCCCGACGGCTCGCCGCTCGACCCCGTGGCCCGCTTCCACCTCGGCAACGGCGCCCGGCTGGAGCGGATCGACTGGCTGGGCGACACGTCGCCCAACGGCCTTCGCCAGTCGGCCGGGCTCATGGTCAACTACGCCTACAGGCTCGACCGGCTGGAGCAGAACCACGAAGCCTACGTCAACGACGGCCGGGTGGTGGCGGCGCGCGGCGTCCTGAGCCTCGCCAAGCAGGCACCCCTGCCGCAGCCGCCCAAGGACAAGGCCGCATGAAGGACAACCTCTTCCAAGGCTTCGCCGCCACCGCCGCCGGGCGCGGCGAATCCCCGTTCCTCGTGCCCGAGTCCGGCGACCCCCTCCGCTACGCCGACCTCGACGGCGCCACCGCGAGGCTGGCGAACGTCCTCGTCGAAAGGGGCGTGAAGCCGGGCGACCGCGTCGCCGCCCAGGTGGCGAAGTCGCCGGAAGCCGTCCTCCTCTATCTGGCTTCCTTGCGCGCCGGCGCCGTCTACCTACCGCTCAACACGGCCTACACCGACGCCGAACTCGACTACTTCCTCGGCGATGCCGAACCCGCGCTCGTCGTCGTCGACCCGAAGCGGCAGGACGGCGTGGCGGCGCTCGACGGCGCGCGGGGCAGGGCGCTCGCCACCCTCGACGCCGCCGGCCGCGGCGGCCTCACCGACGACGCCGGGAATGCCGATCCGGCGTTCGCCACGGTGGCAAGGGATCCGGACGACCTCGCCGCCATCCTCTACACTTCGGGCACCACCGGCCGCTCCAAGGGCGCCATGCTCACCCACGGCAACCTCGCCTCCAACGCGGCGGCGCTCGTGGAGGCGTGGGGCATCACGGCGGACGACGTGCTCCTGCACGCCTTGCCGATCTACCACGTCCACGGCCTGTTCGTCGCCCTCAACACCGCCCTTCTCGCCGGTTCGGCCGTGCGCTTCCTGCCGAAGTTCGACGCGAAGCAGGCGCTCGGCCTCCTCCCCGACTGCACCATGATGATGGGCGTGCCGACCTTCTACACCCGCCTCCTCGCCGAGGACGGCCTCACCCCCGAGACCTGCGCCCACATGCGCCTGTTCGTCGCCGGCTCCGCGCCGCTCCTCGCCGAAACCCTCGAGCGCTTCGAGCGGCGCACCGGCCACCGCGTCCTGGAACGCTACGGCATGTCCGAGACCGGGATGATCTGCTCGAACCCGCTCGACGGCGAGCGCCGGCCGGGCGCCGTCGGCCCCCCGCTCCCCGGCGTCCGGGTCCGCGTCCGCGACGAAGGGGGCAGTATCGCCCCGCCCGACACGGCGGGCGTCCTCGAGGTCAAGGGACCGAACGTTTTCAAGGGCTACTGGCGGATGCCCGAGAAGACGGCGCAGGAGTTCACCGACGACGGCTGGTTCGTCACGGGGGACGTGGCCCGCATCGAGAGCGACGGCTACGTCCGCATCGTCGGCCGCTCCAAGGACCTCGTCATCTCCGGCGGCTACAACGTCTACCCCAAGGAGGTCGAGGACGTGATCGACCGCCTGGACGGCGTCGACGAGAGCGCCGTCATCGGCGTGCCCCACCCCGATTTCGGCGAGGGCGTCGTCG
>JAGRGG010000055.1 GCA_020445645.1 Geminicoccaceae bacterium | reverse complement strand
CACGGCCAACAGACAAAAAAGAGAAGAGAAAACCCGGCGCAGCCGGCGCGGAGCGTATACCGGCCTTGTCACTTGAGCGGCAGACCCAGCAGCCCGAGGGCGAGGCCGACCGTGAGGCCCCAGAGCCAGAGGTCGAGGCGGGCCGCGAGGGGGATGGGCGCGCGGCGGCGGGGCCTGCGGCGGGCCATCAGCGCTTCAGGAACGAGCCCAGGATGCCGCGCACGAGCTGGCGGCTGAGCTGGCTGCCGACGCTGCGCGCCATCTGCTTCGCCATCGCCTGCGCCACGCCCTCGCGCCGCCCGGAGCCCAGCACGATGTCGCGCAGGATGCCGCCGCCGGCGTCCGCCTCCGCCGGCGCGGCGCTTCGGCGCCCCTTGGCGGGTGCCGCCGCCTTGTCCCGCTCGGCCCTGAGTTCGGCCTCGGCGCGGGCCATCGTCTGCTCGGCGGCGCGGCGTGCCAGGATCTCGTGCGCCGATTCGCGGTCGATCGCGGCGTCGTAGCGGCCCTTGACCGGGCTGCGCTCCATGACCGCCGCGCGCTCGGCGTCGTCGATCGGCCCCATCCGCGAGCGGGGTGGCAGGATCTTCGCCCGCTCGACGATGGATGGCGCGCCGCCCTCCTCCAGGGTCGAGACGAGCGCCTCGCCGACGCCGAGCTGGGTGATGACCTCCTCGGTCGCGTAGGCGGGGTTCGGGCGGAAGGTCTCGGCCGCGACCCGGACGGCCTTCTGGTCCTTCGGCGTGAAGGCGCGCAGCGCGTGCTGGACCCGGTTGCCGAGTTGCCCTAGCACGTCGCCCGGCACGTCGGCCGGGTTCTGGGTGACGAAGTAGACGCCGACACCCTTGGAGCGGATGAGCCGGACCACCTGCTCGACCTTGTCGAGGAGGGCCTTCGGCGCCTCGTCGAACAGGAGGTGAGCCTCGTCGAAGAAGAAGACGAGCTTGGGCTTCTCGGGATCGCCGACCTCGGGCAGCGTCTCGAACAGCTCCGAGAGCAGCCAGAGGAGGAAGGTGGCGTAGAGGCGGGGCCGACCCATCAGCCGGTCGGCGACGAGGACGCTGACGAAGCCGCGCCCGTCGTAGGTGGTGCGCATGAGGTCGGCGAGGTCGAGCGTGGGCTCGCCGAAGAAGTGCGCGGCGCCCTGCTCCTCCAGGACGAGGAGGCGGCGCTGGATGGCGCCGACCGAGCTTACGGAGACGTTGCCGTAGGTGCCGGAGACTTCCGCCTTGTTCTCGTCGAGGAAGGCGAGAACGGCGCGGAGGTCCTTGAGGTCGAGGAAGAGCAGCCCCCGGTCGTCGGCGATGCGAAAGGCGATGGTGAGGACGCCCTCCTGGACCTCGTTCAGCTCCAGGAGGCGGGCGAGGAGGACGGGTCCCATCTCGCTGATCGTCGTCCTGGCCGGGTGGCCGCGCGCGCCCTCCAGGTCCCAGAACACGACGGGACACGCCTCGACGCCGTAGCCCTCGGCGCCGAGTTCGGCCGCCCGCTCCAAAAGCTTCGGCTTCGCCTCGCCCGCCTGCGACAGGCCCGACAGGTCGCCCTTCACGTCGGCGCAGAAGACGGGGACGCCGGCCCGGCTGAACGCTTCGGCCATCACCTGGAGCGTCACCGTCTTGCCGGTGCCGGTGGCGCCGGCGACGAGGCCGTGGCGGTTGGCGAGCGCGAGGCGGATCGTCTGCGGGTGCTCGCCCTTGCCGATCAGGATATCCGTTGCCGTCGTCATCCACCGCCCTTTGTGTCGCAAGGTGAGGGAGCATAACGGGAAAAGCCCCGTTTCGCCAGGACGCGGCTTGTGCTCAGGCACCCTCGCGCCAGCGGGCGCCAAGCGTGCCTTCCTCGAACCCATGCCAAAAGGACTCGAGCCCTGCCCGACGATCGACCCGACCATGACGAGGGGGCGCTTCGCCTCGCCGACGGCGCCACCATCGGCTTCGCCAGCGGGGGACCGAAGGACCGCCTCCCGCTCGTCTACCACCACGGCTTCCTCGGCTCCCGGCTGGAGCCGTTCTCGCTCGGCGTGCCGCCGCTCGGCACGGTGAGCCTCGATCGGCCGGGCTACGGCGCTTCGACCCCCGCCACGGGCGGCCTCGCCCTTTGGGGGGAGCACGCGGCCGGGACGCTCGCGTTGCAGGGGGTGGGGCGCTGCGTCGTCATGGGGGTCTCGGCGGGGGCGCCCTACGCGCTGGCGACGGCGCTGGCGCTGGGGTCCCTTTGCGAACGGCTGGTTCTCGTCGGCGGGGTCGGCGGACCCGACATGGTTCGCGTCGGCGGCTGGCCGATCCGCCTCATGCCGTACTTCGCCGATCGGCCGCGCCTCCAGGCCGTCGCCGTCCGCGCCCTCCTGGCGCAGATCCGCCGCCCCGGCCTGCGCCGCCGCTGGCTCGACCTCGCGCTCGCCGAGGAGCGGCGGGTGCTGGGCAGGGACGAGCGCCGCCGGCTGGCGGCCGGCCTCGCCCGCGCGGTCGCCGCCGGCTCCTCGGCGGGCGCCGCCGGCGTCCGCCACGACCTCGCGGTGCTCACGGCCCCCTGGGACGTGGCGCCCGACGGCCTAACCTGCCCGGCCGTCGTCGCGCACGGCACAGCCGACGCCGTCGTGCCCTACGCCCACGCCCTCTGGTGGACGGCCCGGCTGCCGGATGCCCGGCTCATGGTGCTCGAAGGCGAGGGTCACGTCTCGTCGGTCGTGCGCATGGTCGAACGCCTGCCGGAACTTGCCCTGCCCCTCGACGTTTAGACTTTTTTCAACCAAAGAGCGAACGAGACATGGCGAAGACGGCACTGGTGACGGGGGCGGGGCGGGGCATCGGTCGGGCGGTGGCGGCGAGGCTCGTCGCCGACGGCTGGCGGGTGCTCGCCGCCGACCTGGAGCCCGGCACGGGCGGCGAAGACCTGTATCCGGTCCGGGCCGACGCCGGTGACGAGGCCGACGTGGCCCGTCTCGCGCAGGAGGCCGAAGACCGCTTCGGCGGGCTCGACCTCGTCGTCTGCAACGCCGGGATCATGGTGAGGAAGCCCGTGACCGAACTTGCCTTCGACGAGTGGCGGCGGGTCGTCGACACGAACCTCACCGCGCTCTACCTCGCCGGACGGCATCTGGCACCCCTCCTGCGGCGGAGGAAGGGCAGCCTCGTCGCCGTCGCCTCGACGAGGGCGCACATGTCGGAGCCGGACACCGAGGCCTACGCGGCAACCAAGGGCGGCATCGTCGCCCTCACCCACGCGTTGGCCGTCAGCCTCGGCCCCGACGTGAGGGTGAACTGCATCAGCCCCGGCTGGATCCACACGAGCGACGAACCCCTGAGTGTCGCCGACCATAGGCAGCACCCGGCGGGCCGGGTCGGCCGCCCGGACGACGTCGCCGAAATGATTTCTTTCCTGGCCGACGAACGCAAGGCGGGCTTCGTCACGGGTGCGGAGTTCGTCGTCGACGGAGGGATGACGCGGAAGATGATCTACGTATGAAGCAGGATCACGCTTCGCGCCAGCGGACGCGAAACGTGTCTTCACTCGACGAGCCCGTGTAGGCGAAAAGCGGCGGTGCGGGCGTGCAGGAGCGTGACGGCCTTGCGGCGGGCCGGGGGGAGGGGGCGCACCGCGGGTTCGCGGGCGATCTCGCCGCCGAAGCGGTCGGCGAGGATCAGGCCCTCGGCTTCCGGCAGGATGGCGCGGGGGAAGTCGAGGTCGACGGCGAAGAGGAAGCGGTCGGCGTAGCCGAGGTATTCCTCCCATTTGACGTCGGTGAGGAAGTCGGTGCGGCAGGACTTGATCTCGACGATCCAGACCTGTCCGTTCCGGCCGATGGCCATGACGTCGGCGCGGCGGCCGTTGGGCAGCTTGACCTCGGCAAGGGGGGCCAAGCCGTGGTCGACGAGGAGACGGCAGACGCCGCGCCGAATCTCGCCCGCGCGGTCGGGGGGTGGGATAGGATGGAGGCGGGGTTCCATCCCCACGCCCTTAAAGCCATGCGGCGGGGGAGGGAACCCTTCGGCAACATTTTGCTACTTGTCGCGGCCGTGGGCGTGGGCCGGGGGCGAGGTGGCCTCGATCGCGGTGAAGGCGTCGGTGATCTCGTAGCTGTGCTCGGCGCCGGCCGGGACGAGCCACGAATCACCGGGCTCCAGGATCAGGGTCTGCCCGGCGATGGTGAGTTCGGCCCGGCCCTCGATAACGTAGCCGACGGTCTCGTAGTCGCGGGTATGGGTCTCGTCGGCCTCGCCGGCCGCCTCCCGGCGCCACATCCGCATGGCGACGCTCTTGCCGCTGGCGAGGTAGCGCTGCCCCATCTCGCCCTCGGGCGCCGTCGTCGCCTGGACCTTCTTCAGGCTGGTACCGCTCATGGCGTGCGTTCTCCTTTGTCGTTTGGCCTACCAACGCACCGCGCGATCGGGAGTTCCAGAAGTCGCGGTCGGCTCGGGTTCGTTCGGTCGATTCGCGCGCGCCTTCAGGGACGCGCGGCGTATCGACGATGGACGACGCGAGTGACCATAATCCTATTCTACCACGGGCCGGCCGGCGTTGCCATCAGGCGGCGAGCGGGGCGGCGAGGAAGCGTTCGGACTGCCTGGAGGCGAGGCAGGCGCCGAAGCCCTGGTCGACGGCGAGGTCGAGCACCTCGCGCAGGGTGTTCTCGTCGTCGACGTTCGCCGCGAGGACGCCGCCGCCGGCGTTGGCGAAGGCTTCGAGGAGCGCGCGCAAGGGGCCCCGATCGTGCCGCGCCTCGTCGCGCAGCAGGTCGGCCCCGACGACGAGGGTGGCGACCCCGGCGCGGACGAGGAGGTCGACGGCGGGGAGGTACGTGCCGTCCAGGCGAAGGGCGGGCTCGATGCCGGGCAGGCGGGTCCAGGCCGGGCGGGCGCGAAGGGCGATCAGGTCGTTCTGCGGCAGGACGGGGGCAAGGGCCGCCGTCATCCCGGCCGTCGCCGTACAGTGCGCGGCGAGTTCGTCCCGAAGCTCCGGGTCGGCCAGCGTCGCGGCCCCGGCGGGGACGAGGACGGCGCTTGCCGGGTGGTCGTGGCCGAGGCCCTGGCGCAGGCGCAGGGCGGCGCGCAGGCGGGCGACGTCGAGCCGGGCGAGGTGGGCGGCGGGCAGGCCGGCCCCGGCCAGCGCCTCGGCCGGGACCACGGCGCCGGACGGCAAAGCGAGCCCGGCCTCGAACCAGAGGCGGAGCGGCCGGCGCTGCGGCAGGCGCAGCACGGGCAGGGTCTGCGGCACGAGGACCGGCTCGTTGCCCTTCCCCACCGGGCGCTTCGCGGCCGGCTCGGCGGCTGGCGGGAGTGCCTCCTCGACGGGCGACGGCGCGCGGGCGGAAGGGGCCGCGGCCACGGGTTCGGGCGTCGTGGAAGCGGTCGCCGGGGTCGGCGCGGGCGCGTTGGTCCTTGCCGGGGTCGAGAGGGTCGTGACGGCGGTTAAGACGGGGGGAAGCGGGGCGGTAAGCCTCGGCGCCGCGATGGCAGGAACGGGGGCGGCGGGCGGGTTCGCCGGGGACTTCACGGCCGTCGCTTCGTCGAAGCGGCGGACGGGTGCCGAGAAGACGACGGGCGCTTCGTCGTCGGCCGCGTCCGCGATTGGGATGGGCGCAGGTGCCTTTGCCGGGACGGGGGTGGGTGTTGCGCGGCGCAGGCGGGTGGTCAAGCCTTCGCTCGTGGCCGCTTCCGCCGGCGCGGCGGGTGGAGTCAGCGCCCTTTCCTCCAGCTGGGCGACGGGTGCGCGGAAGACGACGGGCGTTTCGGACGGCGGCACGGCGGCCGGAGGTGCGGCGTCCTCGGCAGTCCCTACGCCCGGTGCTTCGGCAGGGGGCGTTCTCTTTGGCGCTGGGGCCGCCGGCGAGGGCGGGAGCGGCTTCGCTGGTTCCGCTTCAGGTTTTGCGGGGGCCTTCGCGGGTACGGACCCGTCCACCGGCGCGGCCGGCCCTTCGAGGGGCGGCAGGTTGAAGAAGCTTGGCAAGGGCGGTGCGGCGGGCGCGAGCGCCCCGCTGGCCGGGGCGGCGGCCTGTTCTATCTTCGCCTCCGGTTCGGTTGCCTCGATCGGGGCGTCCAGGCGCCGGGCGGCGTCGCGCAGGGTGGCGGCCAGCGTCTCGCAACGGCGCCTGATACCCGTCCGGCGGGCGGCGCGGCCAAGGGCGTAGGCGGCGGGCAGGCCGGCGAACAGGACGGGCAGCGTCACCCCGCCGGGGATGGAGAGGTGGGCCGCCAGCGGCAGGACGTAGGGGGCGCCGGCGGCGCCGACGCCGCAGCCGACGCAAAGGGAGAGCCAGTTGGTCGCGTGGGTCATCGATGTCGCCTCCGTTGCCGTGCCCCTCTGTGCGGCGAACGTGGTTAAGGGCGGGTTAACGCCAAGCCGATGAAAGCGGTCCGACGGGTGACGATCGACGTTCTCGAGCCGGCGGCGGCCGGGGCGGGCCCGCTGCCCCCCGTCTTCGCCCGGTGGTTCAAGGCGCGCGGCTGGTGGCTGCGGGCGCATCAGGCGGCGATGCTGGCGGCGGCCGAGGCGGGGCGGGACGCGCTCCTCGTGGCGCCGACGGGCGGCGGCAAGACCCTGGCGGGCTTTTTGCCCACCCTCATCGAGCTGCACGGGCGGGGCGCGTTCGCGGGGCTGCACACGCTCTACGTCTCGCCGCTCAAGGCGCTCACCAACGACATCGCCCGCAACCTGGAGGCGCCGATCCGGGAGATGGGGCTCGTCGTCGACCACGCGACGCGGACGGGCGACACCCCCGCCAACCGCCGCGCCCGGCAGCGGAAGAAGCCGCCGAACCTGCTCCTGACGACGCCGGAGTCGCTGGCGCTTCTCCTGGCCTACCCCGACGCGGGCGCCTTCTTCGGGAACCTGCGCTGCGTCGTCCTCGACGAGGTCCACGCGCTTTGCGAGTCGAAGCGCGGCACGCTGCTGGCGCTGGGTGTCGCCCGGCTGCGCGGCCTCGCCCCCGCCGCCCGGATCGTCGGCCTGTCGGCGACGGTGGCGGAGCCGGCGCGGATCCTGCGCTGGCTGACCCCGAAGCCGGACGCCTTGATCGTTCGGGGCGAGGCGGGGGCGCCGCCGGACCTCGGCCTCCTCTTGCCGGAACGTCGGGCGATGCCCTGGGCCGGGGGCATGGCGCTCTACGCGGCGAAGGACGTCTACGAGCGGATCCGAACGGTGCGGACGGCGCTCGTCTTCACGAACACGCGGGCGCGGGCGGAGTTGTTCTTCGGCGAGCTGTGGCGGTTGAACGAGGCGAACCTTTCGATCGCGCTCCACCACGGCAGCCTCGCCGCGGAGCAGCGGCGCCGGGTCGAGGCGGCGATGGCGGCGGGAAGCCTCCGCGCCGTCGTCTGCACCTCCTCGCTCGACTTGGGCATTGACTGGGGCGACGTGGACTTGGTCGTCCAGATCGGGGCGCCGAAGGGGGTGAGCCGTTTGTTGCAGCGGATCGGCCGGGCGAACCACCGGCTCGACGAGCCTTCCCGCGCCGTCATGGTGCCCGCCAACCGCTTCGAGGTGCTGGAGTGCATGGCGGCGAAGGCCGCCGTTATGGCCGGGCGGCTCGACGGCGGCGAGGCGCCGCCGGGGGGGCTCGACGTGCTGGCGCAGCATCTGACCGGGATCGCCTGCGCCGGGCCGTTCGACGCCGACGCCGTCTTCGCCGAGGTGCGAAGCGCCGCCCCCTACGCCGGGCTGTCCAGGGCCGACTTCGACCGGGTGCTCGACTTCGTCGCCACGGGCGGCTACGCGCTTCGCGTCTACGACCGCTACCGGCGGCTCGAACGGGACGAGAGCGGAAGCTGGCGCCTCGCCGACCCCCGCCTCGCCCGCGCCTACCGGATGAACGTCGGCACGATCGTCGAGGCGCCCGTGCTCCGGGTGAGGCTCGGCCGGCAGCGGCTCGGCGAGGTCGAGGAGGGGTTCCTCGCCATGCTGGCACCGGGCGACACGTTCCTGTTCGCCGGGCGCCTCTTAGGCTTCGAGGGCATCCGCCAGAACGAGGCGCTGGTGAGCGTCGCCGAGGGGGGCGGCGACCCCAAGGTGCCCACCTACGCCGGCAGCCGCCTGCCCTTGACGACGAACCTCGCCGACGGCGTGCGCGATCTCATCGCGGACAAGGGGGGCTGGCCCGACCTTCCCGCCCCGGTCCGGGACTGGCTGGAGGCGCAGGCGCGGCGCTCGCGCCTGCCGGGGCGGGACGGCCTCCTCGTCGAGACGTTTTGGAGGCAGGGGCGGCACTTCACCGTCGCCTACGGCTTTGCCGGGCACAAGGCGCACCAGACGCTGGGGATGCTGCTGACGCGGCGGATGGAGCGCGAACGCCTGCGGCCGGGGGGGTTCGTCGCCTCCGACTACTGCGTCGCCGCCTGGAGCCTGAAGGAGCCTCAGGAGGTCGAGACCCTGTTCGGGGTCGACATCCTCGGCGACGAACTGGAGGAGTGGATGGCGGAAAGCTCGCTCATCAAGCGCACGTTTCGGAACTGCGCCGTCGTCGCCGGGCTGATCGAGCGCCGCCTGCCGGGGCAGGAGAAGACGGGGCGGCAGGTGACGTTCAACTCGGACCTGATCTACGACGTGCTCCGAAAGTACGAGCCGGACCACGTTCTCCTGCAAGCCGCGCGCGCCGAGGCGGCGGCGGGGCTTACCGATATCAGGCGCTTGAGCGACTTGCTCAACGCGGCCGAGGGCCGTATCCGCCACGTGCGGCTGAACCGGATCTCGCCGTTCGCCATCGCCATCGTCGCCGCCGTGGGCCGGGAGTGGGTGACGACGGGGGCGGCCGACGCCGCGCTCGACGCGCTCACGGCCGACCTCGTGGAGGAGGCGTTCGCCGACGATGACTGAGCCCTGCCGCATCCGCCACGGCGGCGCCCGCCTCCTGCTCGACCCCTCGGGCGTGCTCCTGTTCGAGGCCTGCCGCACCCTCGTCGTCACGGACCTGCACCTGGAGAAGGGGAGCGCGTTTGCAAGGCGCGGCGTCATGCTGCCGCCCTACGACAGCGACCTCACCCTCAAGGGGCTGGAGGAGGCCGTAAGACGGTTGCGGCCTTCGCGGATCGTCAGCCTCGGCGACGCCTTCCACGACGCCAAGGGCGCCGCCTCGATGCCGTCCGGGGCCGAGGCGAGGCTGCGGGGGCTCATCGCCACCGTGGGATCCTGGGTCTGGGTGCAGGGCAACCACGACCCCGTGGCGCCGGCGGGGTTCGGGGGCGAGACCGTGCCCAAGCTTGCGATCGAGGGCGTCGTGCTGCGCCACGAACCGGAGGGCGGGGGGGGGCACGAGATCGCGGGCCACCTCCACCCGAAGGCGCGGGCGGCGGTGCGGGGCGTTCCGGCCCGGCCCTGCTTCGCACGGGGACGGACGACGCTCGTGCTCCCGGCCTTCGGGCGGCTGACGGGGGGGCTCGACGTGCTGGGTCCGGCGTTCGCGGGGCTGTTCGGGGGGGACGCGGCGTTCTGCGCCTACCTGCTGGGGTCGGAGCGGCTCTACCCCCTGCCGCGCCGCCTCCTGCTGCCGGAACGGGGCGCGATGCAAAGAGGGAAGACGAGGGTATGACGAAGACGGGTTTCGTCTGGTTCCGCGACGATCTGCGGCTCAAGGACAACCCGGTCCTCAAAGCGGCGGCGGAGTCGGGCCTGCATCTCATCGCCCTCTACGTCCTCGACGACGCGGCGGCGGGGGCCTGGGCCAGGGGCGCCGCCGGGCGTTGGTGGCTGCACGCGAACCTCCTGAGCCTCAAGGCCGACCTGGACCGTCTGGGCGTGCCGCTCGTCCTGCGCCGGGGGGACGCGGTGGCCGAGGTCGCCGCCGTCGCGGAAGCCGCCGGGGCGGAAGAAGCGTTCTGGAACCGCCGCTACGCCGCTTTCGCGGAAGGACAGGACAGGGCGATCGCGGCGGCGCTGGAGGGGCGGGGCGTCGCCGTGCGGGCGTTCGACGGGGCGGTGATGCGTCCGCCGGGGGCGGTCGAGCGCAGGACGGGCGGGCATTATCGGATGTTCACCCCCTACCTGAAGGCGTGGCGGGCGCTGGGCGCGCCCGACGCCCCCCTGCCGGCGCCCGCGTCCTTGAAGGGCTGGCAAGGTCGGATCCGAAGCGACGCGCCGGAGGACTGGAAGCTCGCGCCGAGCGCCCCCGACTGGGCGGGCGGGATGCGCGCGGCGTGGCCGCCGGGCGAGGCGGCGGCGGCGGAGCGGCTGGAACGGTTCGTCGAGGAGGGGCTCGACGCCTACGGCACGGCCCGCAACCGCCCGGCGCAAGACGGCACGTCGCGGCTCTCGCCCTACCTGCACCTGGGCGTCATCGGCCCCCGCCACGTCTGGCACGCGGCGGGGGCGCGGGGCGACGGGGCTTGGCCGTTCCTCACCGAACTGGTCTGGCGCGACTTCTCCCACCACACGCTGCACCACTTCCCGGACCTGCCCGACAGGCCGATGCGCGAGGCGTTCGAGGCTTACCCCTGGCGGCACGATCCGGCGGCGCTCCGGGCTTGGCAACGGGGGCGGACGGGCTACCCGATCGTCGACGCCGGGATGCGCCAGCTCTGGGCGACGGGCTGGATGCACAACCGGGTGCGGATGATCACCGCGTCCTTCCTGGTCAAGGACCTGGGGTTGGACTGGCGCGAGGGCGAGCGCTGGTTCTGGGACTGCCTCGTCGACGCCGACCTCGCCAACAACGCGATCAACTGGCAGTGGGTCGCGGGCACCGGCATCGACGCCTCGCCGTTCTTCAGGGTCTTCAACCCCACAACGCAGGGCAGGAAGTTCGACCCCAAAGGCGACTACGTGCGCCGCTGGGTGCCGGAACTGGCGAGGCTCGGCCCCGCCCAAATCCACGCCCCCTGGGAAGCCCCGGAGGAGGCGCTGGCGGCGGCGGGCGTCCGCCTGGGGCACGACTACCCCCGCCCGATCGTCGACCACGGCAGGGCGCGGGACCGGGCGCTCGCGGACCTGCGGGGGCTGCGGCGAGGCGGGTAGGGTCCTGCCCGTTGCGCTTCGCGCCCGCTGCGCGGAGCTTCCCTCTTCCCTTTTCATCTGCTGGCCGT
>JAGRGG010000245.1 GCA_020445645.1 Geminicoccaceae bacterium | reverse complement strand
GGCCTCGGTGCGGGGGCCGCGGCCCCTGGCGCCGTTCTGGCGGCTGGCCTCGGCCCGGGTGCGGGGCTTGCGGGCGGCGGCGGCGGGCATGGCGGGGCTCCCGTGGGGGTGAGGGGGCGGCACCCTAGCATGAATAGGATCATTAGCCTAGAAGAGGGGCGCCGGCGCGCCGTCCCACCGTTCGTCGGACGGCTTTCGCGGGGGCGGCGGGTAGGCCCCGGCTCATTTGGAAGCAGAGCTTCCAAACGGGGCACGAAGGGGGGGGCGTCGGCCGGAGGGGGGCGTCGTTCCCTCCCGTACCTCCTCATCCTCGGGCTCGACCCCCGGCGGCGCCGTCGAAGCCTGTCCCATCGCGGAACTTGCGAAAACAAGAGAGAGAAGGCCCGGCACCTGCGGACGCGAAGCGCGACCCCTACTGCTCCGGCAAGGGCGCGAAGAAGGCGTCGATGTCCTCCTCGGAGAAGCCGAGGCCGCCGCCGACGCCGCTCAGGACCCCGTCGACGAGGCTCTTCTTGCGCGCCTGGAGCTCGAGCATCTTCTCCTCGACGGTGCCGCTGGCGACCAGCTTGTAGACGAAGACGGTCTTGTCCTGGCCGATGCGGTGGGCGCGGTCGGTGGCCTGCGCCTCGACGGCGGGGTTCCACCAGGGGTCGTAGTGGATCACGGTGTCGGCGCGGGTGAGGGTGAGGCCGGTGCCGCCGGCCTTGAGGCTGACGAGGAAGACGGGGGCCTTGCCCGCCTGGAAGGCCTCGACGGGGGTCTCGCGGTCCTTCGTGCGCCCGGTGAGGATGACGTAGCCGATCTTGCGCTTGGCGAGCCCGGCCTCGATCAGGGCCAGCATCTCGACGAACTGCGAGAAGACGATGATCCGCCTTCCCGTCTCGACCATCGTCCCGATCATCTCCATGAGAAGGTCGTACTTGGCGCCGGCCTCGTGCGCGCCCCGGTCCTTCAAAAGGCGGGGGTCGCAGCAGATCTGCCGGAGCTTCAGGAGGGCTTCCAGGATGGCGATGTTGGAGCGGCCGAGGCCGTGCTGCTCGATCTCGTCGCGGACGCGGGCGTGCATGGCGAGGCGCACGCTCTCGTAGAGGTCGCGCTGGGCGTCGGTCAGCTCGATCTCGCGGACGAACTCGGACTTGGGCGGCAGTTCGGGGGCCACCTGCTCCTTCGTCCGGCGGAGGAGGAAGGGGCGGACGCGGCGGGCGAGGAGGGCCTGGCGCTCCTCGTCGCCCTCCTTTTCGATCTGGGCGCGGAACACCTTCCGGAACGTCTCGCGCTCGCCGAGGAAGCCCGGCATCAGGAAGTGGAAGACCGACCACAGCTCGCCCAGGTGGTTCTCGATCGGCGTGCCGGAAAGGGCGAGGCGCTGGTCGGCCTTGAGGTCGCAGGCGGCCTTGGCGAGCTTCGTGCCGGGGTTCTTGATCGCCTGCGCCTCGTCGAGGATGGCGACGGAAAAGCGCCGGGGCCGCAGGTGCTCCAGGTCGCGGAGGAGAAGGGCGTAGCTGGTCAGCACCACGTCGTGCCTGGGGATCAGCCGGAACAGGCCGTCCCGGTTGTTGCCGTGCAGGGTGAGGATGGAGAGGGTGGGCGCGAAGCGCCGGGCCTCGTTCCGCCACGTCGGGATCAGGCTCGTCGGCGCCACGATGAGGGCGGGGCGCTTCAGCCGCCCGTCCGCCTTCTCGGCCAGGAGGTGCGCCAGCGTCTGGAGGGTCTTGCCGAGCCCCATGTCGTCGGCGAGCACCCCGGAGAACCCCGCCTCGCGCAGGAACTGGAGCCACGCGAAGCCCTGCGACTGGTAGGGGCGAAGCGTCGCCTTCAAGCCTGGCGGCGGCGGGGCGGACGGCAGGCCGTCGGCGCGGTCGAGCCGGGCGGCGAGCGCCCGGAGCCCCTCCCCGCCCCGCCAGACCAAGTCCTCCCCGTCCAGGTCCTGCTCGAGCGCGTGCAGCCGCGCCGCCTCCACGGCGCGCAGGCGGATGCTGCCGCCCGGATCGAGGCGGCGGGCGGCGAACTGCTCGAAGAGCGCCTCCAGGAACGCCTTCAGCCTGGCCGCCGGGATCGGCAGGAGGCGCCCGTCGGGCAGGGTGCCGTAGACGGGTTCGTCGCCGTAGTCCTCCAGGGCGCCCGGCGTCATCACCTCGGGCGCGCGCTCAAACAGGTCGAGGAGGACGGGCAGGAGCGGCACGCGCTCGCCGTTGATCTCGACGCCGAGCGACAGCTCGAACCAGTCCTTCCCGCCCTCGACGACGTCGACGCTCCAGCCGCCGGCCCCGTCGGCCACCTGGAAGGGGTAGTCGTCGGCGATCCGGACCGTCCAGCCGGCCGCGCGCAGCCGGGGCAGATCCTTGTAGTTGAACTCGACCCAGCGCAGGCTGAGGTCGCCCTCGTCGTCCTCCTCGAAGGTGAAGTCCTGCCGTTCCGTCTCGCTGGCGAACCGGCCGAGGCCCGTGGGGCCGAGCGGCTGGAGGCCGAGCGCGTTCAGCCGGTCGATCGCCTGGACCTCGGCGAGCGCGTCGCGCGGCAGGACGAGGAGGCGGTTGTCCTTGACGTGGTTGACCTCGGGCCTGCCGTCCTGCCAGCCCACCTCGGCGCCGGCGTAGTCGAAGGCGACGCGGGCGAGCGGGCAGATCACCCGCTCCTCCTCGCGCCGCCAGCGCACGGTCCTGACCACGGTGAGATCGGCGCAGTGGAGCTGGAGGACGGGCACGGGCCGCACCTCGACGCGCTCGCGCTTCTTCAGGGGCTCGGGCAGGGGCAGGGAGCCCCCCGCCGGGAGGAGGCGCTGGCGCACGGCCGTCGCCGCCGCCGGGGGCACGTAGGGGGCGACGACGAGGTGCCCCGCCACGGCGCGGCTCACCTTGGTGCGGACCCGGCCGACCTCGGCGCGCGCGAGGTCGAGGTACCAGGGCTCGCCGAGCGCCGCGATGACCACGTCGTCGTTGCCGCCCTCGACCTCGCAGACCACGTACTGCTGCCCTTCGCTGTCGAAGCGCCAGGAAAAGCGCCCCTCGCGGGCGGGTCCCGGCCTGAGGGCCGGGCCCTGCGCGCCCCGCCAGTGGCAGCGCCCGGTGGCGAGGAGGCGGTCCAGGGCCTCGCCGTCGGCGAGGCCGGAAAGGCGCCGGCTCGATGCGTTGATGCCGCCGAGCAGGCGGCCGATCACCTGGTCGTCGAGCGCCACGAAGGGGGGCGGGCTGTCGGCGGTCAGCGTCGAGACGTTGATGGCCGCGTCGTTGCTGCCGTAGGCCCCGGCCCGCACCTGCTTCGCCCGCACCGTCCGCACCAGGAGCGGCTGGGCGAGCCCGCTCTCCCGCCAGGAGCGGAGGGCGGGCTCCAGGAGGTAGAGCACGGTCTCGGCGCCGTCGGCGTGGCCGTTGCGCGCCGCCTGGTTCACGGCGGCGATCCAGCCCTCCAGCTCGGCGTCGATCGCCACCGGCGCGTCCTCGGGGTCCGGCACCGCCGAGCGGCCGAGGAGGCCGAGCAGCGTCGCCGCCGCGTGCTCGCAGTCGCTGACGACGGGGCAGTTGCAGGTGCTGGAGAGGCGCACCCGCCCGCCCCGCCCGTTGGCGATCCTGATCGTCGGCATGTAGGGCGTGCGCCGCTGGCCGCGCACCTTGCCCTTGATCGACTTGCCGTCGCGCTCGACGGCCACGTCCATGACGGCGCCGTCCACGAGCAGATCCTCGGCCTTTTGCCAGATCGACTGCGGGAAGAGGCGTTCGAGGTCGATTCGATTGAATGGCAGCATGATCGAGGGACGGGCTCTTCGTTCTTGTTTTGTCGAACGCCGAAGGCAGGCGAACCGATCGGAGAATTTGTCAGAACTCGGGCCACAAGCCAAGCGGCGTTTTACCAGTCAAAGGCATTTTTCGTCCATGATGCCCCCGGACCGGCGAAACCTGTGGATAACGTCGCCTTCGGGACGCGCCGTCGGGCGTCCGTCGACGCGCCCGGGCGGCGGGCTCTTTCTTGAGCGCCTCCACCATGAAATCGAGAAAGGCCCCCGACCTTCGGGGACCGCCCGCGCCCACGAGCGCGAAAAGCACCCCCGGCCGTCACGGGGGCGTGTCGACCGCGGGCCCCCGCGCGGCTCGGCCGGTGGTTCCCGGCCGACCGCGAGACGGACGCCGCCGCGGGCGCCGGGGGCCGTCGTGACGGCCGGCCGGATCCCCTTCCCGACCCCGTCCCCGACCGGCCCTTCCAGATGCGTCTGGCCGGGGGCGTCTGGACAGGGCGGGGGGCGGGGGCTAGGTCTCAGGAGGAGGGCCGGAACGACGACGGGGGAAACGGCGGATGCGCGCGAACGGGCTGCGGCTTCTGTGGGCGAAGGGCGGCAAGGCGGTCAACGGCTGGTGCGCGATCCCGGCGCCGTTCGCGGCCGAGGTGATGGCGCACCAGGGCTGGGACAGCCTCGTCGTCGACATGCAGCACGGGGTCGTCGGCTACGAGTCCGCCGTCGCCATGCTCCAGGCGATCTCGACCACCGACACGGTGCCGCTCGTCCGGGTGCCCTGGCTCGAGCCCGGCATCGTCATGAAGATGCTGGACGCGGGCGCGATGGGGATCGTCTGCCCGATGGTCAATACGGCGGACGAGGCGAAGCGCTTCGCGGGCTACTGCCGCTACCCGCCCCAGGGCGTGCGCAGCTTCGGGCCGATCCGGGCCACGCTCTACGCCGGCGCCGACTACCCGGAGCACGCCAACGCGGAGGTCCTGGCGCTGGCGATGATCGAGACCGAGGAGGCGCTTTCGAACCTGGAGGCGATCCTCGACGTGGACGGGCTCGACGGGGTCTATATCGGCCCCGCCGACCTCGCGGCTTCCCTTGGCGCCAAGCCCGGCTTCGACCCCACCGACGGGCGCGTCCTGGAGGCGATCGGGCGGATCGTCCAGGCGGCGAAGGAGCGCGGGCGCTTCGCCTGCGTCCACACCGGCAGCCCGGATTTCGCCAAGCGGATGTTCAAGGACGGCTTCGACCTCGCCACCATCTCCTCGGACGCGCGCTGCATGGCGGCCAAGGCGCAGGAGATCCTGGGCGAGATGAAGGCGGTGGACGAGACGGACGATCCGGGGCTGCCGTCGAGCGTTCCCGAAGAAGGCGACGGCTACTGAGGGGGACGGGCAGGCGCATGGTGAAGATCGCCGTCATCGGCCGCGTCAGGGCGGAGGGGCTGCGTCTCCTGGAAGAGCAGGACGAGGTCGAGGTCGCCCTCCTCGACGGGGACCGGCCCGAGGCGTTCGTCCCGCACGTGACCGACGCCGACGCCATCCTGGTGCGGACCAACCCGCTCCCGGCCTCGGTCATCGACGCGGCGCCCCGGCTCAAGGTGGTCTCCCGCCACGGCGTCGGCTACGACAACGTCGACGTGGGCGCGCTCAACCGCCGCCGCATCCCGCTCGCCATCTCGGCGTCGGCCAACATGGTGTCGGTCGCCGAGCACGCCTTCGCCATGATGCTGGCCCTCGTGAAGGACCTCGCCGGGCGCGACCGGGCGGTGCGCGCGGGCGACTGGGCCTACCGCCACAGCCTGACGGCGGGCGAGCTCGCCGGCGCCACCCTCCTCCTCGTCGGGTTCGGGCGCATCGGGCAGGCGCTGGCCCGGCGTGCCGTCGCGTTCGGGATGCGCGTCCGGGTCTTCGACCCCTACGTCACCGACGACCTCCTCGACCAGATGGGCTGTGAGCGGGCGCCGCTCCTCGACGCCTCCCTGCACGAGGCCGACGTGGTCAGCCTGCACGTGCCGCTCACCGAGCACACGCGCCACCTCATCGACGCCGGACGCCTCGCCCTCATGAAGGAGAGCGCCGTCCTGATCAACACGGCGCGCGGCGGCCTCGTCGACGAGGCGGCGCTGGCGCTGGCGCTGAAGTGCGGCCGGCTCAAGGGGGCCGGGATCGACGCCTTCGCCTGCGAGCCGCCGAAATGCGACAACCCCCTTTTGAAGCTGGAGAACGTGATCCTCACCCCGCACGCCGCCGGCGTCACCGAGGGATCCATGCTGCGCATGGCGCTCGAGGCCGCCTCCAACATCCTGGCCGTCCTCGACGGGCGCCTCGACCCCGCCGTCATCGTCAACTACGAAGCCGTGAGCGGCCAGCACCGCCATGACTGAACGACCGACGCCCGCCAAACGATCGACCCGGGGGGTCGGCCTCGTCGGCAGCGGCTTCATGGGCCGCAGCCACGCGCTCGCCTACGCCACGGCCTCGGTCGTCTTCCCCCTGGCGCGGCCTCCGCGCCTCGCCTTCCTCGCCGACGCGAACGAGGATCTGGCCGCCCGCGCCGCGAGGGAGCTGGGCTTCGCGCGCCACACGGGCGACTGGCGGACGCTCGTCGCCGACCCCGAGGTCGACCTCGTCGACGTGACGGCGCCGAACCGGCTGCACAAGCCGATCGCGCTCGAAGCGCTCAAGGCCGGCAAGCCCGTCTACTGCGAGAAGCCGCTCGCCCCCACGGCCAAGGACGCGAAGGCGATGGCGGACGCGGCGGCCGAGGCGGACCTTCCCACCTTCGTCGGCTTCAACTACCTGCGCAACCCGATGAGCCGGCTCGCCCGCGAGATCGTCGAGAGCGGCGAGATCGGCGAGCCGTACAACTTCCGCGGCATCCACGCCGAGGACTACATGAGCGACCCCGCAGGATCCTGGACGTGGCGGCTCGACCCAAAGGGCGGGGGCGGCGCCGCCGCCGACCTCGGCTCGCACATCATCGCCATGGCCCGCTTCCTCATGGGGCCGATCGAGCGCCTGACCGCCGACCTCACCACCCGCTTCAGCCCCAGGCCCGACGCGGGCGGGACGATGCGCCCGGTCGAGGTCGACGACGAGGCGCGGGCGCTCGTGCGCTTTCAAAGCGGCGCCGTCGGCACGATCGAGGCGTCCTGGATCGCCACCGGGCGCAAGATGCACCTCGCCTTCGAGATCACCGGCACCAGGGGCTCGATCCGGCTCAACATGGAGCGGATGAACGAGCTGAGGCTCTACGTCGCGGGCGGGAAGGCGGGCCGGGGCGGCTACGCGCTGATCCCAGCGGGGCCGGAGCACCCCGACTACGCCCCCTTCTGCCCCGCCCCCGGCCACCAGCTCGGGTTCAACGAGGTCAAGGCGATCGAGGTGAAGGACATCCTGGCGGCGCTGTCCGGCGGCCCCGCGTTCCTGCCCGACTTCGGGGAGGCGGCGGAGGTCCAGGCGGTCGTCGACGCTGTCCTCATGGCCGGCAGGGAAGGCCGCTGGGTGGCGCCCCAAGAGGCGTTCGGCTGACCGGCCCGGCTTGACGGACGGGCCTTTGGCCGCGATGGGTTCGGACGCCCCTCCACCGCGACAAGGCCGTTCATGCCCCTTGCCAAGCTCGAAGCGAAGATCCGCGAAGGTACGTTCAAGGACGACCCGGACCAGCGCCGCGCCGTCGTCAAGCTGGACGACCTCGCCAAGCGGCTGGAGGCGCCCCCCGCCCCGGCGCCCTCGAACGGCCTCCTCGCCCGCCTCGGCCTCGGCCACGAGCCGAAGGCCCCCCCGCCGCCGAAGGGGCTCTACCTCTGGGGCGGGGTCGGGCGCGGCAAGTCGATGCTCATGGACCTGTTCTTCGAGGAGGCCCACGTCCCGAAGAAGCGCCGCGCCCACTTCCACGAGTTCATGCTCGACGTGCAGCGCCGCCTGCACGCGCTGCGGGAAGCGGGCGGCGGGCGCGACCCCCTGCGGACGCTGGCCGCGACCCTCGCCGAGGAGAGCCCGCTTTTGTGCTTCGACGAGTTCCACGTCGTCGACATCGCCGACGCCATGATCCTGGGGCGGCTGTTCGAGGGGCTGTTCGAGGCGGGGGTCGTCGTCGTCGCCACCTCGAACTGGCCGCCAGGGCGCCTCTACGAGAACGGCCTCAACCGCGACCGCTTCCTTCCCTTCATCGACCTGCTGAAGTCGAAGGTCGAGGTCGTCCCGCTCGACGGCCCCACCGACTACCGCCTCGGCCGGCTGGCCGGCATCCCCGTCTTCTTCGCGCCCCTCGATGATGCCAGCGACGCCGCGGTCGAGCGGGTGTTCGAGGCGCTGCACGGCAGCCGCCCCGAAGCGCCCGAGACCGTCGCCGTCGGCGGGCGCACGCTCCACGCCCCCCGCGCCGCCGGCCCCGTCGCCCTGTTCGGCTTCAAGGACCTGTGCGAGCGCCCGCTCGGCGCCGCCGACTACCTCGCCCTCACCGACCGCTTCGACGCCCTGGTCCTCAAGGGCGTGCCCCGCCTCACCCCCGACCGCCGCAACGAGGCGCGCCGCTTCATGACCCTCGTCGACGCCTGCTACGAACGCCGCCTCCTCCTCTTCCTCTCCGCCGACGCCCCGCCCGAGGACCTCTACCCCGCGGGCGAGGGCGCCTTCGAGTTCCAGCGCACCGTGAGCCGGCTCATGGAGATGCAGAGCGAGGACTACCGGCGCGCGGCCCGCGAACGAAGGAAGGGGGCGCTGCCCGACTTCGAGCCTTACGCGCTCACGTCGGATTTGATCTAAAAACGCCGTACAAGGCGTTAAGGGACAGCAAATATATAATAGACAAAGGAACCTAGAACCTTTATGATTTAAGCATCAGAGGCTATGACAGTTTGCGGCAAGGAATCGAGCGATGAGTGTTCCACGTAAGCACCATTATGTGCCGAAATTCCTCATTGAGCAGTGGGCGAATAAGGATGGATCTGTGGCACCTTATCTGCGCACACCATTGGGAGAAATAGTCCAAGAAAAGGGGAAAGGAGCCAAAGCTTTTTGCTGTGAATTAGATCTTTTCACTCTTCAGATGAAAGAGCCAAAGCTTAAGCAGCAAATCGAAAGCGGCTGGTTCTCTCGCATAGATAGCGACGCGGCAAAGATACATGCCAAGCTTGTGCAAGATGCCGATGTTCTGCTCTCAGATACAGATAAATGTGCTTGGATGCGGTTTGTATGCTCGCTGCTAATACGCCAGCCATCCCTCGTGCGTCAAACGAGGCAGAAAATTCCGCAAAATTACCGTGATGGCCTTAATCAAGATTGGGAACTTATTGATGCCCTTAAACAGGCCGGTATTAACCAAACACCTGCCGAGTTTGCTGAAGCTGAACAGGTGGATCGATTTGAGAATCGAGCTATGATCCTTCTGGCCCATATGTGTGATAATCCTAAAGAAATGGCAAAATTTGCGGCCATGCAGTGGTGCTATGGAGATTTAAAAGACGCTGGCCTTGAACTCGTTCTTAGCGACCGTCCCGTCATCAAGATTCTTACAGATCCTCGCACGCCAAGTTTGCTTACGTTGCCTCTCTCGCCGACGCGCATATGGTTCGCGGCGTGCAACCGGGAGACGCTTGAGAATATCAAGGCCCTCCCGCCAAGAGACCTCGTCGAGCGAGTCAACCATGAAAGTGTACGTCAAGCTACGAAATGGGTCTTCGACCGCGACGGCCATAACCTGCGATCAATTCAAAAGCACCTCAAGGCCCCGCCGCGAGCCACCGCCTGAACTTCACCGCCTCCCTCGCCGTATCCGTCCACCGCCCCGCCGATCCTTGTGCCCCGCCTCGGCCGCGCGCCTCGTCGCTGGCGACGGCTCGTGGCGCTCGATCCTGAACAGGAGCATCCCCTTCGCTTGGTCCGCCTCCATGAGGACCACCTGCACCCGGTCGCCGGGGCCGTAGGCGGGGCCGCCGTACTCGCCCTTGAGGAGGTGGCGGCGCTCGTCGAAGGCGAAGTAGCGGGAGCCGAGGGTCGAGACGGGGACGAGGCCCTCGGCGCCGGTGTCGTCGAGGGTGACGAAGAGGCCGAAGCGCTGGACGGAGGCGACGCGGCCCCCGAAGGAGGCGCCGACGTGCTCGGCCATGAACAGGGCGACGTAGCGGCTGAGGGCGCGGCGCTCGGCGTCGACGGCCTTGCGCTCGGTGGTCGAGACCTCGTCGCCGACGGTCTCCAGGTCCTCCAGGGCGTAGAAGGCGCCGGTCTCGGGTTCGGCGAGACCCAGGTGGTGGATCAGCTGGCGGTGGAGGATGAGGTCGGCGTAGCGGCGGATGGGGGAGGTGAAGTGGGCGTAGTCGCGCAGGTGAAGGCCGAAATGGCCGAGGTTCTCGGGCTGGTAGCGCGCCTGCGCCTGCGAGCGGAGGACCATCATCGACACCTGCTCGCGCAAGGCCGGGTCCTCGATGCGGGCGATGAGGCTGCTGAACTCGCCCGGCCTTTTGGCCCCCCGGTTCCAGGAGATGCCGAGTTCCTGGGCGTAGTCGGCGAGCGATTCCAGCTTCAGGGGGTCCGGCTTGTCGTGGACGCGGTAGAGGAGGGGGACGTTCTTCTTGGCCAGCGTCCGGGCGGCGGCGACGTTGGCCGCGATCATGAACTCCTCGATCAGCATGTGGCTCAAGAGGCGCGGGCGCGGCTCGATGGCGACGATCTCGCGCCGCGCGTCGTCGAAGCGGACGACGCGCTCGGGGATGTCGAGTTCGATCGTGCCGCGCTTGCGGCGGGCCTTTAAGAGCGCGTCGAAGCAGGCGTAGAGGGGGGCGACGACCTCGGCCATGAGGGGCAGGGTCTCATCCCCTCCCCGCCCCTCGTGCGCGGCTTCCACCTCGTCGTAGGTGAGCCGCGCCCTTGAGCGCATGAGGGCGCGGGCGAAGCGCCAGTTGACCAAGTCGCCGTCGCGGTCGATCCGCATCTCGCAGGCGAGGCAGGCGCGGTCTTCGTCGGGACGAAGGGAGCAGAGGCCGTTGGAGAGGGCCTCGGGGAGCATCGGGATGACGCGGTCGGGGAAGTAGACCGAGTTGCCGCGTTCCCTGGCCTCGCGGTCGAGGCCGGAGCCCGGCGTGACGTAGTGGGCCACGTCGGCGATGGCGACGGTGGCGACGAAGCCGCCCGGATTGCTCGGGGAGTCGTCGGCGCGGGCGTGGACGGCGTCGTCGAAGTCGCGGGCGTCGGCGCCGTCGATGGTGACGAGGGGAAGGGCGCGCAGGTCGAGGCGGTCGCCGAGCGCCACCGGCACCGCCGCCTCGGCCTCGGCGACCGTCGCCGGGGCGAAGTCCATCGGCAGGCCGAGTTCGGTGGCGACGGCGAGGCTGATGACGTGCGGGTCGTCGGCGCGGCCGAGGCGCTCGACGACGGTGGCGAGGGGGGCGGCGAGCGGGCGGGAACGCTCGACGGTGACGCGCACCACGTCGCCGGGTTCGACCCCGACCTCGCCCTTGGCGAGGCGGATCTCGTCCTTGGCCTCGCGGGCGGTGGGGCGCAGCCAGAGGCCGCCGTCGCGCCCGCCCTCTTCGACGATGCCGACCAAGGCGCTCGGGCGGCCTTTCAGCACCTTGAAGACGTGGCCGAGGGGGGCGCCGTCGTCGCCGGGCTCCAGGCGGACGAGGGCGCGGTCGCCGGGCTTGGCAGTCTGCCCCCGCTCCTGGCGGAGGAGGATGGCGACGCCTTCGAGCGCGGGCGACTCGCCCCACAGATCGCCGTCGGCATCGAGTTCCGTCACCTCGACGAAGGCGACCCCCGGCGGGCCGTCGCCGCGCGGTTTGCCCCTGCCCCGGCCGACGTTGCGCTTGCCGACGATGCCCTCGCGCTTGAGGGCGCGGACCTCGGCCTTCAGGGCCGCCTTCGCCGACCCCTTGAGGCCGAGCTGGCGGGCGAGCTCGCCCGACGCGAGCCGGCCGCCGTTGCCCTTGGCCATCTCGATCAGTTCGGCGCGCGAGGGCACGCCCCGTCCGTCGGGCACCCGCCTCAGCCCTTCTTCGGCTTGGCGGGGGACGTCTTGGCAGCAGGTTTGGCGACCGTCTTCTTCGCCGCCGGTTTCTTGGCGGCCGGCTCGGCCTCCGCCTTGGCGGCGGCGGTCTTCTTCTTCGCCGTCTTCTTGCCGGACTTGGCGTCGATCAGCGCCAGGGCCTCGTCCACGGTCAGCGTCTCGGCCTCCTTGCCCTTGGGCAGACTGGCGTTGACGCTGCCCCACTTCACGTAGGGGCCGAAGCGCCCGGCGAGGACGCGGATCGGCTTCCTGTCCTTCGGGTGCGGCCCCAGATCCTTGAGGGTGCCGCCGCCCTGCGTCACCGGACCCCTGGCCTTGCGTCCGTCCTCGGCGAGGAGCGCCAGCGCCCGGTTCATGCCGACGGCGAGCACCTCGTCGTCGTCGGAGAGTTTGGCGAAGGTGTCGCCGTGGGCGACGAAGGGGCCGCGCCGGTTGAGGCCCGCCGTCACGGGCTCGCCGGTCTCAGGGTGGCGGCCGATCTCGCGCGGGAGGGCGAGGAGCCTGAGCGCGGTGTCGAGGTCGACGGCGTCCATCGTCATGCCGGGGGCCAGCGACTGGCGCTTCACGGTGTCGCCCGAGCCCGACTGGACGTAGGGGCCGAAGCGCCCGTCCTTGACCCAGACCTCCTCCCGCCCCTCGGGCTCGACGCCGAGCAGGCGGTCGCCGCCCCGCTCGGCGGCGTCGTTGCCGGCCATCGCGTCGGCGAGGCGGCGGGTGTAGCGGCATTCAGGGTAGTTCGAGCAGCCGACGAAGGCCCCGTAGCGCCCGGTCTTGAGCGAGAGCCGGCCATCGCCGCAGGTCGGGCAGGCGCGGGGGTCGCCGCCGTCGGCGCGGGGCGGGAACAGGCGGGCCTTCAGGGATTCGTTGAGCGCCTCGATGATGTCGGCGACCCGCCGCTCGCTCACCTCGGCGATGCGCCCCTGGAAGGACGGCCAGAAGTCGCGCAGCACCTCCTTCCAGACCAGCTCGCCCGCGGCGACGAGGTCGAGCTTGTCTTCCAGGGACGCCGTGAAGCCCGGCTGGACGTAGGTGTCGAAGAAGGAGGTGAGGAACGCGGTGACGAGCCGTCCCCGGTCCTCGGGCACGAAGCGCTTCGCCTCCAGCCGCACGTATTCCCGCGCCTGGAGCACCGAGATGATGCTGGCGTAGGTGGAGGGACGGCCGATGCCAAGTTCCTCCAGCCGCTTGACGAGGCTCGCCTCGGTGTAGCGCGGCGGGGGCTCGGTGAAGTGCTGCGACGGCGTCACCGTCTCCGCCCGGACGGGCTGGCCGGGGACGAGGGCGGGGAGGAGCGCGCCGCCCTCGTCCTCGTCGGCGGCGGGGTCGTCGCGGCCCTCCTGGTAGAGCTTCAAAAAGCCGTCGAAGGCGACGGTCTGGCCGGTGGCGCGCAGGGTGAGGCGGTCGGCTTCGTCGGTCACGTCGACCGTGACCCGGTCCATGACGGCGGCGGCCATCTGGCTCGCCACCGTCCGCTGCCAGACCAGTTCGTAGAGCCGCTTCTGGTCGCCCTCCATATAGCGGCCCACGTCGGCCGGCAGGCGGGCGGGGTCGGTCGGGCGGATCGCCTCGTGCGCCTCCTGCGCGTTCTTGGTCTTGGTCTTGAACTGGCGCGGCCCGTCCGGGAGGTAGCGCCCGCCGAAGCGCCCGCCGATCATCGCGCGCGTGGCGGCCAGCGCCTCGGAGGAGAGCTGGACGCTGTCGGTCCGCATGTAGGTGATGAGCCCGACCGTCTCGCCGCCGAGGTCGATGCCCTCGAACAGGCGCTGCGCCGTCTTCATCGTCCGGTCGGCGGAGAAGCCCAGCTTGCGCGAGGCTTCCTGCTGGAGGGTGGAGGTCGAGAAGGGGGGCGCCGGGTTGCGGCTCACCTGCTTCTTCTCGACGTCGGCCACCTTGAGGTCGGCGGCCCTCACCGCCCCGGCGGCGGCCTTCGCCTTCGCTTCGTCGGCGAGGTCGAACTTCTGGAGCTTGCCCCCGTCCAGGCGGGTGAGGCGGGCGGCGAAGCCCTCGCCCTTCTCCGAGCGCAGCATCGCCTCGACCGTCCAGTATTCCTGGCGCTCGAAGGCGTCGATCTCGTCCTCGCGCTCGCAGACGAGGCGAAGGGCCACCGACTGCACCCGGCCCGCCGACTTCGCGCCTTGCAGCTTGCGCCAGAGGACGGGCGAGAGGCGAAAGCCGACCAGATGGTCGAGCGCCCGCCTCGCCAGATAGGCGTCGATCAGGTTCTGGTCGAGGTCGCGCGGGTGGCGCATGGCGTCCAGCACCGCCCGCTTCGTCACCTCGTGGAAGACGACCCGCTTCACCTCGACCCCCTTCAGGAGGTTCTCTTCCTGAAGGAGCGTGTAGAGGTGCCAGGAGATCGCCTCGCCCTCGCGGTCGGGGTCGGTAGCAAGGTACAGGCGCTTGGCCCGCTTCAATTCGCGGCCAATGTCCTTGACGCGCTTTTCCCGTCCTTCCAGGAGCGCGAAGGACATGGCGAAGTCCTCCTCGGGGCGGACGGCGTTCTCCTCGGCCAGGAGGTCGCGGACGTGGCCGAAGCTCGCCGTGACCTCGTAGCCGGGGCCGAGGTACTTGGCGATCGACTTGGCCTTGGTCGGCGATTCGACGACGACGAGATCCATGATGGGGGCAATCCGCTCCGCAGGGCGATCTATCAGGCGCCCGCCGCTGGCACGAAGGTGGTTCGGGCGAGGGATCCGGGGCGGCGCCTCTTCAAGCGCCCCGCCGCGAGACCCTGTTGCCCGGATGGCGCAGGATGTGACCCTCGAGCTCCAGATCCACAAGGGCGTCCTGCACGTCCGGCGGCGATCCTTGGCATTGGCGGATCACTTCGTCAACCGCGACCGGGGCGGCGCCGAGCCCGGCGAGGATGCGCGCGGCCAGCAAAACGCCCGAAGGGTCGGGCGGCGGCGGGGGCGCCGCCGGGGCCTGGATCGGCTCGAACGGCGGGGGCGCGGCCCGCACCGGGCGCGGCGAGGGCAGCGGCGGGTTCAGGCCCGCCAGCAGGTCGTCGATCCCGGCGACCAGCGCCGCGCCCTCGCGGAGCAGGCGGTTGGTCCCGGCGTGGCGGGGGTCCTTCGGCGACCCCGGCACCGCCATCACCTCGCGGCCGAGGTCGGCGGCGAGCCTTGCCGTCATCAAGGAGCCCGAACGCTCGGCCGCCTCGACGACGAGGGTGCCCTGGGCGAGCGCCGCGATCAGGCGGTTGCGCTTGGGGAAGTGCTTGGCCAAGGGGGCGGCGCCCAGGGGCCGCTCGCTGACGGCGCAGCCGGCTTCGGCGACGGCCCGCAGCAGGGGTTCGTTCTCGGGCGGGTAGGCGACGTCGACGCCGCAGGCGAGCACCGCCGCCGTGCCGCCCGCGCCGCGAAGGGCGCCCCGGTGCGCCGCCGTGTCGATGCCGCGCGCGAGGCCGCTGACGACGAGGATGCCGCGCGAGGCCGCGGCTTCGGCCGTCTCCTCGGCGAACAGCCGCCCGTTCATGCTGGCGTTGCGGGCGCCGACGACGGCGACGGCCGGGCGCGCCAGGGCCTCCGGACGCCCCAGCACGGCGAGGAAGGCCGGCGGGTCGTAGAGGTCGCGGAGCGCCTGGGGGTAGAGGGGGTCGTCCTGCTCCAGGAGCCGGGCGCCGATCCGCGCCGCCGCCTCGACCTCGGCCAGCACCTTGCCCGCGTCCGGCACCCTGAGCGGCGGCACGCGGCCCAATTCGATCAGCCGGGGCAGCGCGTCGAGCGCTTGAAGCGCGCCCTTGAAGCGGGCGACGAACCGGGCGTAGAGCACGGGACCGCAGCCCCCGGCGCGGGCGAGGCGGAGCCGGGCGACGCGCTCGGCGTTCCAGTCGTCGCAGGGGTCGGTACTGCGGTGCGCGAGCGGCGTCATGCACAACCTTCGGGAGAATGTTCAATGGCCGATGAAACCACGCCGCACCGGAACTGGGAAGCCTATTATGCGAACACGGCGGGCCGCCCGCCGCGCCCGACGCTGCTTTACGCCCTCGACGCTTTCGAGAAGGAGGGCGGGATCGGCCTCGCCGTCGACCTCGGCGCCGGCACCGGCCGGGACGCGATCGAGATCCTCCGCCGGGGCTGGCGCGTCTTCGCCAACGACAAGGAGGCCGGGGCGCTGGAGCGCCTGCGCGCGGCGGCCGGCGACGCGGCCGACCGGCTCGACACTTCGACCGAGCCGATGGAGCGCCTGCATTTGCCGAAGTCCCTCCTCGTCAACGCCAGCTTCGCTCTCCCTTTCATCGAGCCGGAGATGTTCCTGAGCCTCTGGCAGCGCATCCACGACGCGCTGGAGCCGGGCGGGCGCTTCGCCGGGCAGCTGCTCGGGCCGGAGGACACCTGGGTGCGAAACGGGCGCTGCCCCGGCTACGATCGGCTGCAACTCGACGAGATTCTAAGTCAGTGGGAGGTCGAGCGGCTGGAGGAGGAGGTGGACGATAGCGTCACGCCGCAGGGGGAGGCGAAGCACTGGCATTTGTGGCACTTGAACTTGCGGCGGGGGTGAGACGCTTCGCGTGCGCTGGCGCGCGGCCTTCTTCTTCTTTTTTATCTGTTGTCCGCGCGGGCTCGGGCGCCCGAGCCCGCGCGGACAACAGATAAAAAAGAAGAAGAAGGCCGCGCGCCAGCGCACGCGAAGCGTCTCACCCCCGCCGCAAGTTCAAGTGCCACAAATGCCAGAGCTTCGCCTCCCCCTACG
>JAGRGG010000244.1 GCA_020445645.1 Geminicoccaceae bacterium | reverse complement strand
CCTGTAATGTGGCCTGCCGCATCCTAGCGCGGGCGGGGGCGTTCGCCAAGCGTGGGGGTCGGGATCGCTTCGCGCCGCTGCGCGGGGCTTTTCTTCTTTCTTTTTCGTCTGTTGGCCGCGCTTGGCACGGACGTCCGTGCCAAGCGCGGCCAACAGACGAAAAAGAAAGAAGAAAAGCCCCGCGCAGCGGCGCGAAGCGATCCCGACCCCCACGCTTGGCGAACGCCCCCGCCCGCGCTAGGATGCGGCAGGCCCCATTCCAGGCACGTCATCCCATCCATGACCGCACGCCCCCGCATCCTCGTCGTCGACGACACCGAGAGCTTCCGGGAAGAGCTTGCGGCGCAACTGGACCAGCGGGAAGGGTTCGAGGTCGTCCAGGCCGGAACGGCGGCGGCGGCGCGCGAGGCCGTGGCGGCCCATCCCCCCTTCGACATCCTCGTCCTCGACGTGGGCCTGCCCGACCAGGACGGCCGCGCCCTGTGCAAGGAGCTGCGCGCGTCCGGGGTCAAGGCGCCGATCGTCATGCTCACCGCGCTCTCCGGCGACGACGACACCATCCAGGGCCTCGACGCCGGCGCCAACGACTACGTGACCAAGCCCGTGCGCCTCGGCGTCCTCGTCGCCCGCGTCCGGGCACAGCTGCGCCAGTTCGAGCTGTCCGACGACGTCACCTTCCAGATCGGCCCCTACAGCTTCCACCCCGCCTCCAAGATGCTGAAGACCCCCGCCAACAAGAAGGTGCGCCTGACCGAGAAGGAGACGGCGATCCTCAAGTACCTCTACCGCGTCGGCGACAGGCCCGTCCCCCGCGACCGCCTCCTCGGCGAAGTCTGGGGCTACAACGCCGGCGTCACGACGCACACGCTGGAGACCCACATCTACCGCCTGCGCCAGAAGATCGAGCCCCACCCGGGGGCGACGACGCTGCTGGTGACGGACCCGCAGGGATATCGGCTGGTAAGGTAGAAGTGCATCAATGTCGTTTGAAAAGCATCTTAAACTTGCTGGATGATGTTTGCTTAAATGACTTTTTTTTAAAAGATATTTGGAAAATAGACAATGTAAGTGATTACAAAATTTATTTCGCGAGATGAAACAAACATTCTCAGCCTTTGGATGTATTTGTAAGAACCCGTTTCATAACAGCATGGCAGGGTGAGCAGCGGCGGCTTGAGGCATTTTTGGGAGTGTCTGAAGCTTCCGAGGCCGCCCATGGGATCCCCCGCTGCCCGCGCGCGGCTTGCGCGCGATGCCCGACCCTGCGCAACCAGTCTCACCGACGCCGAGTGGACGCCGGTCGCGCCGCTTCTTCCTTCCGCAGCCGGCACGGGCCGGCCGCGCCGCTGGCCGATGCGGCGGAGCATCGACGCCATCCTCTACGTCCTGCGCACCGGCCGTGCTTGGCGGCGTTTGCCGCAGGAGTTCCCCCCTTGGCAGACGGTGCATCGCTGGTTCTTGCGGCTCGCGCATGCCGGCGCGTTCGAGCGCTTGGCGCATGAGTGCACCCTGACGGACCGCGAACGTGTCGGCCGCGACGCCTCGCCCACGGCCGGGGTCGTGGATGCCCAGGCCGTGCGCTCCAGCGGCACGGGCGTGGCCGGTGCTCGTGGCTTCGTTGTTAAACGAAAGATCGTTTCCGAGCGGTTCGGCGCCCGCAATTATGCTGGTACGACACGGCTCATCAATCTTGGTACGGACGCTGGATTCCTCGATAGCATAGACCTGCACGGCGCTGCCCTCATCATGCTCATGATGTCGCGGGCCACAGTCGACGAGCGCTACGTGTTCGAGGGGATCGCCCAGGCGGTGCCAAGCATCGTGGACGCGCCCGCCGCCGACATGACGCGGTCGCAAGGGTGAACGACGCGGGCGGGCTGCTCGATCCGCTCATCCTGAACGGTCTGCTGCAACCGATGATGGGCGGGCGCAATATTTTGCATTGCAACAAGCCCGTTGCGATGCAACATAAGGGGCCAGACCCCTATTGAGGAAACTCTCCCATGAAGAACCCCTGGATGAGCCTTTGGATGAGCGCCGCGAACCAGTGGGCCGGCGCGATGCGCGGCTTCTGGACCGCCGAGATGCACCGCCAGCAGACGCAGATGATGAACGAGATGACGAAGCAGATGATGCAGTTCTGGAGCGACGCCTACCTGACGGCACCGACCGAGAAGAAGCGCCGCTAGGACGGGGACGTTCTAGCATAGGAACACTGTCCAACGCAAGCGGCGGCGGGGGAACGGATGCGCTACGCGCTCGGCGGGGTGACGCCCGGGACGGAGGACGAGGACTGGTGGGTGGCGCCGGGCGCCGTCGTCGTCGGCGACGTCCGCCTCGGCCGTGATGCCAGCGTCTGGTTCGGCGCCGTCCTGCGCGGCGACAACGAGCCGATCACGCTGGGGCGTGGTTCGAACGTCCAGGACGGCTGCGTCTGCCACACCGATCCCGGCTTTCCGCTCGACATCGGCCCCTACGTCACGGTGGGGCACACGGCGATGCTGCACGGCTGCACGGTCGGCGAAGGCTCCTTGATCGGCATCGGCGCCGTGGTCCTGAACGGGGCCAGGATCGGTCGCAACTGCCTCATCGGCGCCCGCGCGCTGGTCCCGGAAGGCAGGGAGATCCCGGACGGCAGCCTCGTCATGGGCGTGCCGGGCAGGGTCGTCGGCGGGGTGAGCCCGGAGCACGCGGCGCGCTCGCGCCGAGCCACCGAGACCTACATCCGCAACTGGCGGCGCTACCGAGACGGGTTGCGGGCCATCGACTGACGCCGGGACACGCTTCCTGCCGCCCGTGCTTCGGCCTATAGCTCGACCGGCACGAACCGCAGGGAAACGTCACGATGCTCCTCATGGGCGACCTCGCCCTCGTCGCGGCCGCCATGTTCTTCGGCGCCGCGCTCTACATCAACGTCGCCGAGCAGCCCGCGCGGCTCCGGCTCGACGACCGGGCGATGCTCACGCAGTGGCGCCCCGCCTACGGGCGCGGCTACGCGATGCAAGGGACGCTCGCGGTCCTAGCCGCGCTCTTCGGTTTCCTCGCCTTCTTCTACGAAGGGGGCTGGTTCTGGATCCTGGGCGCCCTCTTCGCCGCCGCCGCCTGGCCCTACACGCTCCTCATCGTCATGCCGACCAACAAGGTGCTCATGCACGTGGAGGCAGGTACGGCCCACCAGGACGTGCGCTCGCTGATCGGGCAGTGGGGCCGGCTGCACGCCGGGCGCACCTTGCTGGGATTCGCCGCGATCCTCTGTTTTCTCGCGGCCCGGCTTTGAAAGGTTACGCTTCGCACCAGCGGACGCGAAGCGTGATCCTCAAGCCGGCCTGAGCCGCGCGACCGGGCGCTCCTCGATCGGCCAGTGGAGGAGGGCCGCGACGAGGGCGAGGCCGACGCCGCCCCACCAGACGCCGGTGTACGAGCCGGTGAGGTCGAAGACCCGGCCGCCGAGCCAGACGCCGAGCAACGCCCCGAGCTGGTGGCTTAAGAAAACGATGCCGAACAGGGTCGCCATGTAGCGGGGGCCGAAGAGGAGGGCGACGAGGCCCGAGGTGAGCGGCACGGTCGAGAGCCAGAGGAGGCCCATGCAGGCGGCGAAGACGAGGGTGGAGGCCGCCGTGATCGGGAGCGACACGTAGACGGCGATGACGACGGCGCGGGCGAGATAGAGGAGGCTCAAGAGCTTGTGCTTGGGAAAGCGCCCGCCGAGGAAGCCGGCGCCGAACGAGCCGATGACGTTGAACAGGCCGACGAAGCCGATCGCCAGCGCGCCGATCGAGGCCGCGACCCCCTGGTCGACGATGAAGGCGGGCAGGTGGGTCTGGATGAAGGCGACGTGGTAGCCGCAGACGAAGAACCCCGCCGTCAGCAGCCAGAAGGAGCGGCTGGCGCCCGCCTCGCCCAGCGCCTGGGCGAGCGTCTGCGCCGCCTCGGTCGCGGCCCTGCAGGCGCCGGCCTCCCTGCCGAACGGCAGGCTCAAGGGGACCACGATGAGGACGAGCGCGCCGAGGAATGCCAGGGCCGTGGGATAGCCGTAGGCCGAGAGGAACGCCTGCCCCAAGGGGACGAGGAGGAACTGGCCCATCGAACTCGCGGCGACGACGAGGCCGAGCGCCATCGAGCGCCGCTCCTCCGACACCATCCGCCCGACGGCGGCGAGGACGAGCCCGAACGAAGCGGCGGCGCCGCCGACGCCGACGAGGAAACCCGCCGTGACGTGCAGCCCCTCCGGCGTCGACGCCTGTCCCATGAGGACGAGCCCGGCCGCGTAGACGAGGGACCCCGCGATCAGCACCGGCCGGGTACCGTAGCGGTCGGCGAGCGCCCCCGCGACCGGCTGCCCCAGGCCCCAGCAGATGTTCTGGATGCCGATCGCAAGGGCAAAGACCTCCCGCCCCCACCCGTTCGCGGCCGAGATCGGCGCCAGAAACAGCCCGAACCCGGCGCGCGCGCCGAAGGTGACGAGCGCGATCAGGCAGGCGAAGGCGATGACGACGGGCGGGGAGAGGCGGGGCATGGAGCGTCCTTTCGTGGCGTGGCAAGATCACGCTTCGCGTCAGCGGACGCGAAGCGTATTCCTACCCCCCAGCCGCGCGCGCCAAGCCTTCCGGTCCCGGCCAGTAGCGCTTGAGGTAGGCGTCGCCGGCGAGCGGGTTGACGTTGTTCGAGTTGGGGCCGATGCCGTGCTGGGCCGTGCCGCCGTCCTGGTGGAAGTAGCATTCGTAGCCGATCCAGTCGGCGTTGGCGGCGAAGAAGGCTGTCATCTGGTCGATGAAGAGGGGGTTGTCGCCGGCGCCGCCACCGGACTTGCTCCAGACGGCCCATTCGGGGATCGACATCTTCTTGTTCTTGGACTTGGCGTAGGCGAGCCAGGCGCCCATGCCTTCGGGGCCGTAGGCGCCGCTTTTGTTGACCGTGTTGCGCCAGACCTTGAGCGAGGTCGCGGCGGGGTTACGGTCGTAGTGGTCGTGGCCGACGAAGTCGACGACGTCGCCGCCGGGGTAGAAGGCGTCGATGTCGGCGTTCGCCTTCGTCCGCCGCATCCCGCACCAGTCGATGAGGGCATTCGGGAAGAATTCCCTGATGATGCCGACGTAGAGGCGGAAGCTCTCGATGTAGCCCTGGGCGTAGGCGCCGTCGCGGACGACCCAGGGGAAATTGCCGCCGCCGTTCCACTCGTGGCCGACGCGGAAGATGTAGTCGTCGCGGGGGGCGGCCCGGTGCAGGTTGTCCATGCCGCGCCGCCAGTGGTCGGCACAGCTTCCGGCGGCGACCTTGGCCCAGAGCGTCGGGTCCAGGTTCGGGTTCGGCGGCTCCTTCGCCGGGAACATCGGCAGGGTGACGACGAGCCGCTCGGGCCTTTGCAGGCTCTTGCCGAGGAGGGTGTAGGGCCGGGCGAGGCGCTCCAGCTGGTACCACGTGTCGAAGGTGATGAAGGTCGTGAGCACGTCGAGCGGCCGTCCGCGCCAGGTGGCGAAGTCGTCCGGCGTCCAGCTCGACGCCCCGCTCGGCCAGGGCATCCCCGAGCGGGTGCCGGGTTCGGCCAGCGCCGATCCCTTGAACAGCCCCCCCGCCGCGAGCGCCACCCCGGCGGCGGCGGCACCCAGAAAACGACGGCGGGTCTGGGGCATCCGGCCCTCCTCCTTGCGGTGCGCGAAGAACAGCATGTTCCTGCGAAAAGCAGCCGCATTCTGGCTGAACCCGCCCGATCGACAAGAAGAATTTAAACCTAAAATTGGGGCGTGACGGGCGGGGGCTCGGGTTCGTTTGGTAAAACGTGGGGTGTGGGTCGAGGGGGGACGGCGGCTTGCCCTCATACGGATGCGGGTGGTGGAGGGAAGGACGCCTCGGGTTCGCTTGGGTTCGTTTGGAGCCGTGTCGCACTGAGTCGCCCAATCCCGGCCCGGGTTCGTCCGTACCTTTTGTAAGGAAGGCATCATGGTTCGGCATGGCGTGGAGTCCCTGCAAGGGAGGGAGCGCGAGGATAGCATGAATGTAGGAATAAAAGCAAAGCCTTTAGGCCAAGCAGCGCCCGTCAGCGGAGGAGGGCGGCGCTTCCGCCCGACCGCCACAGGAGCCAGCCGATCAGGATCATGGCGGCACCCCAGAGGAGGAAGCCGCCGTCCCAGTAGGGCCACTGGGCGCGCGGCACCGTCTCGTTGACGTGGTGGAGGCCGAGGAACTGGTGGTCGACGAGGCCCTCGACGACGTTGAAGAGGCCGAAGCCCATCAGCAGCGTCCCGACGAGCGGGCGGCTCGACCAGCGCAGGTGGGTCCGGCGCGACGACCGCCACAGGAGGGCCAGCCCGATCAGCACGAAGACGTAGGTCGCGGCGTGGAACAGCCCGTCGAGGAGGGTGTTCCAGCGCAGCCCCTCGACCGTGTCGGCCGGGTAGCCGGCGCTGGTCGCCATGTGGTGCCATTGCAGGATCTGGTGCAGCACGATGCCGTCGAAGAAGCCCCCGATCCCGAGGCCGAAGAATACCCCGGCGGCGGTCGGAAAGCGGGGACTCCTGCGGTCTGGGTCGGGCATGTCGTCGGTCGTCCTGTCCGTCGGGCGGCCGGGCGGTCGAGGCCCGGGCGCCGGGTGGTTGCGTAACGTGCTTCCAAACGCCCGCGAGGCTCACACGCTCCCTTTGTCAGGGAGTGGAGGCAGGCCGGAACCTGTCTAGGGTTTGGCTTCGAGAGTCCGCCCTTAGCCGCGACGGCGCTGCTGGCGGGGAGGGAACGGACCCTTGATGGGCGGCCGTGCGGTGCGGCGGCGGCGCGACGGTCGGGAACGGCGGCGTGCGCGGCCACGGGCGGTGCAGGTGCGGGGCCTGCGGCCGACGGGGCG
>JAGRGG010000243.1 GCA_020445645.1 Geminicoccaceae bacterium | reverse complement strand
TAGGTCACATACGTATATAGTTACCCAGAATAGTTTAGCGTCAGATAAGCTAGAAATATCAACAATATACTAACAAGAGTGGCGGATGGGGTGGGATTCGAACCCACGGGGCGGTCGCCCGCCCGCCGGTTTTCAAGACCGGTGCCTTCGACCGCTCGGCCACCCATCCAGGAACGCCCCGCCTATTAGGACGGATGGGGCGGCGGGCGCAACGGGGGCGGAACGTGACGCCGAAGGGGCTTTATTCCGGGCGCCGATCCCGTTACCTCATGGCCACCCTCAAGGAGACCCCTTATGGCCTCGCTCGCAACGCCAGGCGCCCGCCTCGGATCGAAGGCGCCTTCCTTTTGCCTGCCGGCGACGGGCGGCGGCAGCCTCGGGCTCGACGGCCTCAAGGGCGAGAAGGGCACCGTCGTCGCCTTCATCTGCAACCACTGCCCCTACGTGAAGGCGGTCATCGACCGGCTGATCCGCGACGCCCGCGACCTCAAGGCGCACGGCGTCGAGACGGTCGCCGTCTGCTCCAACGACGCCGACGCCTACCCCGAGGACGGCTTCGACGCCATGCGGCGCTGGGCGGAGGACAAGGCCTTTCCCTTCCCCTACCTTTGGGACGAGACGCAGGCGGTGGCGAAGGCCTACGGCGCCGTCTGCACCCCCGACTTCTTCGGCTACGACGCGGACCTGAGGCTCCGCTACCGGGGCCGGCTCGACGCTTCCGGCCGGGCGCCGGGGCCGGACACGGCGCGGCGCGAGCTTTACGAGGCGATGCTGCACGTCGCCCGGACGGGCGCGGCGCCGGAAGGGCAGACCCCGTCGATCGGCTGCTCGATCAAGTGGCGCGGGGCTTGAGACCCCCATGAGCTTCGAGTCGCTGCGCGCGTTCATGCGCCACCTGGAGGAGCGGGGGCGGCTCGTCCGGGTGCGGACCCCCGTCTCCCCGGTCCTGGAGATGACCGAGATCCAGACCCGCCTGCTCGCCGAGGGCGGCCCCGCCGTCCTGTTCGAGAGCGTCGAAGGCTTCTCGATGCCGGTCCTCGTCAACCTGTTCGGCACCGTCGAGCGCGTCGCCTGGGGGATGGGCCGCGAGCCGGGGCAACTCAGGGAACTCGGCGAGCTGCTCGCCTTCCTCCGCCAGCCGCAGCCGCCGGAGAGCCTGCGCGCGGCCTGGGACATGGCGCCGCTTCTCAAGCTCGCCCTCGCCATGAAGCCGAAGACGAGTGGCCGCGCCCCCTGCCAGGAGGTCGTGCTCCAAGGCGACGGGGTCGACCTCGGCCGGCTGCCCGTCCAGACCTGCTGGCCGGGCGAGCCCGCCCCCCTCATCACGTGGCCGCTCGTCGTCACCAAGGGGCCGTCGGGCAAGCGCGAGGACGCCTTCAACCTTGGCATCTACCGGATGCAGGTGCTGGACAGGAACCGCACCGTCATGCGCTGGCTGAAGCACCGGGGCGGCGCGCAGCACCACCGGCGCTGGGGCGAGGCGCGCCGCGACCCCCTTCCCGCCGCCGCCGTCGTCGGCGCCGACCCCGGCGTCATCCTCGCCGCCGTCACCCCCGTCCCCGACACCCTCTCCGAGTACCAGTTCGCCGGGCTCATCAGGGGCAAGCGGGTCGAGCTGGTCGACTGCGTCAGCGTGCCGCTCAAGGTGCCGGCCCGGGCCGAGATCGTGCTCGAAGGGTACGTGAGCCTCGACGAGGACGCCGAGGAAGGCCCCTACGGCGACCACACCGGGTACTACAACGCCGTCGAGCGCTTCCCCGTCTTCACCGTCACGGCGATGACGATGCGCCGCCAGCCGATCTACCTGTCCACCTTCACCGGCCGTCCCCCCGACGAGCCCTCGGTGCTGGGGGAAGCCCTGAACGACGTGTTCCTGCCCCTCTTCCAGCAGCAGTTCCCCGAGGTCGTCGACTTCTGGCTGCCCCCCGAGGGCTGCTCCTACCGCGTCGCCGTGGTCTCGATCAAAAAGGCGTACCCCGGCCACGCACGACGGATCATGATGGGCGTCTGGTCGTACCTGCGCCAGTTCGTCTACACGAAGTTCGTCATCGTCGTCGACGACGACGTCGACGCCCGCGACTGGAAGGACGTGGTCTGGGCGATCTCCACCCGCGTCGACCCCGGCCGCGACTTGGTGGTGATCGACCGCACCCCGATCGACTACCTCGACTTCGCCTCGCCCGAGAGCGGCCTCGGCGGCAAGCTCGGCATCGACGCCACCGACAAATGGCCGCCGGAAACCCACCGCGAATGGGGCCGAAGGCTCCGCATGGCCGACGAGGTCGTGGAACGGGTGACGGCGCGCTGGGACGAGTACGGCCTGCCGGGAAAGGGGCGGCCGATCTGGAAGTAGGGCCGAGGCGTCGATGCGAAGCGCCGGGAAACCCGCCGGCCTTGCTCCCCCGCTCCCCAAGGGGCACCCCAGGGGCGACCGGAGGGTTTTCCAGCCCTGGCCCAACGAAAGCCGAACCATGACAAAGCCCGTCTACGTCCTCAACGGCCCGAACCTGAACCTGCTGGGCAAGCGCCAGCCGCACATCTACGGCCGCGACACCCTCGCCGACGTCGAAGCCGCCTGCCGCGAGACCGCGGCCGCGTTCGGCTTCGAGGTCCGCTTCCACCAGAGCAACGCCGAGCACGAGATCATCGGCTGGATCCACGAGGCGCGCGAGACGGCCGTCGGCCTCGTCATCAACCCCGCCGCCTTCTCGCACACGTCCATCGCCATCCTGGACGCGCTCAACGCCTGCGACTTCCCCGTCTTCGAGGTGCACGTCACCAACGTCCACAGGCGCGAGCCCTTCCGCCACCGTTCCTACGTCTCCCTGCGCGCCGACGGCGTCATCGCCGGGTTCGGCATCGAGGGCTACGCGCTGGCCCTGCGCCGCCTCGGCACGCTGCTCGGCAAGGACGCCTGACGCGGACAGGGCGGATCCCGGGGGCGCGGGCCGACCCGAGGACCGGGCATGGCGTCGGCGGCTTCGGGCCGCGGCAGGCCGTCGACCGGGTCCGATGACGTACCAGACCCGCCGTGCAACGTGGTACGGATCACGAAGGCCCGCGCCCGATCGCGGCGTTGCCGAGGTCGGGGCTTTGACAGAGGGAGAACGAGGATGGCTTTGGCCGAGAACGCGGCGGGGCGCCGGTGCTTCAAGGGGATCGGCCTTGCCCGACCCGCGCGTCGATGCCGCGGCGAGAACGAGAGGGCGTCCCCCGATGTCTGACGCCCCCTGCATCATCACCGTCGCCATCACGGGCTCGCTGCCGACGAAGGCGGACAACCCCGCCGTGCCGATCACCGTCCCGGAGCAGGTCGAGAGCACGCACGAAGCCTTCGAGGCCGGGGCGTCGCTCGCCCACTGCCACGTCCGCAACGACGACGGCACCCCCACCTCGGACCCGGAGCGCTTCGCCCGGCTCCTGGAGGGCCTGCGGAAGCACTGCCCCGGCATGATCGTCCAGGTCTCGACCGGCGGGCGCTCGGGCGCGGGCCGCGAGCGCGGCCTGATGCTGGGCCTCGAGCCCGACATGGCCTCGCTCACCACGGGCTCGTGCAACTTCCCGACCCGCGTCTACGAGAACGGCCCCGACCTCGTCGACTGGCTCGCGTCCGAGATGAAGGCGCACGGCGTCAAGCCCGAGATCGAGGCGTTCGACCTGTCGATGGTCTTCCAGGCCGCGAAGATGGCGGGGGACGGGCGCATCGTCGGCCCCCTCCACGTCCAGTTCGTCATGGGGGTCAAGAACGCGATGCCGGTCGACCGCGAGGCCTTCGACTTCTACGTCCGGACCCTGAAGCGCCTCGCCCCCGACGCCACCTGGACCGGGGCCGGGATCGGCCGGGACCAGCTCACCCTCAACCGCTGGTCGCTGGAGCTGGGCGGCCACTGCCGGACGGGGCTGGAGGACAACGTGCGCTTCGACAAGTCGCGCCTCGCCGCCTCCAACGCCGAACTCGTCCGCCGCGTCGCCGGGCTCTGCCCCGAATACGGCCGCAGGCCCGCCACGGTGGAAGAGGCCAGGAACCTCCTCGGCCTGAAGCCGGCGTCGTCCGCCCCTCGGCGGACGGGGGCCTGAAGCGCCCGATACCCCCCGCGTGCCCCGGCTCAAGTCCGGGGCGCGCGGCGGAGGCGGGGGCGCCTTCTCCGGCAGACGGGGGCTGGAGCCCCCCACCCCTCCCCGTGCCCCGGACGTGATTCAGGGCCTACCCGCCCGAACCGCCAAGCCCCCTTCCGATTGTTCCCCCCGTCGCCCGGGCGCCGGCGCCCCTTTTCTAGGCTAATGATCCTATCCATGCTAGGGTGCCGCCCCCTCACCCCCACGGGAGCCCCGCCATGCCCGCCGCCGCC
>JAGRGG010000242.1 GCA_020445645.1 Geminicoccaceae bacterium | reverse complement strand
GCCGTTACGCTTCGCGTCCGCTGGCGCGGGGCCTTTTTTCTCTTTTTTCATCTGTTGGTCGAGCTTGATCCGAACGCTTGTGCCAAGCTCCAGACAGACAGAAAAAAGAGAAAAAGGCCCCGCGCCAGCGGACGCGAAGCGTGTCAGCGCCTGAAGTAGTCCCAGGCCAGGGTCATGGTTGCGAGGAACAACAGGACGAGGGCGAAGATCGCGTTCCAGGCGGCGAGCGAGAGGCCGAAGAGGCGTGCCGTGACCTGATCGCAGGTGGGGGGGGCGTTCATCATCTGCGCCTTCAGCTCCGCGACCGAGCCCGCCCCGCTCCCGGCGATGCAGCCGGCCGAGAGCTGGAACACGCCGGCCTCGATCCCGACGTGGTAAAGGGCGAGCCCTGCCTCGCCCAGGAGGAGAAGCGCCGCGAGGGCAAGGCCGAGCGTGTCGAAGCGAAAGCCGAGCGCGATCCCCCCGAAGAGCGCGATCCCCCCGTAGGGCCAGCGTTCGAGCAGGCAGAAGTGGCAGGGCCGAAGGCCGCCCAGATGCTGGAGCCCGTAGGCGACGAGGAGGGCCAGGACGGAAGCCGCCACGAGGGCGGCAAGCGCGGGGCGGGCCGTCACAGGAGCTTGAGGGCGACGAAGCCGCCGACGAGCAGGAGGAAGAACAGCACCGACAGCCAGCCGAAATTCCTGTCGATGAAGCGCCGGATCGGCTCGCCGAAGTACCAGAGGAGGAGGGCCACGGCGCAGAAACGCAGGCCGCGCGAGAGCAGCGAGGCGAGGCCGAAGACGCCGAGGTCGAGATGGGTCACGCCGGACGCGATCGTGATCACCTTGTAGGGAAAGGGGGTCAGCCCGGCGCCGAAGACGATCCAGGCCCCCCAGGCGTTGTAGAGGCCCTGGAACTCCTGGAACTTGTCGAGGTAGCCGTAGAATTGCAGGATCGGCACGCCGACGCCGTCGTAGAGCAGCGCGCCGATGGTGTAGCCGAGGAAGCCGCCCAGGACCGAGGCCGCCGTGCAGACGGCCGCCGCCAGGACCGCCCGGCGCCGGTCGGCCAGCACGAGCGGGATGAGGAGGATGTCGGGCGGGATCGGGAAGACCGAGCTTTCGACGAAGGCGATGAGGGCGAGCATCCAAAGCGCGTGGGGCTTCGACGCCTGCGCCAGGGTCCAATCGTAGGCGGAACGCAGCAAGGTTCTCTCCGGAACGCAGGTCGAGGAGGGCCTTACCCCTTGCGGCCTTCGAGGGCAACAGCCGCGCCGGCGGGCGCGGCGCGTGCCCCCTTGACCCGCCCCCGCAATCCCCTACGATCCGCCGCCGTCGCCCCTGTGGTGGAATTGGTAGACACGACAGACTCAAAATCTGTTGCCCGCAAGGGCGTGCTGGTTCGAGTCCGGCCAGGGGCACCACGGATCGTCCGTGAGGTTTTTTGAAGGCCGCGTGCAGCTTCTTCCAGCCCGCATCGGCGTATGATTTTCTCGATGCAATTCTTTGAACCCGCAACGAAATCTCGAAATCTGTCGCATGATGTCCGACAAAGGGCCGAGTCATTCAAAGCTGCCGGTTTTGCCCTCTGCAGTCTAGGATGATCGGCGGCAGGATCACGATCGGTCGGGATGGCGCGCGACGACGAGGGCGCCCCGTCCGCAGTCGTGCATTTACCCCGAATCCGGGTTCGCGCCCTGGGGCTTCCGTCCACGTCCGGCGGCACGGCCGCCTGCGCGATCGGCGGAGCACGACCGGGCTTTGGTCAGACCCGCGGCGCACGGGTCTGCAAGCGCGAAATTCCATCCCCGGCGGGCGCCGGCGCCCGCCGTCCGCGAACGGAGGCACACCGTCGGAGAACGCCGGACCCACGCGGGCGCCGGACCTTTCGGATAGGCATTCATCCCCCTCACGCAGGGCAGGCAAAATTGCCAAAGATTTTTAATTGGTTAGATTGCCTGCCCTGCGTCAGGGGGATAAACCCCTTCGGATATGGTGCCCAGGGACGGATTTAAACCGCCGACACAGGGATTTTCAGTTGTGGAAATTATCGTCCGCAGCGATCCGCCGGCGACCGGGGTAGTTTGGTAACATACTGATAAAATGCAATTTAATGGCCGAACCCGTCCAGGACCATTCGGGGGCGTCTTGCTGCCTCCAGGCGATTTTGTTACCCAAAAATTGAACTGCCCCCTTTTTCCGAGTGATCCACCGA
>JAGRGG010000241.1 GCA_020445645.1 Geminicoccaceae bacterium | reverse complement strand
CGCCAGCGGACGCGAAGCGTAATCTCAAACCGGCGCCGCGACCGCGCGCTCGATGCCCTTCGCCAGCACCTCGACGACGGCCGGGTCGTAGCGCTCTGCGTTGTCTTGCAGGACGCGCAGGACGTGGGCCGGGGGGGTGGCGTCGCGGTAGCCGCGGGGCTGGGTGCGGGCGCAGAACACGTCGGCGACGGCGAGGATGCGGCCGAGGCGGCCGATGCGCGCGGCTTCGAGGCCGTGCGGGTACCCGGAGCCGTCGAGGCGCTCATGCATTTGAGCCAGGGTCTCGGCGACGGGGAGCTTGAAGTCGATCCCTTCGACGACCTTGAGCGCGTGGTCGATGTGGGTGCGCATGAGGCGGGCTTCCTCGGGCGTATGGCGGTCGGGCTTGGCGACGATCTCGCGCGGGACGAACATCTTGCCGATCTGGGACAGGCCGGCGGCGTATTTCAGCGTGCGGCGCTCGTCGGGGGCGAGGCCCATCGCGTCGGCGATGGCGAGCGCGGTGTCGCCGAGGCGCCGCGTGTGGCCGAGGAGGTAGGGGTCGTTCAGTTCGACGGCGCGGATGACGGCGCCGACGAGCTGCTCCATCAGCGCCTCGTGTTCGAGCCGTTCCGCGACGAGGTCGCTCACGTCGCGGGCGACGAAGAGGGCGCCGTCGGGAGATCCGTCCTCGCCGGCGACCGGCACCTGGACCATGTGCAGGTGGCGTTCCCGGCCCGCGACCTCGACGGCGTGCGCCTCGCGCAGCGCAAGGCCGGTCGTCCGGGCCTGACGCTCGCCTTCGGCCAGGATCCGGACGGTGGCAGGGGCGAAGATCTCCTCGTCGCGGCGGCCGACGATCCAGTTCGGCGCGTGGCGGAGCATCGCGGCGAACGCCTCGTTGGCGAACAGATAGCGCCCGTCGCCGCCCTTGAGGCCGATGGCATCGTAGGAGGAGCTGGCGACGGTGGCGAGCAGGCGGCGCTGTTCCTGAATGGTGGCGGCGAGGACCTTGTACTGGCCCGCCATTTCGGCGAAGTGCCGGGCGTGCTGGCGCTGCCACGCGACGAGGAAGGCGGCGGCGATCAGCAGGCAGCCGACGAGGGTAGCGATCAGCGCGGCCTGCTTGAAGCGGGTGAGCGGCAGTAGCGCCGCAGCCCTGTCGACGCCCTGGACCACCTGCCAATCGGCGCCGGGGACGGCGGCGGTGACGGCGAAGCGTTCGCCGTCCGCCAGGGGCTCGGCCGCGGGGTAGAGCGGCGGCGACGCGGCGATGCCGTCGCGCAGGCGCCCGTCCCCTGTGTTGGCCCCGGCGCCGGCGAGCGGGCGCAGCCACGCGGCTTCGCCCGGCAGATCAAGGCTGGAGGGGTCGAGCGTGCGCCCGAGGATCCCATCGGCGCGCACGGTCATAAGGAGGACGCCGGCCGCACCGCTTTTGCCGTCGAGCGTCTGCGGCAGGGGGATCGCCATCTTGAGGTCGACGACGGTTTCCTTGCCGCTGGGGCCAATGGTCCTCGGGCCGGCGGCGCGTCGCGCCCCGCCCCCGGCCAGGAAGGCGCGCGCGTCGTTCCGCCGTGCCGCCGAGAGCGGTGGCGCGTCGCGGTCGGCGGCGACGGTGTCGCCTTCGGCGTCGAGCAGGTGGACCGAGACCAGGTCGTGCTGGGCCGCGAACTCGTCAACGACTTGGCGCATGTAGGGCAGTTGCTGGGCGAGCGCCGTATCGAGCGGCGCGTCGGCGCCGGCCAAGCCGTGCTCAGCGACGAAGAGTTGGACGAGGTCGGAGCGGACGAGGCGGTTGCCGAGCTGGAAGCCGCCCTCGATCCACGTGCCCAGCGTCTGCGCCCGACCGGTGGCAAGCGCCGCGAGGCGCGCCTCGACGGTCGCGCGCAGGGTCGCCTCGCGTTCGGCGAAGGCGAGGTGCAGGCTGAAGGCGGCGACGGCGACGGTCACAAAGATCGCGGCCACGGCGCCCAGGAGGTAGGCCGTCCTGTTGGGCGACGCGACCGGCGCGGCGTCGGCCGAGAGCGGAAAGGAAGGGCTCATCGTCGGCATCGTCATTTCCACGTCCGCTCGCCCGCGCTGGTGGCCGTCATCATGAGTTGGCTCGGTGGCACGTGCGCCCAACGTGCGGTTTCATTGATCGAGTAGTAGGGAACGTACTGCGAAATGCGGCCCTGCGGAAGGACGGCGTTGGTGACGTTGTCGAGGATGTAGGCGCCATCGGCGAGGTAGACGGCGAGGACGGCGTGCGCGAGGCCGCGCAGCGTGTCGTTCAGGACGACGATCCGCAAGTCGTCCGGCTTGAAGCCGACGAGCCGCAAGGACACGTACTTAAAGATCGCGTAGTCCTCGCAGTCACCGGAATTCTTCAGGAACTCGCTTGGCGTCGCCCAGTAGTCGCTGCGGGCGTAGGTCTCGCTGTCGGTCCTGTAAGGCGACCGGTTGGCAAAGGCGTTGATCCTGCGCGCCTGCTCCAGCGGCGACAGGCCGTCGACGCTCTTGAGGAGGCTCATCCACGACATGGTCGAACGGTTAGCGCAGCTTCGGTAGTCGTGGGCGCAGCGGTCGTACCCGCTCGCCTCGGCGGCGATCTCGTGCAGCACGCGCCGCCACTGCGGCAGAGCCTCGTGCGAGTCGGCCCGGAACTCCGCCGTCCCGAACAGGGCAACGGGCGCGCCGGCCCGCGCCGCGCCGCCCCCGCAGAAAAGAATCAAGCCAACCACGAAGGCGAAAAAGCGCATATGTTTTTCTTCATCAAACGAATGAGCCTCGGACTTGAGCAACTTTAAGCCCAGCTCAGTGAATATCTCCTTTATATTTATGGTTTCGTTGTGTTAACTATGTCTGCTGACCCGCGGGCAGGTACGAGGCGGCTAGACGCCTCGCGTCCGC
>JAGRGG010000240.1 GCA_020445645.1 Geminicoccaceae bacterium | reverse complement strand
CGTCGCCCGCCTCGCCGACGCCGCCGCCCCCGGCGCCGCCGTAAGCCGGGCGCGGCCCGTGCCGGCGCCTTTCCAACCGAAGCCGACAGGGCGAAGTCGCGTCCGCCTCCCGGTCAAGGCGTGGGGCCTTTCGAGGCGGCGTCGGCCGGAAGGCGCGGTTGCTTCCTCTCACACCCCGTCATCCTCGGGTCGAGCCCGAGGATGACGGGGTGTGCCGGCAGGGTCGGGTTGGCTCAAGCTCTGGCGCCGCCGCCACAACCCGCCCCACTACAAAACCAATAAAAACAAAAGAAAAAAGGCCCCGCGCCCGGCGGACGCGAAGCGTGACCTACCCCGCCGCCGCCGCGGCGACCGCCGCTTGGCGGACGCAGGCGAGGCCGGCGACCTCGCCGACGAGGAGGAGGGCGGGGCCGTCGAAGGTGAGGCCGGCGACGAGGCGGGGGAGGGTCGTGAGGGTGCCGGCGTGGCGGCGGCTCTGGGGGAGGGTGCCGTTCTCGATCAGGGTCGCGGGCAGGTCCGGGCGGAGGCCGTGCGTGACGAGCCTGGCGCAGAGCCTTTCGAGCGCCGTGTGGCCCATGTAGAAGGCGAGGGTCTGGCCGGGGCGGCACAGGGAAGGCCAGTCGAGGTGCGGTTCGCCGTCCTTCGCGTGGCCGGTGACGAGGGTGAGGCTCTGGGCGTGGTCGCGGTGGGTGAGGGGGAGCGCGTATTCGGCGGCGCAGCCGGCGGCGGCGGTGACGCCGGGCACCACCTCGAACGGCACGCCGGCCTCGATCAAGGCCTCGACCTCCTCGCCGCCCCGGCCGAAGATCATGGGGTCGCCGCCCTTGAGGCGGGCGACGGTCTGGCCCCGCAGGGCGCGGCGGACCATGAGTTCGTGGATCTCGACCTGCCGCATGTGGTGGTGGGCGCGGCGCTTGCCGACGAAGACCCGCTCCGCGTCCGGCCGGGCGAAGGCGAGGACGCCCTCGCCGACGAGGCGGTCGTGGAGCACGACGTCGGCCTCGCGCAGGCGGCGCACGGCCTTCAGCGTCATGAGCTCCGGGTCGCCCGGACCCGCGCCGATGAGGTAGACCCGACCCGGCCCGTCCATCCCGCTTCCTTCCTCGGATGCTTTGCCATCCCAGAAGCGGCCCCCTTCTGTCAACGGGTGAGAAGGGGGCGGACGCGGCCCTCCGGCGTGTGATTGCGCACAGCCAAGGATCCCCTTTCGGGCCTAGACGATGCGTCGACCGGCAGCATCCGAGAAAGGCCGTTCGAGCGTCGCTTGAACGGTTTTGCGCCGGAACCCAAGGGAGGGGAAGACCATGCCTCCGCGCGGCGACCTTGCAAGGCTCCAGACCCAGCTCGTCGATCACGGCTTCCTGGCAAGGGAACACGTCCAGGACGTCGATGCCCAGGACGGGGTGTCGGCGGAATTGTCGAGCGCCATCGCCGCCGCGAGGCTGGCCGGCGGCATCGGCCGGGGGACCAAGGTCGGCGAGACGATCGACCATCGGGGCATCGTCGAGATCATCGAGCGGCTGTCCGACCACTACTGCGGCACGCCCGACAGGGGCGGTGCCGGGGGGCTCCGCCCGCTCGCCTTCGGGTCGCCCGGCGGCCGCTGGAGCCGCACGGCGCTGACCTTCTCGATCAACACGGCCGGCTGCGTCGGCCTGTCGGGTCCGGCCGCCGCCGGCGTGATCGCCCAGGCCTTCGGGCTGTGGAACGCGCTCTCCATCCTGTCGCTCGCCCCGGTCGGGGTGAACGGCGACATCCGGGTGTCGTTCGGCGGCTCGGGCGTCGACGGCCGGTTCGGCACGCCGGGGGGCGTGCTCGGCGCCGGCCAGTACCCCGAGGCCGGGGGGCTGTTCTTCGATTCGGCCGAGACCTGGACGGCGGCGAGGCTGCTCGCCGTGGCCGTCCACGAGATCGGCCACGTCCTCGGGCTCGGCCACTCGGACGACCGCGCCTCGATCATGTACCCCTTCGCCCTGTCCGCGCAGACGGCGGCGGCGGCGGCGGGCACGCTCAACATCGACGCGGAGTCGGCCGACGCCCTGCGCAACCTCTACGGCTGGCGCCCGCAGGTGCGGCTGGGCGACCGGGCGACGACCGACCGGCCGGCGCTGGCCAGCATGGGCGAATCCAGCTTCACCGGCGGCTTCTTCCAGCTGCACATGGTCTGGAAGGGTGTCTCGGGCGATTCGGGGCTCTACTGGTCGCGGCTCGACGGCGGCGGCTGGTCGCCGCAGACGCGGATCGGGGGCGTCGGCTCGTCGCACGGCCCGTCGATGACCGGCGTGCCGGTGCCGGGCGGGGCCTTCCGGACGGGGCTGTTCATGGCCTGGAAGGGCTCGCGCGACGACCAGGGGATCTACTGGTCGCGCAACGACGGGTCCGGCTGGGCGCCCCAGTCGAACGTCCGGGGCGTCGGCACGAGCGCCCGCCCGGCGGTGGCGGCGTTCAACGGCGGCGTCTACATGGCCTGGAAGGGCGTGGAGGGGGACGGCGGCATCTACTGGTCGCGGTTCGACGGCGCCAACTGGTCGCCGCAGGCCAACGTGCGCGGGGTGGGGACGTCCGACGGCCCGGCGCTCGTCGTCTACCAGGACCGCCTCCACATGTTCTGGAAGGGCGTTTCCGGCGATTCCAACGCCTACCATTCCTCGCTCGACGGCGGCGAGGGCGCCCTCTGGCAGGCGCAGCGGCGGATCTCCTACGAGGACGCGGAGGCGGGCGGCATCGTCCCGCGCGACATCGGCACCACGCACGGGCTGTCGGCGACCGTGCGCGGCGACCGCGTCCTCCTTGCCTGGAAGGGGGTGTCGGGCGACAGCGGTATCTACTTCAGCCTCTTCGACGGCCAGTCGTTCACCGGCCAGATCCGCGTCGCGGGCGTCGGCACGTCGCAGGGGCCGACCGTCTGCGACTTCGGCGGCCTGACGCACATGGCCTGGAAGGGGATCGAGGGCGACGGCAACATCTACTGGTCGCAGCTCTAGCCCAACGCGGCCGCGAGGCCGAGGAGGAGGACCGTCTCGGCGGCCTGCTCGACGGCGCCCAGCGTGTCGCCGGTGCAGCCGGAAAAGCGGCGGCCGAGGAGGAAGGCGAGGACGGCCCCGGATGCCAGGGCGGCGGCGAGCGCCGTTAGCGCCGCCGGGGCCGGGAGGAGGACGAGGGCGGGGACCGTCCCCAACCCCAGCGCCAGGAGGGCGCCCGTGCGCGAGGGGGCGCCGGCGGCGGCGGCGAGGCCCTCGGAGCGGGCGCTCGGCTGGAGGCGCATGACCGGCGGAACGACGCCCCGGCCGAGGGCGTGCGCGGCGGCGAAGGCGAGGGCGGGTGCCAGGGTCCCCGGCAGGCCCGCCAGCGCCGTCGCCTTCAGGAGGGTGGCGAGCAGGAGGGCGAGCGCGCCGTAGGCGCCGATCCGGCTGTCGCGCATGACGGCGAGCGCCTTGTGTCGATCAACGACGCCGAGGGCGTCGGCGGTGTCGGCGAGGCCGTCCTCGTGCAGGGCGCCGGTGAGCGCCGCCGTCGTCAGGAGGGCGAGGAGGGCCGGCGCCATGAAGGGCAGGCCGACGGCGAGGCCGAGCGCCAGGACGGATCCCCCGACCGCGCCGACGCCCAGCCCCACGACGGGAAAGAAGGGTGCGGCGGCGGCGAGGTCGCCGAGGCGGACGGTGCCCCCGACCCGGACGGGCAGGCGGGTGAGGAACAGGGCGGCGATCAAAAAGCGGCGCGGCATGTCGCGGCATCCTATCGACGGGGCGGCGCCATCAAAGCAGACTGACGGCCATCCCCCAACCACGCACGCGACGATGGGAACCCATGAGCAGCCTCACGCCCGTGAGCAGTTTCGACGACGTCCGCCACCTGATGGGCCAGCTTCCCCGCGCGGACGCGGCGGCGACGGAGGCCGCCGCCGCGCGCGAGGCCTGGCTCACCAAGCCCGCGGGCGCGCTCGGCCGCCTGGAGGACATCGCCGCCTGGGTCGCGGCGTGGCAGGGGCGGCACCCGCCCCGGCTGGACCGGGTCGGGGTCTTCGTCTTCGCCGGCAACCACGGGGTGACGAAGCAGGGCGTCTCGGCCTTTCCCCCCGCCGTCACGGCGCAGATGGTCCTGAACTTCGAGGCGGGCGGGGCCGCGATCAACCAGCTCGCCCAGATCGCCGGCGCCGGACTCACCGTGGTCCCCCTCGACCTGGAGCGCCCCACGGCGGACTTCACGAAGGCGCCGGCGATGAGCGAGGCCGAGGCGGTCGACGCCTTCAACCAGGGCCTCGCCGCCCCCGACGACGCGCTCGACCTCATGGCCGTGGGCGAGATGGGCATCGGCAACACGACGGCGGCGGCGGCCCTCGCGGCGGCGCTCGCCGGCGGCGAGGCGGCCGACTGGGCGGGACCCGGCACCGGCCTCGACCCCGCCGGCGTCGCCCGCAAGGCGGCGGCGATCCGAAAGGGGCTTGAACGGCACGAGGACCTGATCGCCGAAGGCCCGCTCCACGCGCTGCGCGCGCTCGGCGGGCGCGAGATCGCGGCGATGGCCGGCGCCATCCTCGCGGGACGCCTGCGCCGCGCGCCCGTCCTCCTCGACGGCTACGTCGCCACCGCCGCCGCGCTTGTCCTGCACGCCATCGACCCCGCCAGCATCGACCACTGCCTCGCCGGCCACGCCTCCGCCGAACCCGCCCACAAGGCCCTCCTCGCCCACATGAGCCTCGACCCCCTCCTCGACCTCGGGATGCGCCTCGGCGAAGCCTCGGGCGCGGCGCTCGCCATCCCCATCGTCCGCGCCGCCGTCGCCTGCCACGCGGGGATGGCCACGTTCGAGAGCGCCGGGGTGAGCGGGAAGGGTTGAACACGCTTCGCGTCCGCTGGCGCGGGGCCTTTTCTACCCAAACGCGCGCTGCCGCAGCGACTGGATCCCGGCGTCGAACGACTGCGCGTAGGGGACGGCCTTCTTGAGGAAGGCCATGTAGCTTTCGCCCACCTTCTTGGTCTGCGCGTCGGTGGCCTGGAGGTCGTCCAGGACCTTGACCGAGGTTTCGGCCAGCGCCGCCGCCACGTCGTCGGGCCAGGGGAGCATCCGGACGCCCTCCTCGGCGAGGAGGGGCTGGAGGGACTCAACGTTGTGGTAGGTGAAGTCGGCGAGGGTTTCGGTGGAGGCGGCGAGCGCGGCGCTCTCGACGGCGGCCTTGAGGTCGTCGGGGAGGGCCGCGTAGCGGTCCTTGTTGACGATGACCTCCAGGCCGGGGCCGGGCTCGTGGAAGGCGGGGACGTAGTAGACCTTGGCGACCTTGAAGAGGCCGAACGCGCGGTCGTTCCAGGGGCCGATCCACTCGGCGGCGTCGATGGCGCCGGAGAGGAGGGACGGGCTGATCTCGCCGGGGGGCAGGACGACGGGGGTGGCGCCGAGGCGGCGCATCACCTCGGCGCCGAGGCCCGCGATGCGGAACTTGAGGCCCTTGAGCCCGTCGACCCCCTTGATCTCCTCCCGGAACCAGCCGCCTGCCTGGACCCCGGAGCTGCCGGCGTAGAAGGGGACGACGCCGAAATCCTGGTACACCTCGCGCCAGAGGTCCATCCCGCCGCCGAACTGGAGCCACGCCGGGAGTTCGAGCGCGTTGAGGCCCAAGGGCACGCCGGTGAAGTAGTTGAGGACGGGCGCCTTGCCGACCCAGTAGTAGGGGGTGCCGTGGGCGATGTCGGCGGTGCCGCCCTGCACGGCGTCCAGCACCTCGAACGGGGGAACGAGTTCGCCCGCGCCGTAGAGGGTGATCGTGATCCGCCCGCCCGAGAGCGCCTCCAGCCGCCTTGCGAACCGCTCGGCGCCGACCCCGACGCCGGGCGTGTTCTTCGGCCAGGGCATCACCATCGTCCAGGCGAACGTCTCCTGGGCGCGGAGCACGGCGGGCGCGGCGAGGGTGGCGGCGCCGGCAGTGGCGGCACCCGTGGTCAAGAGGCGGCGGCGGTGCATCTGGGGCTCTCCCTCGACGGTTCTGTCCGCCCCCGTGTCTAGGGCATCTTATCCGTTCCGGCCACCGGCCTGACAATCGTGGCGTCGAGGCCCCGCATCGAGGCCGCCGCCGCCATCGCCGCCGGCAGGTCCTCCAGCGCGAACGTCCTGGGCCGCACGGCGTCGAGGTCGAGCCGCCCGGCGCGGACAAGGGCGACGAGGGTGCGGTAGGCGGCGGGCCGGTACATGAAGTTGCCGATGATCTCCAGGTCGTTCAGGAGCACGTCGCCGTAGGGCAGCGGCAGGGGCACCGTCATGCTGCCCATGAGGACCAGCCGTCCGCCGCGCCGCAGCGCCTTCAGGGCGGCGAGCGTGCCGTTCGGGTCGCCCGCTTTGCCCACCATGTCGAGGGCCGCGTCGGCGGGGCCGCCCGCGGCGAGGCGCAGGGCCGCGGCGTCGGCGTCGGCGTCGCCCGTCAGAGCCACCGCCGCCGCCCCTTCGCCCGCCGCCGCGACGACGCGGGCGGCGCCGAGGGCAAGGCCGAGGAGGACGGCCGCCGAGCCGAAATAGCCGCTGGCCCCGTTGACCACCAGGACCTCGCCGGCGGCGAGGCGCCCGCGCAGGAGGCCGCCCAGCGGCACGGCGAACTTGGCAAGGCCCGCGAGCCGCTCGGCCGCGAACCCCTCCAGCCCGTCCAGCGGCAGCACGGCCGAGGCCGGCATCAGGGCGTGCTCGGCCAGCGTCCCGTCGGGCCAGTCCGCCAGCATCGGCGCGCCGTCGGCGCTGACGCCGGTGAGCCCGACCAGCACCCGGACCGGTTCGGCGACGTTCTCGTCGGCGACGAAATAGGGGTTGACGGCGACCCTTTGGCCGGGGGCGGCGTGGTAGACCCCGGCCCCGACCGCCTCGACCGTGCCGACCCCGTTCGTGCCCGGCGTGAACGGACCTTCCGGGTACCGGTACGGCAGCTTCCCGGCGACGTAGTCCCCCATGTAACTGAGGATGGGTACCGCCTCCATCCTCACCAGGACCGAGCCCGGGCGCGCTTCGGGCAGGGGCAGGCCCTCCAGGGTGAGGGAGCCGCCGGGGGCGGACAGGCGCCACGCTCTCATGTCGGTTCCCTTTCGTGCTGGACGGCCTGCGCAGCGGACGCGAAGCGTCACCGCACCACGGCAAGGTGCGGCGCGCGGTCGATGAGATGGTAAAACGACCCGGCGACGTTCCCCTTGACGCAGCCCGTCTCGCCGAGATCCCGCCCCCGCGCGTCCCTGGCGGCGAAGAGGGGCGCCCCCTTGCGCTCGGTTTCGGCCGCGTAGTGGAACTCGTGCCCCCGGTAGCGCAAGGGCGGGCGGCCGAGGGGGCAGGGGTGTTTGAGGGCCAGTTGACGGTAGCCGAGGTGGAGGCGGGGCTCGGCGAAGGAGGTGACGACGGGAAGCAGGCCGGCCATGCCGTGGCGCTCGCCCTTCTTGTCGAACAGGATCTCGCCGAGGACCATGTAGCCGCCGCACTCGCCGTAGACGAAGGCGCCGCGCCGCGCCGCGTGGTGGAGGCCCAGGATGAAGGCGCGGTTCTGGGCCAGCCTTGCCGCGTAGAGTTCGGGGTAGCCGCCGGGGAGGTAGACGGCGTCGGCCTCCCTGTCGGGCGCCTCGTCGGCGAGCGGCGAGAAGGGGACGACCTCGGACCCCAGCCGGCGCCAGCCCTCCAGGACGGCGGGGTAGGCGAAGGCGAAGGCGGGGTCCTGCGCCACGGCGATGCGCTGGCCGAGCGCCGGGAGCGGCCGGGGCGGCGGGCCGATCGTCGCCACGTTCGGGCGCCGGGCCAAGCGGCGCAGATGGGCGAGGTCGACCGAGTCCGCGACCCGCTTCGCCGCGCGCTCCAGAAAGCCCTCCAGGTCCGGGTGCTCGGAGGCGCCGACGAGGCCGAGGTGGCGGGACGGCAGTTCCAAGGCGGGGTCGCGGCGCAGGCAGCCGAGGATCGGGGTCGAGAAGCGGTCGTCGCAGGCGCGGCGGAGGAGGTCCTCGTGGTCGGCGGATCCGACGCGGTTGAGGACGACGCCGACGATCTGCACGTCCTCCCGCGCCTTCAAGAACCCCTCGATCAGGGGGGCGATGCTCTGGCCCGTGCGTGCGGCGTCGGCGACGAAGAGGACGGGCAGGCCGAAGAGCGAGGCGATGTCGGCCGTCGAGCCCGTGCCGTCCGGGGCGCCGTCGAACAGGCCCATCACCCCCTCGCCGACGACGATGTCGCAGTCCCGCCCCGCCGCCTCCAGGGACGCGCCGAGCGTCTCGAAGCGCATCGCCCAGCTGTCGAGGTTGCGGCAGAGGCGCCCCGACGCGCGGGCGTGGAAGACGGGGTCGATGTAGTCCGGCCCCACCTTGAACGAGCCCACCTTCAGCCCCCGCATGGCCAGCGCCCGGATCAGGCCGAGCGTGACCACCGTCTTGCCGGCGCCGGACGAGGGGGCCGCGACGAGGAGGACCGGGGGGCTCATGCGGTGGTGCTCAAAGGGAGGTTTTCCGTTCGAGGGTGGTGGAAGATGACGCCTCGCGTGCGCTGGCGCGCGGCCTTTGCTTTTTTTTGTCTGTTGGCCGCCGGAGCT
>JAGRGG010000054.1 GCA_020445645.1 Geminicoccaceae bacterium | reverse complement strand
ATCCTGAACGAAGGGAAGATGTTCTAGGCTACACTTGTTTTTTGATGAAGAACCCTCTCCCCCGAGGAAGAGGGTTGGGGTGAGGGTCCTTCCGAAGAACAGACGAAAAGAAAAAAGAGGGCCCCGCGCCAGCGGACGCGAAGCGTGTTCAGCCCTACCCCGCCGCCGGCGCCTCCAGAGCCTCGCGCTTGTCCTCGGCGTCGGCCCAGCGGCGGCGGACGGCGCGCTTCAAGGGGGGGAAGTCGTCGGCGGTGATGGTTTCGCGCGCCAGGAGAAGTTCGGCGCCCCGTTCGAGGAGGTCGCGGCGGGCCTCGAGGAGGTCGCGGGCGCTCTTGAAGGCTTCGTCGACGAGGCGGCGGATGGCCACGTCGATCTCGCGGGCGGTCTCCTCGCTGAACTCGCGGGGGCGGGGCATGAGGGCGCCTTCGCCCAGATGCGACTGGCGCTGCGGGTCGTAGACCACCTGCGAGGTCGCCTCCTCCATGCCGTAGCGCATGACCATGTGGCGGGCGATGTTGGTGATCTTGTCGAGGTCGTCGGCGGCGCCGGTCGAGATCTCGCCGAAGGTGAGGTCCTCGGCGGCGCGCCCGCCCATGAGGACGGCCATCTTGTCCTTCAGCTCCTGGGTCGTCATGAGGAAGCGGTCCTCCTCGGGGCGCTGGATCGTGTAGCCCAAGGCCCCGATGCCGCGCGGGATGATCGAGATCTTGTGGACGGGGTCGGTGGACGGCAGGTTCGCCGCGACGAGGGCGTGGCCCATCTCGTGGTAGGCGACGACCTTGCGCTCGTGCGGGTGGAGGAGGCGGGAGCGCTTCTCCAATCCGGCGATGATGCGCTCGATCGCGTTGTTGAAGTCCTCCATCGTGACGCTCTCGCCCCGGCGGCGGGTGGCGAGGAGCGCGGCCTCGTTGACCAGGTTGGCGAGGTCGGCGCCGGTGAAGCCGGGCGTGAGCGCCGCGATCTGCTCCAGCTTCACGTCGGGGGCGAGCGCCTGGATCTTCCTGATGTGGACTTCCAGGATCTGGAGGCGGCCCTGCCGGTCGGGGCGGTCGACCAGCACCTGCCGGTCGAAGCGGCCGGCGCGAAGGAGGGCGGGGTCCAGGATCTCCGGGCGGTTGGTGGCGCCCAGAAGGACGATGCCCTCGGCGGTGTCGAAGCCGTCGAGTTCGGTCAGGAGCTGGTTCAGCGTCTGCTCCTTCTCGTCGTGCCCGCCCATCATGCCGCCGGCCGAGCGCGCGCGGCCGAGCGCGTCCAGCTCGTCGATGAAGATGATGCAGGGCGCGCTCTTCCTCGCCTGCTCGAAGAGGTCGCGGACCCGCGCGGCGCCGACGCCGACGAACATCTCGACGAACTCGGAGCCCGAGATCGAGAAGAACGGCACGCCCGCCTCGCCGGCGACGGCGCGGGCGAGGAGGGTCTTGCCGGTGCCGGGGGGGCCGACCAGAAGGACGCCCTTGGGGATGCGGGCGCCGAGGCGGCCGTAGGTCTTGGGCTCCTTTAAGAAGTCGACGATCTCGACCAGCTCGGCCTTCGCCTCGTCGACGCCGGCCACGTCGGCGAAGCCCGTCCGGGTGTCGCGCTCGACGTAGACCTTGGCCTTGGAGCGGCCCACCTGCATGAGCCCGCCGATGCCGCCCTGGCTCTTGGCGAGGCGGCGGATCAGGAACATCCACAGGCCGAGGAAGAGGAGGACCGGCACGATCCAGGAGAGGAGGTCGCGCAGCCACGTGCTCTCGACGACGCCCGCGAACTTGACGTTGTACTTGCCGAGGAGGCCCGCGATCTCGGGCTGGACGCGGACGGTGCGGAAATACTCGAACCCGCCGTCGCTGGGCGACGTGTACTTGCCCTGGATGAACTGGTCGCCCACCCGCACCTCGGCGACCTTGCCCTCGGCCAGCAGCTGCTCGAAATGCGAGTAGGGCACCTGCTCGGTCGACTGCGAGGCGATCCACCAGTTCTGGAAGATAAGGATGATGAAGAAGGCGAGGATGAAGTAGGCGAAGTTGATCTGCATCGGGCGGTTCGGGTTTCCGCCGCCCCGGTTCGGGCCGAAGCCCGTCTTGCCTGCTGCCACGTCCGCGTTCCTCCTCGCTTGGTTCAAGGAATGTGGTTCTCGCGGGGGGAAACGCAAACGCGGACGCGAAGTGTCGTCCTACCCTCTGACCGCCTCCAGCCGCGCCAGGGCGGCGGCCACGTCGGGGACGGCGGCGAGGAGGTCGCTTGCCGAGGGCGCCGCGAGCCCCTGGCGGATCACTGCCCCGTACAAGGCGAGGAACGGCCCCCAGTAGCCGTCGGTATCGACGAGGAGGATCGGCTTGTCGTGGTAGCCGAGCTGGCGAAGGGTGACGACCTCCAGTACCTCGTCGAGGGTGCCGAGCCCGCCCGGCAGGGCGACGAAGGCGTCGCCGCGCTCGATCATCCGGGCCTTGCGCTCGAACATGGTCTCGGTGACGACGAGGCGGGCGATGTCGCGCTTGGCCCGCTCGCGCTCCAGGAGGCGGCGGGGGATGAAGCCCGTGACCCGCCCGCCCGCCGCCGCGGCCGCGCCGGCGGCGATCCCCATGAGCCCCACGTCGCCGCCGCCGTAGACGAGGTCCATGCCGAGGCGGGCGAGCCCCTGACCGAAGTCTTCGGCCGCCCCCGCGTAGGCGGGCGAGGCGCCGTTCCTGGAGCCGCAGAACAGGCAGACGGCGAACGCGCTCAAGCGGCGTGGCCGCCGCGCGTCGCCTCGCGGTAGGCGTCCATGAGGGCCTCCGTCACCGGCCCCTTCTGGTAGGTGAGGTCGTCGATGGCGCGGACGGGGGTGACTTCGGCCGCCGTGCCGGTGACGAACACCTCCTGCGCGTCGGCCAGCTCCTCGGGGCGGATGTGGCGCTCGACCACCTCGATGCCCCGCTGGCGGGCGATGTCGATCACCGTGCGCCTCGTGATGCCGTTGAGGAAGCAGTCGGGCAAGGGCGTGTGGAGGGCGCCGTCGATGACGAGGAAGATGTTGGCGCCCGTGGTCTCGGCGACGAAGCCCCGGTAGTCGAGCATGATCGCGTCGCCGAAGCCCTTGTCCTCGGCCGCGTGCTTCGAGACCGTGCAGATCATGTAGAGCCCCGCGGCCTTCGCGTGGATCGGCGCCGTGTTCGGCGCCGGGCGGTCGTAGGCGGCGCGGGTGAGGCGAAGGTCCTGGTAGTAGGCGCCCCACTGCCAGCTTGCCACGGCGACGTTGATCTTCGATTGCTGCGCCGAGACGCCCATCATCTCGGAGCCGCGCCACGCGAGCGCCCGGACGTAGCAGTCGGCAAGGCCGTTGGCCTCGACCGTCGCCGCCTTCGCCGCGTCCAGCTCCTCGGCGGTGTAGGGCACCTGAAAGCCGAGGATGCGGCCGCTCTCGATCAGCCGCTCGCTGTGCGCCCGGCTCTTGAAGATGCGCCCCGCGTAGCAGCGCTCGCCCTCGAAGACGCACGAGCCGTAGTGCAGGCCGTGGGTGAGGACGTGGACCTTCGCGTCGCGCCAGGGCACGAGGGCGCCGTTGAACCAGATGGAGCCGTCGCGGTCGTCGAAGGGGATCAGGTCGGCCATGGCGGGAGGGAGCCTCGGAAGGGAGAAGGACGGGGTGCGGAGGGCGGCGGGGCGCCGATTTCGGGATTGCGATCGCTATCATCGGGTCTAAACAGTGTCAACGCGAGAGGGTCCCCAAGGAAGCAGGCGGGGGATCGGGCAGGCGACGGGTCGGCGTTCGGCCCCACGATCGGGGGGCACCCATGCAGCCATCCGGACCGCGCAATCCGCTGTTCCTGCGCGAGGAGGAGTTGGACCGCAGCCTCGAGCTGCTGTTCCGCGTCCAGGCGATCCTCGGCCGGCCCCTGCACGGCCCCCTGGGCGCCGCCGGGCTCGGGCCGATCGACTACCTGCTCCTCTTCCTGGTCCGCCGCCGTCCGGGGCTGACGGGCGCCGACCTCGTCGGGCTCACGGGGCTGCCGAAGCAGAACCTGTCGCGGCATCTGGCGGCGCTCGACGCGGCCGGCCTCGTCGCGCGCGGGGTCGACGCCGCCGACCGGCGCCGCCGGCCGCTCGCGTCGACGGCGGCGGCCGACCGCCTGCTGGACGACCTGCTCGGCCTGCAAAAGCGCCATCTGCGCCGCGTCTTCCGCAAGCTCGGCCCCGAGGCCGTCGAGGGGTTCCAGCAGGTCTTGAGCGAACTCGTCGGCCCCGACGGCCGGGGCGCGGCGCCGGCCTCAAGCAGCGGCGGCGGGGCATGAGCGGCCCCGCCCACGTCCTCGTCGTCGACGACGACCTGCGGCTGCGCGGGCTCCTGGAGCGCTACCTGCGCGGCCACGGCTACGCCGTGAGCACCGCCGCCGACGCCGAGGAGGCGAAGGGGCTGCTCAGGGGCCTCAGCTACGACCTCCTCGTCCTCGACGTGATGCTGCCGGGGCGGAGCGGGGTCGAGCTTACCCGCGAGATCCGGCGGACGGGCGATCTGCCGATCCTCCTCCTCACGGCGCTCGGCGAGGCCCAGGACCGGATCGGCGGCCTCGAGGCCGGCGCCGACGACTACCTGTCCAAGCCCTTCGAGCCGCGCGAGCTTCTGCTCCGGATCGAGGGGCTCCTGCGCAGGGCGCGCCCCGCCCCCGCCGAGCCTACCGAACGGGTGGCGTTCGGCCCCTTCGTCTTCGACCTCAAGAGCCGCGAGCTGCGCGAGGGGGGGCGGGTCGTCCACCTGACGGGCGGCGAGGCCTTGATGCTCGCCTGCCTCGCAAGGCGCCCCGGGCAGGCGATGAGCCGGGCCGAACTCGCCGAGGAGAGCCGGATCACGGGCTCGGACCGCGCCGTCGACGTGCAGATCGTCCGGCTCCGCCGCAAGATCGAGGACGACCCCCGCCAGCCCCGCCACCTCCTGACGATGCGCGGCGAGGGCTACGTGCTCCGCACCGTTCGTTAGTCGGGCGCCGGATGGGACCCTTCCGCGCCTTCCTCAACGCGACCCTCATCCCGCGCTCGCTCTTCTGGCGCTCGTTCCTGATCGTCGTCGTGCCGATCCTCGTCCTCCAGATCGTGCTGACCGTCATCTTCTACAACCGCCACTGGGACACGGTGACGAAGTGGCTGGCGTCGGGGGTCGCGGGCGAGGCGGCGCTGCTCGCCGACCTCGTCGACGCGACGCCCCCGGGCACGCCGCGCGACGACCTTCTGCGCCGCTTCGCGCTGCGCACCGACCTCGACGTGGCCTTCAGGCCGGGCACCCGCCTCGACCCGGACGGCGGCGGCGGGCGGCGTCTCTGGCACATCGACCAGAAGATCGTGGAAGCGTTCCGGGAGAAGCTGGACCGGCCGTTCACGATCGACCTCAACGCCGACAGGCCGGGGCTCGCCACCGTCCGGGTCGGCACGGGCGGCGGCGTCCTGGAGCTGCGGACCGAGCGCCGCCGCCTCACCTCGACGACGACGGGGCTCCTCCTCGCCTGGATGCTCGGCGCGTCCGCCTTCCTCATCGCCGTCGCCGTCTATTTCTTAAGGATCCAGGTCCGGCCGATCCGCCAGCTCGCGCGCGCGGTCGAGAGCTTCGGCATGGGGCGCGACGTGGGCGACTTCCAGCTTCGCGGCCCCGCCGAGATCCGGCAGGCGGCGAAGGCGTTCAACACCATGCGCGGGCGCGTGCTCCGCCACATCGCCCAGCGCACCGAGATGCTGGCGGCGGTCAGCCACGACCTGCGCACCCCCCTCACCCGGATGCGGCTCGAACTCGAGATGCTCGGCGACGACGCGATGGCCGACGGGCTGAAGCGCGACACCGCCGAGATGATCGAACTCGTCGAGACCTACCTCGCCTTCGTCCGCGGCGAGGAGGGCGAGGCCGTCGAATGGGTGCCGCTCGCCCCCGTCTTCGCCGCCATGCGGGACCGCGTCGAACGCGGCGGCGCCCTGGCCCTCGACGGCGACGGCGCCGGGCTCGCCGTCCCGGCCCGCCCGCTCGCCTTCCGCCGCTGCCTCGCCAACTTGGTCGACAACGCCTGCCGCCACGGCCGAAAGGTGCGGCTCGCGGCGAGGCGCAGCCCCAGGGAGGTCCGCATCACCGTCGAGGACGACGGCCCCGGCATCCCGCCGCCCCTCCGCGAGCGCGTCTTCCAGCCCTTCTTCCGCGCCGACCCCGCCCGCCGCCGCGAGACCGGCGGCACCGGCCTCGGCCTCACCATCGCCCGCGACATCGCGCTGAGCCACGGCGGCGACATCGCGCTCGACACGTCGGACCTCGGCGGGCTGAGGGCGACGCTGCGGTTGCCGGCGTAGGATCGCGCTTCGCGCCCGCCGGCGCGAAGCGCAGTCTCAACTCAAGACCACCGGCTCCGGCGGTTCGGACTCCGGCACGGGGAAGGCCGCGGCCATGAGGGTCCTGGTGTAGTCGGTCTCGGGGTTCTTGAAGACCTCCTCGACCAAACCCTGCTCGATGATCCGGCCGTCCTTCATGACGAGCACCTGGTGGCTCATGGCGCGCACCACGCGCAGGTCGTGGCTGATGAAGAGGTAGGCGAGGCCGTGGGTGCGCTGGAGGCGGCGGAGAAGGTCGACGATCTGTGCCTGGACCGAGAGGTCGAGGGCGGAGGTGGGCTCGTCGAGGACGACGAGGTCGGGCTCCAGGATCATGGCGCGGGCGATCGAGACCCTCTGGCGCTGTCCCCCTGAGAACTCGTGCGGGTAGCGGTCGCGGGTGGCGGGGTCGAGCCCGACCTCCTTCATGATCGCCGCCACCTTGGCGTCGCGCTCCTTTCGGGACAGCTTTGGCTGGTGGATGGCGAGGCCCTCGCCGACGATGTCGCCGATCGGCATCCTCGGGCTCAGGGAACCGTAGGGGTCCTGGAAGACGATCTGCATCGACGCGCGCAAGGGGCGGAGATCCTTGCGGTTCAGGCGCTCGATGTCCTCGCCCATGAAGACGATCCGCCCCTTGCTCTCGATCAGGCGAAGAAGGGCGAGGCCGAGCGTGGTCTTGCCGGAGCCGGATTCGCCGACGATGCCGACCGTCTCGCCGCGGCGGACGGCGAGCGTCACCCCGTCGACCGCCTTGACGTGGCCGACCGTGCGGCGAAGGAGGCCCCTTTGGATCGGAAAATGCACCTTCACGTCGCCGCCGTGGAGGACCAGTTCGGCGTCGTCCGGGACCGGGACGGGGCGGCCCTTCGGCTCGGCGGCGATCAGGTGCTTCGTGTAGGCGTGCTTCGGCCGGAGGAAGATCGCCTCGGCCGTGCCCGCCTCGACGATCAGGCCGTCGTGCATGACGGCCACGTCGTGCGCCACCTTGCGGACCACGGTGAGGTCGTGGGTGATGAGGAGGATCGCCATGCCGAGGCGGTCCTGAAGGTCGATCAGGAGGTCCAGGATCCGGGCCTGGACGGTCACGTCGAGCGCCGTCGTCGGCTCGTCGGCGATGAGCAGGTCCGGGTCGTTGGCGAGCGCCATGGCGATCATGACCCGCTGGCGCTGCCCCCCCGAGAGCTGGTGCGGGTACGCACCGAGGCGTTCCTCCGCGTTCTGGAGGCGGACCATGTCGAGCAGCTCCAGGACCCGCGCCCGCGCCTTGGCGCCCGTCAGGCCCTTGTGCAGCCCCAGAACCTCGGCGATCTGCCGCTCGACGGTGTGGAGCGGGTTCAAGGAGGTCATCGGCTCCTGGAAGATCATGCCGGCACGGTTGCCGCGCACCTTGCGCAGCGCCTCGGGCTTCGCCCCCATCATCTCCTGGCCGTCGAGCCGGATCGAGCCCGAGGGGTGCTTCGCCTTCGGGTAGGGGAGGAGCTGGAGGATCGAGAGCGCCGTCACCGACTTGCCCGAGCCCGACTCGCCGACGATGGCGAGCGTCTCGCCCCGGTCGAGCCCGAAGGTGACCCCTTTGACCGCCGGGAGCGGGCGCCCCTCGACGTCGAAGGTGACGCGCAGGTCCTGGACCTCGATCAGGCGGCTCACAGGTCGGCCCTCGCCCGTTCGGGGGTCTGCCCGCGCACGACGGCGGCCTCGGCCCCCTCGTTGCGGTCCAGGAACGGGCGCTCCTCCAGCGTGGCTTCCGGCGCCGACGCGCCCAGGGCGTCGAAGGTTTTGCGGGGGTCGAAGGCGTCGCGCACCGCCTCGAAGATGAAGATGAGCAAGGAGAGCATGACGGCCAGGATGACGAAGCCCGACAGGCCGAGCCAGGGGGCCTGGAGGTTGTTCTTGCCCTGCTGGAGCAGCTCGCCGAGCGACGGCGAGCCGGGCGGCAGGCCGAAGCCCAGGAAGTCGAGCGAGGTGAGGGTGGTGATCGAGCCGGAGAGGATGAAGGGCATGAAGGTGAGCGAGGAGACCATCGCGTTGGGGAGGATGTGGCGCAGCATGATCGTCCGGTCGGAGACGCCGAGCGCCCTGGCCGCGCGGACGAAGTCGAGGCTGCGCGCCCTCAGGAACTCGGCCCGGACCACGTCGACCAGCGCCATCCAGGAGAACAGCAGCATGAGGCCGAGCAGCCACCAGAAGGTCGGGGTGACGAAGGAGGCCAGGATGATGAGGAGGTAGAGGGTCGGCAGGCCCGACCACACCTCCATGAACCGCTGGAAGCTCAAGTCGACCCAGCCGCCGAAATAGCCCTGCACGGCGCCGGCGGCGATGCCGACGACGGAGCTTAGGATCGTGAGCACGAGGCCGAACAGCACCGAGATGCGAAAGCCGTAGATGAGCCTCGCCACCACGTCGCGCGCCTGGTCGTCGGTGCCGAGCCAGTTCTGCGCCGAAGGCGGCGAGGGGGCGGGGCCGGGCAGGTCGTAGATCACGGTGTCGTAGCTGAAGGGGATCGGCGGCCAGACGATGGTGCCGCCCCCGTCCCCGATCAGCCCCTGCACCTCGGGGTCGCGGTAGTCGGCCTCGGTCGGGAAGAAGCCGCCGAAGGCGGTTTCGGGGTAGGAGACGAGGAAGGGGAAGTAGTTGCCGCCGTCGTAACGCACGAAGATCGGCCGGTCGTTGGCGATCACTTCCGCGAACAGGCTGACGACGAAGAGGACGGTGAAGACGTAGAACGACCAGTAGCCGCGTTTGTTGGCCTTGAAGTTCAAGAAGCGCCGCTCGCCGATCGGGCCGAGGCGGAAGGGGACGCCGAACAGGCGGTGGCGCGCCATCAGCCGGGCCGGCCCTCGAAGTCGATCCGGGGGTCGACGAGGGTGTAGGTGAGGTCGGAGACCAGCTTCACGACGAGGCCGAGGAGGGTGAAGATGAAAAGGGAGCCGAACATCACGGGGTAGTCGCGGCGCAGCGCCGCCTCGTAGCCGAGGAGGCCGAGGCCGTCGAGCGAGAAGATGATCTCGATGAGAAGCGCCCCCGTGAACAGGATGCCGATGAAGGCGCCGGGGAACCCCGCGATGATGATGAGCATCGCGTTCCGAAAGACGTGGCCGTAGAGGACGGCGTGCTCGGTGAGGCCCTTGGCGCGGGCGGTCGTCACGTACTGCTTGTTGATCTCGTCCAAAAACGAGTTCTTGGTCAGCATGGTGAGCCCGGCGAAGCTGCCGATGAGAAGGGCCGTGAGCGGCAGCGCCATGTGCCAGAAGTAGTCGAGGATCTTCATGGGCCAGCTTAGCTCCGACCAGTCGTCGGAGACGAGGCCGCGAAGCGGGAACAGGTCGAAGTAGCTGCCGCCGGCGAAGAGGACGATCAGCATGATGGCGAAGAGGAAGCCCGGGATCGCGTTGCCGACGATGACGACGGCCGAGGTCCAGACGTCGAAGGTGGTGCCGTCGCGGACGGCCTTTCTGATCCCGAGCGGGATCGAGACGATGTAGGTGAGCAGCGTCGTCCAGAGGCCGAGCGAGATCGAGACCGGCAGCTTCTCGATGATGAGCGAGAGCACCGAGCGGTCGGCGAAGAAGCTGTCGCCGAAGTCGAGCGTCGCGTAGTTCCTGAGCATGATCCAGAAACGCTCGTAGGCCGGCTTGTCGAAGCCGTACATCTTCTCGAGCGACAGGATCAGTTCCGGGTCGAGCCCCTGGGCGCCCCGGTAGCGGGAATTGACCCCGCCCGCCGTCGTCGTCTTGGCGGCGCCCTCGGCGCTGTCCATGCCCGACAGGCGGGCCGTGGGGTCGACCGCCGTGCCCTGGAGGTGGGCGATCGCCTGCTCGACGGGGCCGCCGGGTGCCGCCTGGATGACGATGAAGTTGACGAGCATGATCCCCAAGAGGGTCGGGACGATAAGGAGCAGGCGGCGCAGGATGTAGGCGGCCATGAGGGGGCGCCTATTCGGGCTTCGCCTGCGCCCCGGCGGCCTCGCCGGCGGTCCGCAGCGCCTTCGCCTTGCCGGGGTCGACCCACCACGCGAACAGGTCGATGCCGTAGCGGGGCGGGTTCTTCGGCCGGTCGAACTTGGCCCAGTAGGCGACGCGCGTCACCGGGATGTACCAGTGCGGGATGACGAGGTGCTTCCACAAGAGCACCCGGTCGAGGGCGTGGACGGCCGTGACGAGGTCTTCCCGGCTGTCGGCGTTGATGACCTTGCCGACCAGCGCCTCGATCGCCGGGTCGCAGACGCCCGTGAGGTTGCGGCTGCCGGGGCTCTTCGCCGCGTCGCAGCCCCAGAACTCGCGCTGCTCGTTGCCGGGCGAGAGCGACTGGCCCCAGCTGGCGACGATCACGTCGAAGTCGAAGTCGTTCAGGCGGTTGACGTATTGCGAGGTGTCGACCGTGCGCATCGTCGCCTGGACGCCGAGCCGTTGCAGGTTCTGCAGGAACGGCGCCGTGACCCGCTCGAAGGCCGGGCTGACGAGCAGGATCTCGAAGCGGAGCGGCTCGCCCGTCGCCTTGTCGACCAGCTGCCTGCCCCGGACCTCGTACCCGGCCTCGCGCAGGAGTTCCAAGGCCCGCTTCAGGTTCTCGCGCGGCCGGCCGGAGGCGTCGGTGACGGGCGGTTCGTAGGCCTCGGTGAAGACCTCGGGCGGCAGCTCGTCCCTGAAGGGTTCGAGGAGCTTCACCTCGGCCGCGGTCGGCAGCCCGGAGGACGCCAGCTCGGAGTTCGAGAAGTAGCTCCTTGAGCGGGTGTAGGCGCCGTTGAAGAGCGTCTTGTTGGTCCACTCGAAGTCGAAGGCGTAGGCGAGCGCTTGGCGGACCTTCGGGTCCTGGAACATCGGCCGGCGCAGGTTGAAGGCGAAGCCCTGCATCCCCTCGGCGCCCTCGGTGCGGATCTCCTCCTTCTTGATGAGCCCGTTCCGGACGGCGGGGCCGGTGTAGCCCGTGGCCCAGAGGCGGGCCGTGTTCTCGACGCGCAGGTCGTACTCGCCGGCCTTGAACGCTTCGAGCGCCACGTTCTCGTCGCGGTAGTACTCGTAGCGCAGCGTATCGAAGTTGTAGCGGCCCACGTTGACGGGGACGTTCGCACCCCAATAGTCCTTGACCCGCTCGTAGGCGATCGAGCGGCCGGGATTGACGCGGGCCACCTTGTAGGGGCCGCTGCCGACGGGGGGCGTGAGGTCGGCCTTCTCGAAGCCGTGCCGGTCGTACCAGTGCTTGGGCAGGATCGGCATCTGGCCGACGATGAGCGGCAATTCGCGGTTGACGGTCCTGTCCCTGAACCGGAACAGCACCCGCCGCTCGCCCGCGGGCTCGGCCGAGACCACGTCGGCGTAGTAGGCGCGGTAGAAGGGCGAGCCCTTCGACTTGAGCGCGTCGAGCGACCACACCACGTCGTCGACCGTGACCGGCTCCCCGTCCTGCCAGCGGGCCTCGGGGCGGAGCGTGAACGCGACCCAGCTCCGGTCGTCGGGGGTTTCGATGCTTTCGGCCAAAAGGCCGTACTCGGTGAACGGCTCGTCGGCCGAGGCGGCGAGGAGGCTCTCGAACAGGACGCCGACCCCGGCGGCGGGGTCCCCCTTGATGAGGAAGGGGTTGAGGCTGTCGAAGCTGCCGACCGACGACTGGGCGAGGCTGCCCCCCTTGGGGGCGTCGGGGTTGACGTAGTCGAAATGCTCGAAGCCCGGGGGGTACTTCACGTCGCCGTGCATGGCGATGGCGTGGCGCTTTTGCGCTTCCAGGGGCGCTTCCTGCTGGCCCCGGACCTGGACCGGCGACGCCGCGAGGAGGCCGAAGAGGGCGGCGAGGGCGAGGCGGCGGACGGGGTGCATACCTTCTCCGGGGGCGGCCGAGGCGTACCGGGGAAGGTAGGGCAGCCCCGCATGACAGGAAAGTGAAAAGCCCGTAGGGGCGCCGTAACGGGAGGGGGCCGCCCCCGTTGCCGGAAGCGGCCCCCCGTTCGACCGATGCGCTCGGGCGGGCCTACTCGGCCTTGAGCGTCGTCAGGTAGGCGATGACGTTCGCCCGGTCCTCTTCCTTCTTGAGGCCGGCGAAGACCATCTTCGTGCCCTTCACGACGCCGCGCGGGTCGGCGAGGTACGCGTCGAGGCGGTCCGGGGTCCACTCGCCGCCGTGGTCCTTCATGGCGTTCGAGTAGGTGTAGTCCGCGACCGAGGCGACGGGGCGGCCGACCACGCCGCCCAGATGCGGGCCGACCTTGTTCTTGTCGGCGGCGTGGCAGGCCTTGCACTTGTTGAAGACCTTCTTGCCCGCCTCCGGGTCGCCCGCAGGGGCGGCGGCGGCACCACCGCCGCCGGCCTGAGCGGCGGCCGGCTCGGCCTGGGCCACCCGCTGCTCCTTGGCGGCGGCCTCGCCGGGCTTGGCCTCGTCGCCGCCGACGTTCGGCCCCTGGCCCGTGACGTTGCCCGTCTGGACGCTGGCCCCGGTCTGCGGCTTCCCCGCACCTTGGCCCGCCTCCTGGGCCTCGCCGGTCGTGGCGTCGCCCGTGGTCGTGCCCTGCTTGCCCCCCATCAGGCTGGCCTCGTTCGAGGCGGTGTCAACGTCGCCCTGCGGCGCGCCTTCCGGCGCCTTCAGCGCCGGCGTTTCGCCGCTCGCCGACTCGGCGGCGGGCATCGGCACGACCTTCTCGCCGGGGGCCACGGCCCCCTCCGCCGTCGGCGCGTCGGTGGCCTCGCCCGCCTTCGGCGCCGCGTCGCCGAGCGACGCCGCCTCGTTGCCGAGCCGCCCCGCCGTGCCGCGGGCGCGGGCGTTATCGCCCTGCACGTCGCTTTGCGCCGGGCGCTCGCCGGCGCCCACCGTCTTCTCGACCTCTGCGGGCGTCGTCTCGGCCTTGGCCTCGGCCTCGGAGGGCACGGGCACGTCCGGGCCGACGGGCCCGTCCTTCTTCTCGGGGGCGCTGCGGCCGTCGGTCGGCGATTCCTGCGAAACGTCGCTGTACGGCTCGCCCCCGGCCTTCGGGCTTTCGGGCGCGGCGTCGGAGCCGGGGGTCTCCTGGGTGGCGACGCCGGTGCCGCCGGCGGCGTCGGGGACCGGCACCGGCGGCGCCTCGGGCGAGATCGACTTCAGGTACATGATGACGTCGGCGCGGTCCTCGGGCTTCTTGAGGCCGGCGAACGTCATCTTCGTGCCGGGCGCCCAGTCCTTCGGGCTCGTCAGGAAGCCGTTGATCGAATCGTAGTCCCAGGCGGCCGGCGCCTTGCTGGACAGCGCCTCGGAATAGGCGAAGCCCTCGTGCGAGGCGATCTTGCGGCCGAGCACGCCGTAGAGGTCCGGCCCGACCTTGTTCGCCCCGCCCTGCTCGAAGTTGTGGCACGACGCGCACTTCTTGGCGATGTTCTGGCCCTGGCCGGGATCGGCGGCGGCGAGGAGGACCGGCAGCGGCTGGGCGTCTTCCCCCCCGCCGGCGGCCTCGCCGCCGCCCTCGCTCCCGCCCTCGTCGGTGGCGATCGGGTAGGCGTCCTTCTCCGGCTCCTCGTGCGGGCCGTAGAGGAGGCCGCCGAGGAAGGCGGAGCCGGTGGCCATGACGCCGGCCAGGAGAACGGCCGCGATGATCTTGTTGCCTTCGAGCGATGATGCCATAGGAGACCTGTTCCTGCCCGGTTCGAGCCGCCCTGCGCAGCGTCCCTTCGTGCCGGCTGGGGGGTTATCGCAAGGGCCGCGCCAGCGTCAAGACGACGGCGCCCGGAACGCCCCCCGCGCTTTGCGGCAAGGTGGTCCCTGGCAACGGAGGAGTCGAGCGCTTGGGTAGCTTTCCGGCCGCGAGCGACATTAGGTCGCGCGCCATCGTCCTCGTCCCGGCCCGGCTGCGGGCGTCCCGCCTGCCGGGCAAGCCGCTGCTGCCGATCGCCGGCGAGCCGATGGTCGTCCGGGTCTGGCGCCGCGCGGTCGAGGCCGATGTCGGCCCCGTCGTCGTCGCCTGCGCCGAGGAGGCCATCAAGGCGGCGGTCGAGGCGGCGGGGGGCGAGGCCGTCCTCACCGACCCGGACCTGCCGTCGGGCACCGACCGGATCGACGCGGCGCTGCGGGCGGTCGATCCCGAAGGCCGCTTCGGGCGGGTCGTCAACCTGCAGGGCGACCTGCCGACCCTCGACCCCGGCGCGGTCCGGGCCGTGCTCGAAGCGCTGGACGCACTCGGCACCGATATGGCGACGCTGGCCGCCCCCATCGCCGACCCGGACGAGCGGGGCCGCCCCAGCGTCGTCAAGGCCGTCGTCGCGTGGCGGGACGACCGGCTGGGGCGCGCCCTCTACTTCACGAGGGCCGCCGCCCCCTGGGGCGACGGCCCGCTCTTCCACCACGTCGGCATCTACGCCTACAGGCGGGACGCGCTGGAGCGCTTCGCCGCCCTGCCGCCCTCGCCGCTCGAACGTCGGGAACGGCTGGAGCAGCTGCGCGCCCTGGAGAACGGGATGACGATCGGGGTCGGTCGGGTCGACAGGGTGCCGCTCGGGGTCGACACGCCCGACGACCTCGCCCGCGCCCGCGCCTTCTGCGAAGGAACCGGCGCATGAGCGTCCGCCTGCTCGACGCCGTCGCGGCGATCCCGGGCCGGATCGCCTTTCAGGGCGCGCTCGGCGCCTTCTCGCACGCCGCCTGCCAAGCGTGCTTTCCGGGGCGCGAGGTTCTCCCCTGCGCCTCCTTCGAGGCCGCGTTCGCCGCCGTGCGCGAGGGCGACGCGGGGCTCGCCGTGATCCCGATCGACAATTCGCAGGCGGGCCGCGTCGCCGACGTGCACCACCTCCTGCCGCACAGCGGGCTCAACATCGTCGGCGAGCATTTCCTGCGGGTCCGGCTCAACCTGCTGGGCCTGCGGGGCGCGAAGCTCGCCGACATCGAGGCCGTCCATACCCATATCCACGCGCTCGGCCAGTGCCGCGACTTCCTCCGCCGCCACGGCCTGACGCCCAAGGTCGCGGGCGACACGGCGGGGGCGGCCGAGGAGGTCGCCGCCTGGGGCGACCCCGCGCAGGGCGCCATCGCCTCCACCCTCGCCGCCGAGATCCACGGCCTCGACGTGCTGGTCCGGGACGTGGAGGACGCGCGGCACAACACGACGCGCTTCCTGATCTTCACGCACGCGGCCCTGCGCCCCCCGCAAGGCGACGGCGAGACGATCGCCAGCTTCCTCTTTCAGGTCCGCAACGTCCCGGCCGCGCTCTACAAGGCGCTCGGCGGCTTCGCCACCAACGGGGTCAACATGATCAAGCTGGAGAGCTACATCGACCCCGGCTTCCAGCAGGCCCGCTTCTACGCCGACATCCTGGGCCACCCCGACGACGCGGGCGTCCGCCGCGCGCTCGACGAGCTGCGCTTCTTCTCGCACGACGTGCAACTGTTCGGCGTCTACCCGGCCTCGCCCCTGCGGCGCACGCTGGGGGTGGACTGAACGCGCTTCGCGTCCGCTGCGCGAGTCTTTAACCCAAGAAAAGCCGCCGACGCAGCGAAGCGTGCAACTCCGTGTCGCCCCTGGCAAAGCGCCGTCGCCCGACGCCGCTACGGTGGGCTGCCTTTCCTGGGGGAATCCGACGTGGCGCTCAGCGTATTCGACCTGTTCAAGATCGGGATCGGCCCGTCCAGCTCGCACACCGTGGGGCCGATGTGGGCGGCGCACCGCTTCACCCTCGCCCTGGAGACGGCGGGGCTGGTCGAGGCGGTCGCCCGCGTCGGCTGCGCGCTCTACGGCTCGCTGGCCCTCACGGGGCTGGGCCACGCCACCGACAAGGCGGTGCTGCTCGGCTTGGCGGGCGAAGTGCCGGACCGGGTCGACCCCGACGAGGCCGAGCGGATCGTGGCCAGGATCCGCGCCGAGGGGGTCCTGCCCTTGATGGGGCGGCACCCGCTCCCGTTCGACGAGGCGTCCGACCTCCAGTTCCGCACCAAGGAGACGATGACGAAGCACCCGAACGGGATGCGCTTCTGGGCGCTCGACGAGGCGGGCGAGGTGGTCCTGGAGGAAGTCTACTTCTCGGTCGGCGGCGGCTTCGTCCTCTCGGACGCCGAGACCGAGGCGGCGCCCGTCGGCAACGTCGTCCAGCCCCACCCCTTCCGCACCGCGGACGAACTCCTCGCCATCGGCGCGCGCGAGGGCCTGTCCATCGCCGACGTGGTGCGGACGAACGAGGCCGTGTGGCGCGACGCGGCCGAGCTGCGCCGGGGCCTGCTGCGGATCTGGGGGGTCATGGAGGGCTGCATCGCGCGCGGCTGCAAGGAGGAGGGGGAGCTGCCGGGGGGGCTCCGGGTCAAGCGCCGCGCCCGGCGGATGTACGAGGACCTGACCAGAAAGCCCGAGGCCTGCATGAAGGACAGCCTCACCGTCATGGACTGGGTCAACCTCTACGCGCTGGCCGTCAACGAGGAGAACGCGGCCGGCGG
>JAGRGG010000053.1:309-4581 GCA_020445645.1 Geminicoccaceae bacterium | reverse complement strand
CAGCGGACGCGAAGCGTAACGGCACAGGCGCTAGGCGCTGAACAGCACCGGCAGGGCCGCGTGGCGCAGGACGTGGCGGGTCGTGCCGCCGAGGACGAGTTCGCGCAGGCGGGAGTGGCCGTAGCCGCCCATGACGAGGAGGTCGGCGTGGCGGTCCGCCGCGATGGCGAGGAGGCGCTCGCCGGAGGTGCCCTCGCCGTCCGCGACGGCGAGGGCCTCGGCCTTGATGCCGTGCGCGGCGAGGAGACGGACGGCATCCTCCAGGCCCGCGTCCTCCGCCTCGCCGAAGGTGACGAGCGTCACCTGCTCGGCCCCGTGGAGGAAGGGAAGGGCGTCTTTCAGCGCCCGCGACGCGGCCCGCCCGCCGTCCCAGCCGACGACGACGCGCCTGAAGCCTTCGGGCGAGGGGGCGGCCCTCGGCAGCATGAGGACGGGTCCGGCCGCCGCGACGATGAGGTCGTCGATGACGGCGGGGCCGATGATCTCGCTGCCGTCGTTGGCCTCCTGGGCGGCGAGCGTGAGGTCGGCGGTCCGGGCGGCCGCGGCCAGCACCCCGGCGGGCTCGCCCTCGACGGTGACGAGGTCGGCCGCCGCGTCCGGCCCGCACGCCTCCCGCCACGCCGCCTCGACCCGCTCCGCGTTCTCGGCCGCCGCCGTGCGCTGGGCCTCGTAGAAGGCGGCGTCGGCGAACGGCGCCTCGCCGTAGCCCACCGTCATGACCGCCGGCGCGCTGGCGTGGACGGCGCGCAGGCGGGCGCCGAGACGCTTGGCGAGGGCCGCCGCCGCCCGCATCTGCGACCCCGCCGCCCCGTCGGATCGGACGGCGAGAAGGATCGTTCTGTAGCTCATGGAACCGTTCCCTTGTCGGCGCTGATGCCCTGATGGCCGGGAGCGGTGCCCGCCGTCCCGCGCAGGGTTCTCATGGATGTGGCGATCCGACCTGCCGTCGTCAGCCAGCAGAGCCCGCCGAAGATCCAGGCGAGGAGGGGAAAGTGGGCCGGGAGGAGGCAGGCCAGGACGTAGAACAGGATCGTCTCGGTACCTTCCGTCAGCCCGTCCAGGTAGTAGAGCGACTTTTTGCCCTGCGCTTCGGTGACGAGGCCCCGCTTCTCCGCCATGACGGCGAACGCGAGGAACGACGAGCCCGTGCCCATGAAGGCGAAGAGGAGGAAGGCGGCGGGAAGGGCGTTGCGCACGGGGTCGCCCAGGGCGAAGGCGAAGACGAGCCCAGCGTAGGCGATGAAGTCGAGGGTGATGTCGAGGAAGCCCCCCTTGTCGGTCTGGCCGTTCACCCGGGCCACGGCGCCGTCCAGGCCGTCGGCGAGGCGGCCGAGGAGGAGGGGGAGGAGGCCGAGGAGGGTGGCGCCCCCCGCGATCAGGAGCATGGCGAGGCCGGAGAGGGCGAACCCCGCCCAGGTGAGGAGGTCCGCCGTCACCCGCCGCCGGGCCAGGAACGTGCCCAGGCGCCCGAGTGGGGGGTCGATCAGCGGCCTGAGGCGGCCGTCAAGCACGCGGCCGCTTGTCGTAGGGAACGATCCGCGCCGTTCCCGCGTCGGCCTCCGCGTCCGCCGGCGGCGGGGGCGCCGCGTCGGCTTCCGCCGGAAGCGCCGTCTCCCGGCCGCGCATCCGCTTGGCCATTACCCAGCTCACCGGCAGGGAGAGCAGGTAGGCGAGGCCCATGAGGCCGAGCATGGCCCAGGTGTTGGTGGCGAGGAAGACGATGACGACCATGCCGAGCACGAGGGTCGGCAGCACCCAGTCCGGGGAGACGCGCAGGCGCTTGATCGAGAAGGTGGGGATCGTGCTCACCATCATGAGCGCGACGAAGAGGACCATGCCGGCGTTGAGGCCCCAGCTGCGAAGAAAGCCGTCGCCGAGCTCGAAGGAGAGGACGACCGGCAGGAGGACGAGCCCGGCGGCGCAGGGGGCCGGCACGCCCTTGAAGTAGTAGAGCGTCCAGCGCGGCTTGGGGGCGCCGTCGATCTCGGCGTTGAAGCGGGCGAGGCGCAGCGCCATGCACGACGCGAAGATCATGGCGAGCGCCCAGCCGGCGCCGCGCACCTCGTGCAGGGTCCAAAGGTAGACGATGAAGGCGGGGGCGACGCCGAAGGAAAGGAAGTCGGCGAGGCTGTCGAGCTGCTCGCCGAGCCTGCTCTGCAACCCGAGGATCCGGGCGGAGCGGCCGTCGAGGCCGTCGAAGACCACGGCCGCGATGATGAGCCCGACGGCGAGCTGCCAGCGGCCGTCGAGGGCGAAGCGCATCCCGGTCATCCCGGCGGCGAGGCCCATGAGGGTGAACAGGTTCGGCAAAAGGTGGAGGACGGGGCGGGGCCGCTCGCCGCGCCGGATGCGAAAGCCGCGCCGCTGCCGTTCCTTCATGGCGCTCAACCCTTCCTTCCCCTGATCTCCGATTGCTGGCCGTCCAGGCGGGCGAGCACGGTCTCGCCCGCGACGGCGCGCTGGCCGATCAGCACCTGCGGCCGGACGCCGTCCGGGAAGTAGACGTCGCAGCGGCTGCCGAAGCGGATCATGCCCACCCGCTCGCCGGGGCCGAGGGCGACGCCCTCGCCGACGAAGGGCACGATCCGCCGGGCCACGAGCCCCGCGATCTGGACGAGGCCGACGTGGCCGCCGCCTTCGGTCTCGATCAGCCAGGACACGCGCTCGTTCACGTCGGACGCCTTGTCGAACGAGGCGTTGACGAATCGCCCCTCGTGGCGGTGGCGCTTCAGCACCCGTCCCGGCACGGGCGTCCGATTCACGTGCACGTCGAAGACGTTCATGAAGATGCCGACGCAGGGCAGCGCCCCCTCGCCGAGCCCGAGTTCCGGCGGCGGCACCCGCGCCTTGACGGCGCAGACGAACCCGTCGGCGGGCGAGGTGACGAGGGCGGGGTCGAGGGGCGTCGTCCGCACGGGATCGCGGAAGAACCACGCGCACCAAAGGGTGAACACGAGGCCGACCCAGAACAAGGGACCCCAGACCACGAGGCCCAGCGCCACCGAGGCGAGGAAGAACAGGAGGATGAAGGGGCGCCCGAGCGGGTGGATGAAGGGCGGTTTGGGCAGATCCGAGCCGTGCTGTTCGGCCATGTGTCGGGTAAAACCTCGTGCGGGACGTTCGAGCAAAGCGCAAAATGCGCGTTGGGGGCGGGTTAAGCAAGCCCTTGACGCCTGCGCCTTTACGCTTCGCGTCCGCTGGCGCGGGGCCTTTTTTCTCTTTTTTGTCTGTTGGCCGGGCTTGGCTCGGGCGTTCGAGCCAAGTCCGGCCAACAGACAAAAAAGAGAAAAAAGGCCCCGCGCCAGCGGACGCGAAGCGCAACGGGACGGGACTTTTCGCCGCGTTTCCATCCCCGCCGCGCGCCGTTGCTGCTACCGTGCCCGCACGTTCGTCAGGGGGAGGGAAAACGATGGGGGCTTACGACGCGATCTATCGGCGCTCGCTGGAGGATCCCGAAGGGTTCTGGGGCGAGGCGGCCGAGGATCTGGAATGGGAGCGGCGGTGGGGGCGGGTCCTGGACGACGGGGACGCGCCCTTCTACCGCTGGTTCGCAGGCGGTGCCCTCAACACCTGCCACAACGCCGTCGACCGTCACGTCGAGGCGGGGCACGGGGACCGCGCCGCCATCCTCTACGACAGCCCGGTGACGGGCACGAAGCGGCGGATCACCTACGCCGAGCTTCAAGATCGGACGGCCAAACTCGCGGGCGCGCTCAGGGCCGAGGGCGTAAGCTACGGCGACCGGGTCGTCGTCTACATGCCGATGGTGCCGGAAGCCCTGGTCGCCATGCTCGCCTGCGCCCGGATCGGCGCCGTGCATTCGGTCGTCTTCGGCGGCTTCGCCGCGAACGAATTGGCGGCCAGGATCGACGACGCGAAGCCGAGGCTCATCCTCGCCGCGTCGTGCGGGATCGAGCCCGGCCGTACCGTCGCCTACAAGCCGCTCCTGGACGCCGCCATCGGGCGCGCGGCGCATAAAGTGGAGCGGACGATCGTGCTCCAGCGGCCCGAGTGCCGGGCCGATATGACGGCGGGGCGCGACCTGGATTGGGGGGAGGCCGTGGCGGCGGCCGAGCCCGCCCCTTGCGTGCCGGTCGAAGCGACCGACCCCCTCTACATCCTCTACACCTCGGGCACGACGGGGGCGCCCAAGGGCGTCGTCCGCCACAATGGCGGGCACGCGGCGGCGCTGCTTTGGAGCATGAAGGCGATCTACGACGTCGGTCCCGGCGACGTGTTCTGGTGCGCCTCCGACGTGGGCTGGGTCGTCGG
>JAGRGG010000053.1:0-189 GCA_020445645.1 Geminicoccaceae bacterium | reverse complement strand
AGGCGCTGTTCACGGCGCCCACGGCGTTTCGCGCCATCAGGAAGGAGGACCCGGAGGCCCTGCACCTGCAGCGCCGCGACCTGAAGGGCTTCAAGACGCTCTACCTCGCGGGCGAGCGCTGCGACCCGCCGACGCTGGCCTGGGCCGAGGCGCACCTCAAGGTACCGGTCGTCGACAACTGGTGGCAGA
>JAGRGG010000004.1 GCA_020445645.1 Geminicoccaceae bacterium | reverse complement strand
ACAGATGAAAAAAGACAAAAAAAGGCCCCGCGCCAGCGGACGCGAAGCGTAGGCAACGCTTCCCGCCGCCGCGACGGCGAGGCAACCCCCCGGCCAAGCGACCCCCCGCAGCCACGCGCGCCAAGCCGGCGCGCCGAGGAGGCGGGCGAGGCGCCAGAGGCGCAGGGCCTCGGCGAGCGTGCGGGCGAGGACCAGGGCCTCGATCCGTCCGCTCCAAAGCGCCAGCGCCACGACGGGCGATGCCGCGGCAAGCGCGACGAGGTTGACGCGCAAGAGGCCGTCCCCCCGCCCGAGCGCCGCGAGCGCCCCTTGCAGGAGGGTGGTCTGCGCCTGGAGGAAGAGCCAGGGCGCGAAGAGGGGGAAGAGGGGCGCCGCCGCCGCGTGGGCCTCGCCGAAGACGAGGGGGGCCAGCACGGGCGCGACGAGGGCGAGCCCGCCGCCGAGCGGCAGCATGACCCAGGCGAGCTGCCGTGCGTCCCCTTCGAGCGCCGCGGCGAGCGCCACACTGTCGCCCCTGTGCCGCCCGAGCCGGGCCAGGGTCAGCTGTCCGAGCGCGTTCGCTGGGATCAGCGCCGCCGCGAGCACCGCGAGGACGAGGTAGAGCCTGCCCGCCGCCTCCGGCGCCAGGAGGAGCCCCGCGAGGAGCAAATCGAGGCTCGCCTGGGCTTGGTTCGAGAGGGTGACGCCCATGAGCGGCAGGCCGCGGCGCAGGAACGTCCGCACGGGGGGCGGGGGGTGTGCGTTCGCCGTCCCGGCCGGCAGGCCGGGCCACGTCGCGGCGGCGGCGATGGCCCAGGCCCCCGTCCAGGCCGCCGCCACCTGAACGAGCCCGAGCGGCGGCGGCAAGGCGTGGAGGAGGACGAGGAAAGCGAAGGGCCGGACGAGGAGGAGCCCCCCCGCCCGTCCGGCCCGGCCTTCGGCGAGCGGCACCCAGTCGAGCTGGAGGGCGACGAGGGGCAGGCTGAAGAGCACGAGGGCGAACGCGGGCAGCGCCTCCGACCGCACGAAGGCCAGGAGCGAGAAGGCGGCGGCGATCAGCGCCGCCGAGGCGGAGAGGCGAAGCAGGAGGTAGCGCCCGAGGAGCCCCCGCCACCGGCCCGGCCCGAGCCCGGCCTCGGCGGTGGCGACCGAGCGCAGCCCCATCTCGGAGAGGTGGAGGAGGTAGCCCTGAAGCGCGAGCGCCATCGACCACAGGCCGAGGTCGCCGGGGGACAGGGTCCGCGCGACGAGGGAGACGCCCAGAAAGCCGAGCCCGGCGCCGAGCAGCCGCCCGCCCGCGAGCCACGCGAGGTCGAGCCTCGATACCCACCCGCCGACCGCCGCCCTCACCCGGCCTGCAACCTCCTATAGAGGCCGACGACCCGGTTCATGATGGCGTCCTCGTTGAGGAGGTCCATGCGGGACGCGGGGCGGTAGGCGCCCGCCTCGACGAGGCGGCGCGCCTCGATGATCCCCTCGGCGAGGCTGGCCGCGTCCTGGCCGCGCACGAAGCCGTTGACCCCCTCGTCGAGCCAGTCCGGCACGTCGCCGACGTCGGTGCTGACGACGGGCCGCATCGCCTTCAGGGCCTCCTTGACGACGGTGGGCGACGCCTCGTAGCGCGAGGTGAGGAGGAGGATGCCGTGCTCGGCCAGGGTCCCCGGCATCCGGTCGTGCGGTACCCGGCCGACCCACTTGACCCGCTCGCGGGCGGGGCTCTCGGCGATGCGGCGCACCAGCGTCCGGCTGTCCTCGCCGTCGCCGGCGATCGTCAGCTCGAAGTCGTGGCCGAGCGCCGTCAGCACCTCGAGCACGGCGATGGCGAGCGGCATGTTCTTCTGATGGCTGATCCGGCCGACCGCCAGGATCCTGCGGGCGAGCGCGGCGCCGGGCGGCCGCGCCGCCTCCTTGTTGAAGAGCGCGCCATCGAACGCGGCCGGGATGACGAGGGCGCGCTCGAACGGCTCGTGGACGACGATCCGGCGGAGTTCCTTCCGGTCGCGGCCGCTGACGCAGACGATGGCGTCGGCGAGCTTGGCCACCCGGCGCTCGCCCATGAGCATGAGGGCGCGCAAGGGCCGGGCGAGGCGGCCGAGCCAGCCGTCGAGCACGCGGCCGGTGACGTTGTGGTAGCTGATGAGCACCCGGCCCCGGCCGGGGGCCAGGACCAGCTTCGGCCAAGCGGCGTAATTGCGGTGGAAGTGGAAGACGTCGGTGTCCTTGAACCGCTTGCGGTTGCGCCAGAACCAGCCCCAGAGTGCCATGTAGAAGCGCAGGAAGTTCGAGCTTTCGCTGATGTAGGCGACGTTCGGGGCGACGCGCTCGTGCTGGAGGCGGGCGCCGACGAGGCGGAAGTCGAGGCTCGACTTCAGCATCGCCCGGTAGAGCCCTCGGAAGTGCTCGGCGCCGCCACCCTGGTCCTGGGCGAGGGGGTCGTTGTTGTAGAAGATGTAGATCATTCAGCCTCACCCCTGTTCACGGCCGGTGTGGCCAGCCGCCAGACCTGCTCGACGCTCTCCTCGAGCAGGCCGTTGTTGTCGATCACCGGCAAGTCCAGCCGGTCGGCAAGGCGCCGGAACAGCGCCTGCCGCCGGGCGAAGCCGCGGTCGGCGACGGCGTCGGGGCGGGCCTCGCCGATCCGGGCCGGGTGGCGCTCGACGAGGCAGATCAGGCGGGGTTCCGGCAGGAGGCGCACGAGCCGGGGTGCCAGCCGGTCGATGAGGAGGTCGTCGAGTCCTGTGTCGACCGCGAGGTCGACGACGGTGTCGAGGACGCAGCGGTCGCCGAGGATCGGCCGCCGCCCCCGGTAGCGAAGCGCGAGGTCGATCAGGTTGTCGACGACCTGGAGCGCGAGGAAGGGCCAGGCGATGAAGGGGCGGCCCTCGAAGTCGTGGTAGCCGACGCGGGCGCCACCCGCGACCTCCTTCCGGTTGTGCCCGGTGAGGCGGGTGAGCGCCAACAGCGGCTTGGACAAGTAGTTGCGAAAGCGGCTCCAGACGTGGCGGCTGGCGACGCCCTCCGCCGCGAGGCGCCGCTCGATCGCGCGCAAGAGCGTGGTCTTGCCGCTGCCGTCGACCCCGCAGAGGCCGATGAACCGCCAGGGGCGCAAGGGGCGCTCGGCGTCGTGCAGGAGACCCGCCGCGGCGTTCGGCCACGAGGTCCAGCGCCCAGGGTCTTCCAGGGGCGGCCGCGGGCGGTGACAGGCGCAGAGGAGGGCCGCCGGCAGCTCCCCCGCGTCCCTGGCGACGATCCCGCCCAACGCCCGCGCGTACTCGCCGACGCCGGGGGCGTCCAGGACGACGACGGGGCGGCCGGAGAGCCCGGCCTCCAGGACGACGAGCGGCGCCTCCGAGACCGGTGCCCTGAACGGGAAGAGGAAGACCCGGACGCCGGCGAGGCGGGCGCGGAGCGCCGCGGCGTCGAGCATCGCCGTCTCGACCTCGATCCTGCCCTTGGCCGGGCTCGCCTCGACGCGCCGGAGGAGACGGTCCATGAGCCCTTCCGGCACGTCCGGGCGCAGCAGCATGAGGAGCCGGGCCCTGAGCCCGTGCGCCGCCGCCCGCTCGAACGCCTCGACGGCGAGGCAGGCGCCCCTGGTGGCGAGCGGAGGACCGAGATAGGCGACGACGGGCTCGCCCGGCGGGGTCTCGGCGGCGGGCGGGTCGAAGGGCTCGACCTGCGGTGTGAGCACCTGCCCCGGCGGCAGGCCCTCCGCCGTGAGCCGCCGTCGGGTCGCCCGGCTGACGTAGACGACGCCCTCGGCGCCGCTGCGCTCGAAGCCGCGCCGCAGACGGCTTGCGGGGAGAAGGGCGTTCAGGAAGGGCAGGAGGAGGACGTGGCGCTCCCCCCACAGGTCGCGGGGGCCGAGCGAGAGGATCTCCCGCAGCCGCAGCCGGGGGCTGGCGAGGACCAGCGAGGTGGATGCCGCCCAGGGGAGGGGATGCATCGCCGCGATCTCGCGCAGGCCGGTGACGAGGAAGGCCCGCTCGGGCGCGAGGTCGCCGACGAGGTCGGCAAGTTCCTCCGTGACCCGGCCCCTGGCCATCAGGCCCGGCAGACGCTCGATCCTGTAGGGAACGGCGGCGGGCGGCGCTACGGCATCGGTGACGAGGGTGACGGCGTGACCCTCGGCGACGAGGCCGAGCGCGAGGCCGTGCGCCATGTGCCAGGGCTGGCGGCGGACGCGGTCCGCTTCGAAGCCGAAGCAGACGACGGCGAAGCGCCGGCGCTCGGCGATCGGGGCCGCCTTGAGCCGGGGCTTCATGCCGCCTTCCTTTGCGCCCAGCCGTAGGACTCGACGAGCCGGTCGGCGACGCTCTCCCAATCGAAGTGGCGCTCGACGAGCCGCCGCCCCAGGATGGCCCGCTCGTCCGCCGCGTGAGGGTCGGCGAGCACCCCCTCGATCGCGTCGGCGAGGCTTGCCGGCTGGCTCGACGCGGCGACGAAAGGGGGCCTGCCGCCGCTCAGCCCCTCGATCTCACGGACGAGCCCCGTGCGCGTCGTGACGATCGGCGTCGCCGTCGCCATGCCCTCCAGGAGGGTGAGCGGCCCGCTCTCGTAGTCGGCCGGGTTGACGAGGCAGGCGGCGGCGTGGAGCCGGTCCAGGAGCGCGCCCCGGTCGAGAAAGCCCAGGAAGCGCACCCGGTCCCGGATGCCGAGCAGCCGCGCCCGCGCGCGCAGCGCCTCGCCGAGTGGCCCCGCCCCGGCCAGCTCCAGGACCGGCGCCCCCGGCCCGAGCAGGGCAACGGCCTCCAGGAGCCGGAACAGCCCCTTGCGGTAGCCGAGCCGGCCGACGTAGAGGAGGGGGCCATTCGCCCGCTTGGCCCTGGGACCGGGGCGCAGGGAGTGCGTGTCGACCCCGTTCGGGATCACCCGCGGCGGCGCCTTCAGGGCGTAGTTCGCGGCAAGCTCGTCCGCGACCCCTTCCGACACCGCGACGACCGTCTCGGCCCCGTTCAGATGGTGCTGCTCCAGGCGGCGGCTGAAGATCCTGGCGTTGAGCTTCAGGAGCGCCGGCTGCACCCCCCCCTCGCCGATCGCGGCGGCGTCGGTCAGCATCGGGCTGTGGACGGTGACGACGCGGCGCAGCCGGGTGCGGAGCGGCGGCAGCAGCGGCAGATGGACGTGGACGAGGTCGGCCCCCTCGGCGCCGTCGTCGAGCCAGCGTTGCAGGGGCAGGCGGCTCAGGGCGTGGTGGAAGGGCTTCACGGGAAGATGGGGGTAGCGCAGGACCGGTACCCCCTCGCAGCCTTCGCGCCGCCAGCCGAACGAGCCCTCGCCGCGCGCGACGATCAGGGGTTCGAAGCCCCGCGCCTGGAGGCGCTTCGCCACCTCGACGACGTGCCGCGCCACGCCTTCCCCCGGCGGGAGGAGGTTGTTGGTCAAGAGGGCGACGCGCACCGGCTCAAGCCGCATCACGGAACCGCTCCCCGCCCGCCTCGACCGTCCCGCCCCCGCCCCCGAAGAAGGCGTCCTCGTGCGACGAGCCCCAGAAGAAGTCCTGCCCGCTGAACGACGCGGCAAGCCGGCGCGGCAGGCGCTCGCCGATCCGGCCGAGCCGGTAGCCCAGGTAGCGCACGGCGGTGTCCAGGAAGGCGTAGGGGAGGAGCGCCGGGCGCTCCCGCAGCACGCCGCCGAGGAGCGCCTTCGCGTAGGCGCGGCCCCGGACCTCGTCCGCCTCGCGGGCGAGGAGGACGTCCCGGAACACGGCGCGGGTGAGGCCGACGTCGAACTGGCGCCTGAAGTCGCCGACGAGGCCCGTCGGGTGCGAGTGGACCACCTCGGCGTCGGCGGCATACGCGATGGTGCGCCCCTGCTCCAAAAGGAGGGCGGCGGCGATCGTCTCCTCGCTCACCAGCGTCGTCGGGAATCCGCCGACCGCGTCCAGCGCTTCTTGCGACCACGCGGCGCAGGCGTTCGAGCAGAAGTGGTTGGAGGCGCCCTGCGCCTCGCAGGTCGCGGCGCTGCGCGTCTCGGGTTCGTTCGGGTAGTTGAAGGCGCGGTTGAGGGATTCGATCGGGTCGGCGTCCGTCCTTGGCGACTGCCGGCCGTAGGCGACGGCGGCGCCCTCCTCCAGGATCGGGCGGACGAGCCGGCCGAGAAACCCGGTGTCGGTCGCGTGGGCGTCGGGGGTGAGCATGACGACGATGTCGGTGCCAAGCCGCCGGCGCGCGGCCTCGCGGGTGGCGCCGTGGTTGAAGTCGGCGCGCGGCACGACCCACGTTTCGGCGCCGAGGCCCTTCGCCTTCTCGACCGTGCCGTCGTTCGAGGAGGAGTTGACGACGAGCACCCTCGGGCGCAGCGGCGAGGCCAGGATCGGCTTCAGGCACGCCTCGATCAGCCCGGCCGCGCGCCACGTGACGACGATGACCCCGATGCTGCGCTGCGCCATGAGCTTTCTCCGTGCGAATCTTTAGGGAAGGCGTTCGTTCGTGCTCCGCCGCACCGGGCGCCCGTTGGGGCGCATGATGCCGCAAGGGCAGGAGTTTATCAACTTATAAGCGAATAACCCTGCTTCCTTTCAGCCAATCGCTGATGCCATCCGACGAGGCCGTCGAGAACGTCCCGCAGGACTTGACCGTCGCCGTCGGGGAGGCGGTCGACGCCGTAGCGCTCCAGCGGGCCGTCCGGGGGTTCGGGCGGGTCGGCGAGGCGAAGGGCGCAGGGGCGCCCCAGCCGGGAACGCGCCTCGCGGGCGAGGAAGGCCGCGAACGCGCCGTTCGTGAGCGGCAGGAAGCTCGGCGTCAGCCGGGCGAGGGGGGGATAAGGCGGGGCGGCGGCGACCATGTCGGCGTGCGCTTCGGCCAAGGCCGGGGCCGGGACCCAGTCGCGCCCGACCTGGGGGGTGCGGACGTAGGCCGTCTCGCCGGCGAGCCAGCGCCGCATCAATTCCTGGACGAAGCCCGGCTTCTCGTAGGCCCCAAAGGGACTGGCAATGACGAACTTTGCCAGATCCACGGCCTCGCGGTCGGCCGTCTCCTTCAGGATCTCCCAGGTCATCGACTTGGCGAAGCCGTAGGCGCCGACGTGGTGGAGCGGCCCGTCGCCCCGGCCCTCGCCCGCCTCGAAGACGCTGCCCGTGGCGACGATGCGCTTCAGCCCGTTCGCCTTCAGGCGGACCACGAGCCGCTCCAGCCCCGCTGTGTTGGCGACGACGGCGCGCCCGGCATCGTAGGCGGGATCCTTGAAGTCGCCGACGTGCGCGCCGTGCAGGACCAGGCCCTCGAAGGGGCCGAGCCGGTCGGCGGCGTCGTACAGCGCTTGGCTTCCCATCGGCGCCTCGGGGAGGACGGCCGCGTGCGCCGCCACCTGGGTCATGCGCGCCTGCCGGACCGCGTCGTAGCGACGGGGATCGCCGCGCAGCGCCGCCACCACCTCGACGCCGCGCTTGGCCAGCGCCAGGACGAGCCACATGCCGGTGAACGAGCTGGCGCCGGTCAGGAGAACGCGCATTCGGGGATCCTGTCGGCGATGGGGAATGCGGAAAATCCCGGGAGGGCGTCCAGCGCCGGGTCGAAGGGAGCGTGGGCGAGGTCGCGCGCCGAGACGTGGCGCGGCGGGAGCGGCCAGACGACGGCGGCGAAGGGGTCGTCGTAACGCAGCCCCCCCTCGGCTTCCGGGGCGTAGGGCGCCGTCACGAGGTAGTGGACGAGGCTGTCCTGGGCGAGCGCCTGAAAGCCGTGCGCGCAGCCCTCCGGCACCACCATGATCCGGCCGTTCCCCGGCGAGAGTGTGGCGGTGAAGCTGCTGCCGAAGGTGGGCGAGCCCATCCTTAGGTCGACGACCGCGTCGTGGACGCTGCCGGCGAGGCATTGCACGATCTTCGTCTCGGCGAAGGGCGGGCGCTGGAAGTGGAGCCCCCGGACCGTGCCGGGGCGGCTCGTGCGCGACAGGTTGCCCTGGCGGACCCTGGCCACGATGCCGAACCCCGCCATCTCGTCGACGCAGAAGGTTCGGGCGAAGGCGCCGCGCTCGTCCCGCCTCGGCTCGGCCTCGAGCAGGTGGACGCCCGGCATGGGGTTGGCCAGCCGGCGCATCAGCCCGTCCCGTCCGCGCGCCCGGGCATCCCCTGCCAGGGGGCGGCGCCGCTCTCCCAAAGCGAGCGCATCCCGTCGCGGTCGCGGGGCGTGTCCATGCACGACCAGAAGCCCTGGTGCTGGAAGGCCATCAATTCGCCGTCCTCGGTGAGCCGGCGGAGCGGCGCCTGCTCCAGGACGCAGTCCGGCGCGGCGTCGAGGTAGTCCATGAAGCGGCGGCGGAAGAGGAAGAACCCCCCGTTGATCCAGGTCGCCTCCTCGGTCGGCTTCTCGCTGAAGCTGTGCACCCGCCCGCCGTCCAGGCCGAGCATCCCGAAGCGCGAGACGGGGTTGATGGCGAGCGAGGTGCCGATCCGGCCGTGCCCGAGGTGGAAGTCGAGTTCGGCGCCGAGGTCGGCGTCGGTGAGGCCGTCGCCGTAGGTGACGGCGAAGTGCTCGACGTCGCCGAGATGCCGGGCGGCGGCCTGGGCGATCCGGGCGCCCGTCTGGGTGCCGAGCCCCGTGTGCGCGATCGTCACCTCCCAGTCGGGCGCCGCCTTCGACTGGTGGTAGGCGACCTCGCGGGTGCCCATGTCGATCGTGAAGTCGTTGGCGATCCCGGCGTAGCTCAGGAAATAGGTGCTGAGCACCTCGGCCCTGTAGCCGGCGCAGAGCACGAAGCGGCGGTAGCCGTGGCGGCGGTAGGTCTGCATGATGTGGGCGACGATCGGCCGGTCGCCGATCGTCACCATCGGCTTCGGCATCCCCTCGGCCGCCTCGCCCAGGCGCGTGCCGAGCCCGCCGCAGAGGATGAAGACGGGAACGTCCTCGGGTTCAACCAACGGCATGTCTGTCCCCCTTGATGCTGAGGCGACGGCGCTTGGTCGCAGCGTGGTCGCCGCCCCGGCCGGCGAACGCGTCGATGCGCCGGAACAGCCAGTCGGCCCGCTGCTCCTCGACGAACTCGCGGTAGTCGGCCGCCGTCCACGCGATCGCCCGGTGGGTGTCGAGGACGGGGCGCCACGCGAGCTGGCGCACGGCCCGGTCCGAGGCGAGGCGCAGGACGGGCGCTTCGGCGCCGGCTTTGGCCCCCGATCCGGCGGAGGGGTCGGGCGCCCAGCTCCCGCCGAGGATCGGCATCGCCTCGTCCGCGACCTGCCCCACGGTCCATTCGCGCTCGTCGAGCGGGCCGAAGTTCCAGGCGCCTTTGAACGCTTCCGGCTGCCGCGCCAGCTCCTGGGCGAGGACGAGGTAGCCGTGCAGGGCGTCGAGGACGTGCTGCCAGGGCCGGGTCGCTTCGGGGTTGCGAATGCGGGCGACGCGGTCGTCGTAGGCGGCCCGGACGAGGTCCGGGAAAAGCCGGTGCGGGCTGAAGTCGCCGCCGCCGACGACGTTGCCGGCCCGCGCCGTCGCCACCCCGATCCCGTCCCCCGGCGTGAGGTAGAGCCGGGCGTAGGTGGCGGCGACGAGTTCGGCCGCCGCCTTGCTGGCCGCGTAGGGGTCGTGCCCGCCGAGCGGGTCGCCCTCGCGGCGGGGCTGCTCCGAGGGCGCGTAGACCTTGTCGCTCGTCACGACGAGAAGGGCCGCGAGGTCGCGGTCGTGGCGCGCCGCCTCCAGGAGGTTGAGCGTGCCCATCACGTTGCTCTCGAAGGTGAGCACGGGGTCCTTGATTCCCGGCAGGACCAGGGACTGGGCCGCGAGGTGGAAGACCACCTCCGGCTGGTGCTGACGCACGGTGCGGACGAGAAGGTCGCGGTCGCGGATGTCCCCTGTGACGTTGGCGACCCGCTTGTCGATGTCGGCGAGGTAGTAGAGCGACGCCGCGTGGCCGGGCGGCAGGGCGAAGCCGACCACATCCGCCCCAAGCTCGCTCAGCCACGCCGACAGCCAGATGCCCTTGAAGCCGGTATGCCCCGTCACCAGCACGCGGCGGTTGAGCCAGAACGAAGGATCGATGTGCATTTTCAACCCTGTCAGGGGAAGATGTGTCTTTAAATCAACTTAAAGTTTAAAAACTGCCGTGGCAAGCACGATCGACGGAACTGGCGCCGATGGCCGGCGGCCGGGGACGACGCCATATGGCGGGCACGCCGCCGCGCGTCACGCAAGGAGCCCCGATGCGCCCCGCCATCGTCCACCACCCGGCCTACGTGGCGCCTTTGCCGCCCGGTCACCGCTTCCCGATGCCGAAGTTCGGGTTCCTGTTCCGTCTGCTTCAGGCGCAAGGCTTGGCGCCCGCCGAGCGGGTCTTCACGGCGGCCCCGGCGCCGCGCGGCTGGCTCGAGCTCGCCCACGACCCCGCCTACGTCAGCGCCGTCCTGGAGCGCCGCCTCGCGCCCGAGGCGGAGCGGCGGCTCGGCCTTCCCCTGAACGAGGCGCTCGTCCTGCGCGGCCGCTGCGCCGTCGCCGGCACGGTGCTGGCCGGTCGCCTCGCCCTCGAAGGGGGGATCGCCTGCAACATGGCGGGCGGCAGCCACCACGCCCACGAGGGCTTCGGCGCCGGCTTCTGCCTCTTCAACGACGTGGCCGTCGCCGCCCGCCTCCTCCTCGCCGAGGGTGCGGTCCGCCGCGTCCTCGTCGTCGACCTCGACGTCCATCAGGGCGACGGCACCGCCACCATCCTGAACGGCGACCCCGGCGTCTTCACCCTCTCGATCCACTGCCGGACGAACTTCCCGGCCCGAAAGGCCGAGAGCAGCCTCGACGTGCCCCTCGACCCCGGCACCGGCGACGCCGCCTACCTGAACGTCGTCCAGAACCTGCTGCCGTCCTTGATCGAAACCCAGCGCCCCGACCTTGTCTTCTATAACGCCGGCGTCGACCCGCACGAGCGCGACCGCCTCGGCCGCCTGAAGCTCACCGACGCGGGCCTCATGGCCCGCGAAACCCTCGTCCTCGACGCCTGCCGCAGATCCGGCACCCCCGTCGCCTGCGTCGTCGGCGGCGGCTACGGCACCGACCCCAACGAAGTCGCGGCCCGCCACGCCGTTTTGCACAGGGCGGCGGCGGCGCTGCCGGGATGACGCGAAGCGTAATGAGCACCATCGCTACAACGTATGAAAGCTCTGCACGAGCGAGCCCACGACGAGGTACCAGCCGTCGACGAGGACGAAGAAGATCAGCTTGAAGGGCAGGGAGATCATGACCGGGGGCAGCATCATCATGCCCATCGACATGAGCACCGAGGCGATGACCATGTCGACGACGAGAAAGGGAATGAAGACGAGAAAGCCGATCTCGAACGCCCGGCGCAGTTCGCTGATCATGAAGGCCGGGACGAGGACGCGCAGCTGCACGGCGTCGGGGCCGTCGGCGGGCGGCAGGTCGGCGATGTCGTAGAAGAGGGCGAGGTCCTTTTCCCGCACCTGCGCCAGCATGAAGGTGCGAAAGGGGGCGGACGCCCGCTCGAAGGCGGTCGCCTCGTCGATCTCCTCGGCGATGAGGGGAGCGACCCCCGCCTCCCACGCGGCCTCGAAGGTCGGCTGCATGATGAACAGGGTGAGAAACAGCGACAGGCCGATGATCACGGCGTTGGGCGGGCTCTGCTGGAGGCCGATCGCCGTCCGCAGGAACGAGAGCACGATCACGATCCGGGTGAACGAGGTCGCCATGACGAGGATCGAGGGGGCGAGGCTCAGGACCGTGACGAGGAGGACGAGGCGGACGATCTGCCCCGTGACGCTGCCGCCCTCGCCGAGGTCGAGGGTGAGCGCCTGCGCCGCCGCGGCGCCCGGCAGGAACGCCGCCGCCAGGGCGATGAGGGGAAGGGCCGTCCGCAAAAGGCGCTTCATGGACGCTCCTCCCCCGTGGAACGGAGCGCCTGCCCGCCGTTCGCGCCGACGAGGAGCAGGTGCTCCGCCCCATCGTGCCGGACCAGGACGAGGCGGGTGCGCGGGTCGAGGAACAGGCTCTCGACGACCTGGAGCCTGCGCCCCGGCCCCCCCTTCGCCGCCGCCGGCCCCAGCTTGAGCCGCTTCGCCCCCCAGCCGAGCGCTAGGACGAGGCCGAGGACGACGAGGAGCATCGCCGCCGAGCGGCCGATTTCCCAAAGCTCGATCACAGCTTCTGTCCGTTGGCGTAGGCCCCGGCCGCGCGGCGCGTGGCGCCGCCCTCCCGGAGCCGGCGGCGAAGCTCGTCGCTCTTGGTGTCGAGGGTCCGGACGAGCCGCTCCGCGTCGTCGCGGAGCGCGAGCCGCAGGGCGGCTTGTGCCGGATCGTCCGATCGGGACAGGTGGGCGAGGCAGTCTCCGATCGTCGCCGCGAGCGGCGCCAGATCCGGAGCCTCCCCCCGTTCCGCCCGGCGCCGGGCCTCGTCGAGCGCCGCCGAGGCCGCTCGCAGCCGCGCCGCCGCGTCGTCGTTCCGGGCACTCATGCGAGGTTGCTCCCACAGGTCGACCGCGCCGGGTCGTGGCGGTAGAGAAGGGCCAGCGCCTCCGCCACGGCGGCGAGCGCCGCCGAGGGGACCGGCGCGCCGCCCTCCATCAGGGTCAGGACCCGGGCGAGGTTCGGATCCTCGTGGAGCGGCACGTTGCGCTCCTCGGCCAAGGCGCGGACGCGGGCTGCGATCCTGACGTGCTCCGATCCGACCCGACGGGGGTAGCGGTTCCCCGAGGGCTTGCTCCGAAAGGCGGTGTCGGCGATGCGGTGGGCCATCCGCGCTCCTTCGTGGCCGGAACGCCCTGGATCGGGCGTCGATGGGGAGACGCTAGCGGCCTATGGTTAAGGGGGTGTTAACGGCGCGAAGGGAACCGAGCATGACCGCGTTGAGCGAGGGGGAGATCGTCCGCTACGCCCGGCAGATCGTTCTGCCGGAGGTGGGCGGGCTAGGGCAGATGCGGCTGAAGCGGGCCAAAGTCCTCGTCGTCGGCGCCGGCGGCCTGGGTTCGCCCCTCCTCCTCTACCTCGCCGCCGCCGGGGTCGGCACGCTGCGGATCGTCGACGACGACGCGGTCGACCCTTCCAACCTGCAACGCCAGATCCTGTTTGCCACCGGCGACGAGGGAACCTCGAAGGTCGAGGCCGCCGCCGCCCGACTTCGCGCCCTGAACCCCCTCGTCACGATCGAGCGTCATCCTTCCCACCTCGACGCGGCCAACGTCGACGCGCTCGTCGATGGCATGGACGCGGTCGCCGACGGCAGCGACAACCTGGAGACCCGTCTCCTCGTCCACGACGCCTGCCGCCGCCAAGGCGTGCCGCTCGTCGCCGCCGCCGTTCAGGGCATGGACGGCCAGCTCACCACCTGGAAGGCTCACGAAGGCCCCCCCCACCCGTGCCTGCGCTGCCTCCTCGACGAGACCCTGGACGGCGGGGTACTCCCGTCCTGCGCCCGGGGCGGCGTGCTCGGCGCCGCCGCCGGCGTCGTCGGCTCGCTCCAGGCGGTCGAGGTCGTCAAGGAACTGCTCGGCCTGGGCGAGGGGCTGTCGGGCCGGATGCTCCTCTACGACGCGCTCGCGGCGGAGACGACCCCCATCCGCCTACGCCGAAGGGTAGAGTGCGCCGCCGCCTGCACCCGGATGCGTTGAAAAACCGATGGTGCGCGATCGCTTCCGAGAAACGTTGCGCTTTTCAAGCTCTTAAGCCTACGAATCCCCGATCTAAAGCTTGCGGGCGAACCGGCCATTGGCTAATCGAGGCTCGCCGTCGCTTAAGGAAAGGGGGAGCCGCATGGACGAAGTCGTCGACGAGACCTACCGGCCGAGCGAGGACGAGCCCTATATGAACCCGCGCCAGACGGCCTACTTCCGCCGCAAACTCCTGCACTGGCGCGACGAGATCCTGCGCGGCTCCGGCATGACGCTCCGCCAGCTCCAGGAGGAGGACAAGCGCCTCGCCGACGTGAGCGACTGGGCCTCCGCCGAGGCGCAGCGCAATTTCGAGCTGCGCACCCGCGACCGCGAGCGCAAGCTGCTCAACAAGATCCAGGCGGCCCTCCAGCGCATCGAGGACGGCACCTACGGCTACTGCGAGGACACCCAGGAGCCGATCGGCCTGCGCCGACTCGACGCCCGCCCGATCGCCACCTTGAGCATCGAGGCCCAGGAACGCCACGAGCGGCGCGAGCAGGTCTACCGGGAGGAATAAGCCCTCCCCCAGCGCGGCAGGAAACGCCCTGCCCACCCGGCAAGTCCTGCCGGGGAACCCTGCCTTTCCCCGGCCGCGACGCACCGAAAGCCGCTTGTTTCCTATCTGGCACGGGCCTTGCTCCTCGGTCCTTGCCATGATCGACCAAACCTCCGCCCCCCCTCGTCCCGGTCCCCTCGCCGCCGCGTTCCCGAACGCTGCGACGGGCGAGGCCGCGTTCCCGGACCTGTTCGCTGCCCTGCTGGCCTCGCTTTTGCCGCCGGCGCCAGCCGCAACGGGCGTCCTCGCCACGCCCGCTGGTGACGCCCTGTCGAAGGCGACGGGCGACGGGGTCGTGCCGCCCGAAGCGCCAGACGCGACGCCCGCCCTCGACCTGCCCACGGCGGCGAATCCGCCAGGGACCCCGAATCAGTCTCGCCTCGCGGCCTTCCTCACCGAGTTCCTCCAAGTCCGACCGATGCGGCCGGCGCAACCGGAACAGCCCGCCGACGCGGCCCCGCCCGTGGTGCTGGAGGATCTCGACCCGCCCGCCGGGGACGCCGTGTCCGAGCCCACCGCCGATCAGCAACTCATGGCGTTCTGGCTGGTCTTCCAGGCGGCCCCGCTCCCGGCGACCGGAGGGGCCGTGGGCCAAGCGCAGGCAACGGCCGGTCCCGCCGCTCCCTCCCGCCCCGTCGATGGCGCCGCGTCGCCCTTGGCCCTGCCGGCCGGAGACGCCGGTGCCGGACAGGGGATAGAGGGCCTCGTCCAGCCTCCGCCATCCGCTCCGGCGGGTGCCGAAGCCGATGCCGCCCCAGCGCCCCTTGCCGCCGGGACGACCGCCACGCCCTCGACCACCATCGCCGAACAGGCACCCGGCAAGGACCGGGGCGACGCCGGCGAGGGCTTGCCGGCGCCGGACCGCGCCGGCGCCGAGGCGCTTCGCCCCCTCTTCGCCACGACCCTCGGCACCACCGTCGCCGCCGACCACGCGCACAGGGCCGAGGCGATGGCATCCGTCGCCCGCCCGGCGCACCCGATACCGCTCGTCGACCTGCCGGTCGAGATCGTCCACGCCGTCCGCGAGGGGATCGATCGCCTTGAGGTCCGCCTGCACCCCGAGGAACTCGGCGGGGTCGACGTCACCGTCGAGGTGGGCCGCGACCAGCGCGCCCACGTCGTCATCGCCGCCGAGCGGCCGGAGACCCTGGAGCTCCTCCAGCGCGATACCCGCCAGATCGAGCGCGTTCTCGCGGCGCAGGGCCTCCAGCTCGGCGGCGGGATCGAGATGAACCTGCGCCAGCAGGGCGACCGCCACGCGGGCGGCGAGGGGCGCTTCCGGGGCGGACGGCGTCCCGTGAACGGCGTCGCGGACGAGCCCGCCGCCCTACCGGGCGCTGCCCGCCGCGTCCTGCTCGACCGCCTCTACGACATCCAAGCCTGATAGGAACGACCCTCATGCCGCTCACCGTGACGAACGCCGCCACGACCGCGCCGGACAAGACTTCGGCGGCGGCGAAGGGCTTGGCCGGCGACTTCGAGGGCTTCCTGAAGCTCCTGACGACGCAGTTGCAGCAGCAGGACCCCTTAAGCCCGATGGACTCGGACAAGTTCACCTCCCAGCTCGTGCAATTCTCGACCGTCGAGCAGGCGATCCGCACCAACGACCAACTCGGCAAGCTGATCGGGGTCATCGAGACGAGCCAAGCCACGGCGGCGCTCGGCTACCTGGGCGCCGAGGTCCGCATCGAGGGCGACGGCTTCAGCCTGGGCGCCGAAGGGGACGTGCCCTTGGGCTACGAGCTTCCCGAGGCGGCGAATTCGCTCGGCGTCGAGATCCTCGATGAAGCCGGCCGGACGGTGCGCCTCCTCGAAGGCCCCGCCGACGCCGGGCGGCACACGCTTGCCTGGGACGGGCGCGACGCCGCCGGCAACCGCCTGCCCCCCGGCGCCTACCGCCTGCGCGTCTCCGCCCTCGACGCCGGGGGCGTCCCCCTTGCCGCCAAGACCGAGGTGAACGGCCTCGTCGAAGCGATCGAGCAGGAAGGCGGGGCTGTTTTCCTCGTCGTCGGCGGCGTGCCCCGCCCGATGGACGTCGTCCACGGCATCAGGCGGGCGCCGGCGTCCGCCGCCTGATCGTCAACCAACGACAAGATCAACGAAGGAGTTAAGGGCCGATGAGCCTTTTTGGTTCGATGTTCTCCGGCGTTTCGGGCCTCGGCGCCCAGAGCCGCGCGATGAGCATGATCTCCGACAACGTCGCCAACGTGAACACGACGGGCTACAAGGGTGCCGCCGCCCAGTTCTCCGACCTCGTGACGCAAAGCTCGACCAAGGCCCCCTACGCGCCGGGCGGGGTGCGGGCGATCACCGCGCGCTCGGTCGAAAAGCAGGGCCTCGTCCAGGGCAGCGGCTCGCCGACCCACGTCGCCATTTCCGGCAACGGGTTCTTCGCCGTCAACGCGAAGGCGGACGGCTCGGGCGAGCAGGTCTACACCCGCGACGGCGCGTTCCAGCCGGACGTGCTCGGCAACCTCCGCACGCCCAGCGGCTTCTACCTCCGCGGCTGGAAGCTCGACGAGAACGGCGAGATCGCCGACCTCAACCAGCTCACGACGGTCGCCACCGGCCCCCTCAACGGCGTCGCCCGGGCGACGACCGAGATCGAGCTCAGCGCCAACCTGGACGCCGACGCCGTGGCCTACGCGGGCGCCTACGCGGCCGGCGACATGGCGGCCGGGGCCGTGCCCCCGCACTTCACCCGCAACATGCAGGTCTACGACAGCCTCGGTCGTGCCCAGGACCTCACCGTCGGCTTCCTGAAGACGGGCGCCAACACCTGGGCGACCGAGGCCTACGCCGATCCGGCTTCCGTCGATGCGGTCGCGCACCCGGGCGGGCTCATCGCGTCGGGCGATCTCACCTTCGACGGCACGGGCGCGTTCGCCGGCAGCACCCTGGCCCCCATGCCGATGGCCGTGACCTGGGACGCCGCGCTCGGCGCCTCGCCCAGCACGATCGACCTCAAGCTCGGCACGGTCGGCGACACCGACGGGGTGACGCAGTTCGCGAGCCCCAGCAACGTCGCCTTCGTCAAGCAGAACGGCGTCGAGGCCGGCACGCTCACGGGCGTCAGCATCGACGAGGAGGGCTACTTCTCGGCGAGCTTCACGAACGGCGAGACGCGCAACCTCTACAAACTCGCGATCGCCACCTTCGCCAACCCCTCCGCCCTCGACTCGCGCTCGGGCAACGTCTTCGCCAAGACCACCGCGTCCGGCGAGGAGAACCTGCGCTTCGCCGGCACGGGCGGTGCGGGCTCGCTCATCCCCTCCTCGCTCGAAGGCGCCAACGTCGACATCGCCGAGGAGTTCACGAAGATGATCGTTACCCAGCGCGCCTACTCGGCCAACGCAAAGATCATCACGACCGCCAACGACATGCTCGGCGAGCTCATGCAGATAACCCGCTGAGCCTGGAAATGTTCTTCACGTCTCGATCGAATTTGAGTGGCATTTACCATGATGATTAGGCTGTCATTAAAGACCTATAAGTTAGAACAAGCAACATTGAAGAAGAGCCGGAAAGCGAAACGGCAAATCGGCGGAGATGCCCCATGTCGGAAACCCTAGCGGAACGTCCCCGGATGGTCGTCGGACCGGACGGCACCATGCTCAGCCTCGACACCCTGCCGCCGCCCGACACGCGGCGCTGGGTGGCGCGGCGCAAGGCGGAAGTCGTCACGGCGGTGCGGGCCGGGCTCATGACCTTCGAGGAGGCCTGCACGCGCTACAACATCTCGGCCGAGGAATTCGGCTCCTGGGAAAAGGCCATCGACCGGCACGGCATGGGCGGGCTGCGGGTGACGCGGCTGCAGGAGTTCCGCTAGGAATTCCAAAGGCTCACCGCCGGCGGGCGCACCCCGACGGGTCCGTCCGCGCCGCCCGACGGGCGGCGCCGAGGCCGAAGACGAACCGCCCGGCCAAACGTCCGGCAGCGGCGCATTAACCGCATCTTTACCAGACTGGGCCTAAGCCTCTCCGGCAGAAGCGACATGCCGAGAGAGACAGCTTTGGCGATGGCCCAAGAGATCGAAGCAGGTTTGGCAAGGCCCGAAGCGGGCGGGCCTACGGCCGGCGGAAACCTCGTGCCGGCCGGTGGACGGCCGCTCGGGCCGATGGCGGGCAACCTGCCGGCGGTGGTGGCGCGGCCCTTGGTCCAGATCCAGGCCCTTGGCGGGCGGCGGATCGTGGCGCTCGGGCTCGTCGCCCTGGCGTTCGCCGCCTTCTTCGCCTTCCTCATCGGGCGGGCGCTCGAAACCCGCTACACCCTGCTCTACGCCGACCTCGATCTGGGTGCCAGCCAGGAGATCGTCCGGCGGCTCGAGGCGCTCGGTGTGCCCTACAGGCTCGGGGGCGCCGGGGATTCGGTCTTCGTGCCGTCCGAGGAAGCCCTGCGCCTGCGCATGAGCCTCGCCGAGGAGGGCCTGCCGGGCGGCGGGACCGTCGGCTACGAGATCTTCGACAACGCCGACCCTTTCGGCACCACCGAGTTCCTCTCGAACGTCAACCTCAAGCGCGCGCTCGAGGGCGAGCTGGCGCGGACGATCGGCAGCATGCGTCAGGTGCGCTCGGCGCGGGTCCACCTCGTCCAGCCGAAGCGCGAGCTCTTCCAGCGCGAGAAGACGAAGCCGAGCGCTTCGGTATTCTTGAGCCTGCGCGTGGCGGGCGGGCTAGACCGGCGGGAGATCGGGGCGATCCAGCACCTGGTCGCCTCGTCGGTGCCGGGCCTCGACGCCAAGGGCGTCACCATCCTCGACGACGCCGGCGACCTCCTGGCGCGGGGCGGCCAGGACGCGGCCGACGGCCTGCTCATGGACGAGGCCGACGACTACAAGGTGAGCCTGGAGGAACGGCTGAAGCGCAAGGTCGTGACGCTGTTGGAACGGACGATCGGCCGGGGCCGGGTCGACGCCCAGGTCACGGCCCTCGTCGACTTCGACGAGGTGACGACCACCCAGGAGACCTACGATCCCGAGGGGCAGGTCGTCCGCAGCACCCAGACGGTCGAGGAGCAGCGCGATGCGAGCGAGAAGGCGGCGAAGGAAGGGGTGAGCGTCGCCAACAACCTGCCCGCCGAGCGCAACCAGCAGGCGGGCGGCGGGGACGCGAGCCAGGAGCAGACCAACCGCACCGAGGAAACCGTCAACTACGAGGTCTCGCGCACCGTCAAGAACCAGCTCAAGCGCGGCGGGCGCATCGAGCGGCTGTCGGTCGCCGTGCAGGTCGACGGCGTCTACGCCCCGGCCACCGACGGAACGCTCGCCTTCCAGCCGCGCGACGCCCAGGAGCTGGCGCAGCTCGAGACCCTGGTGCGGACGGCGCTCGGCCTCGACGAGGAGCGCGGCGACACAGTTTCCATCCTCAGCCGCCAGTTCATCGCCGTCGAGCCCGAGGCGGCACCCGAAGAAACCCTTCTCGACTTCAGCCGCGCCGACCTGCTCGGCCTCGTCGAGCCCGCCGTCCTCCTCGTCGTCTCGATCCTCACTTTGCTCTTCGGCGTGCGGCCCTTGTTGCGCCGCCTCCTGCCCGAGCAGGAAAAGGCGTCCCTGGAAACCGTCGCCACGACCGGTTCCGAGCTAAGCACCCTTGCCGGCGACGCCCCGCCCGCCGCCCTTGCGGCAGGCGATGCGCCCGGGGCGGCCGGAGAGCAGCCCGAAGGCATGGTGCTCCAGAACATCGAGGGCAGGGTCCACGCGGCGCTCGTCCAGGACGTCACGGGGCTGATCCAGTCCCGGCCCGAGGACGCGGTCGGGGTCATCCGCGGCTGGCTCTTGGAAGGCTAGGAAAGGAACGTAACGATGACGATGGCAAGGACGGGTGCCGAGAAGGCGGCGATCCTCATGATCGCGCTCGGGGGCGAGGAAGTGTCCGGGCTCTTCTCCCAGCTCGACCTCGACGAGGTCAAGGAGGTCTCCCGGACGATGGCCGTCCTCGGCCGGATCGACCACGCGGCCGTCGAGGCGGTGATGGGCGAGTTCCGCGACAGGCTCAGCGGCTCGTCCGGCCTCGTCGGCGGCTTCGACACGACCGAGCGTCTGCTCGAGCGCTTCCTCGACCCCGAGCGCGTCAACCAGATCATGGAGGAGATCCGGGGACCCGCCGGGCGCACGGTCTGGGACAAGCTCGGCAACGTCAACGAGGCCGTCCTCGCCTCCTACCTGAAGAACGAGTACCCGCAGACGGTCGCCGTCGTCCTGTCGCGCATCGAGCCGGCGCACGCGGCCAAGGTCCTCGCCTGCCTGCCCGAGGCGTTCGCCGTCGAGGCCGTCATGCGCATGTTGCGCATGGAGATCGTGCAAAAGGACATCCTCGACGACGTCGAACGCACGCTTCGGGCCGAGTTCATGTCGAACCTCGCCCGCACGAGCCGCCGCGACAACCACGAGGTCATGGCCGAGATCTTCAACCACTTCGACCGCGGCACCGAAGGCCGGTTCTTCGCTTCCCTGGAGGGCCAGAACAAGGAGACCGCCGACCGGATCCGCGCCCTCATGTTCACCTTCGAGGACCTCGCCAAGCTCGACGCGTCGGGCATCCAGACCATCCTGCGCAACGCCGGCAACAAGCGCATCGGCCTCGCCCTCAAGGGGGCGAGCGAGGCGGTCAGGGACCTGTTCTTCAAGAACATGTCCGAGCGCGCCGGGAAGATCCTCCAGGAGGACATGGCAGCCCTCGGCAGCGTGCGCGCGAAGGACGTGGAAGAGGCGCAGCAGTTCATCGTCACGATGGCAAAAGACCTGGCCGCCGCGGGCGAGATCGTCCTCAGCGACGGCAAGGAAGACGAGTTGGTCTACTGATGCGGCACCGACCCTTCATCATCACCCGGAACTTCGCCCGGCCCGGCCCCGACCTCGATGAGCCGAAGGCCGTCCCGACGGACGCCGCGGGCGTCCCGGAGGGGGTCGCGCCGTGCGGCCGGGAGCCGACCGGCACGGCGCTGACCTTCACCGAGGACGAGGTGGCGCCCATGCTGGCCGCCGCCGTCGCCGAGGGCCGGCGCATGGGGGCGTCCGAAGCGACGGGCGGGTTTGCCGCCCGCAAGGCCGAGGCCATCGAGGCCGTGGCGGCGAGCCTTGGGCGCCTCGAAGCCGAATCCCACGCGCGCGCCGCGACGGCCAGGGCGCAGGCGACCGAGATCCTGCAAGCGGTTGTCCGCGCCTACGGCGCCGCCGCCGCCGAACGCCGCGTGGCCGACGCGGCCCTGCACCTCGTCGACCACTGCCTCGCCCACCTGCCGAACGACGCCGTCCTGGAGCTTGGCGTGGCGCCCGCCGCCATCGAGTACGTGCAGCCCCGCCTCCTGCCCCTGGCCGCCAGGGTCGCCCTGACGCCGGACGCGGGGCTGGAGCCGGGTGGGGTCCGGGCTTCCTGGAAGGGTGGCTGGGCCGCCCACCGGCCGGAACTGCTGCAGGCGGCCGTCGACAAGGCTTTGGAAGCGCTGACCATGAACGATGCAAGGGAGACCATCGGATGCTGAAGGACTCGACGTTGCCGGTCGCCGGCGAGGCGGCCAGGGGCGAAGCGATCGACGGCGGCGGCCCCGTCGAGCGGCTGAGCGCCGTCTACGACATCCCGGTCCAGCTCGCCGCCGTGCTGGGCCGGACGACCATGCCGGTCAACCAGCTCCTGAAGCTGGGGCGCGGCGCCGTCGTCGAGCTGGACCGCAAGGTCGGCGAGCCCGTCGACATCTACGTCAACAACCGCCTCGTCGCCCGCGGCGAGGTGATCGTCGTCGACGACCACCTGGGCGTGACGATGACCGAGATCATCAAGAGCGAGCCCTAGGCTCGAGAACGCGGCAAGACTGGAGGGTTCGAGCATGATGCGCCTGATGATCGTCGGCAGGCACGGCAGCGAGGTGGCGGAGGCCAGCGCCATCGCCGCCGCGCGCGGCGCCAAGGTCCGCCACGCGGCAACGTTCGGGGAGGCGCTGGCGGACCTTCGCGCCGGGCGCGGCGCCGACCTCATGATGATCGACGTCGTGATGGACATAAGGGCCGCGATCGACGCCCTGCACGACGAGCGCATCTATCTGCCGATCGTCGCCTACGGCATCGCCATCAACCCGCGCGACGCGGTGGCGGCGATCCGGGCCGGCGCCCGCGAGTTCCTGCCCCTGCCCCCCGAGCCCGACCTCATCGCGGCGATCCTCGAATCCATCGGCGGCGAGGGGGACGGCATCGTCTTCGACGACCCCCGGATGGTCGAGGTGCTCAACCTCGCCCGCCAGTACGCGCCGGCCGACGCCAGCGTCCTCGTCACCGGCGAGAGCGGCACCGGCAAGGAGAAGGTCGCGCGCTTCGTCCACCAGCACAGCCGGAGGGCAAGCGGGCCGTTCGTCTCGGTCAACTGCGCCGCGATCCCGGAGAACCTGCTCGAATCCGAGCTGTTCGGCCACGAGAAGGGCGCCTTCACCGGCGCCATCGCAAGGCGCGTTGGCAAGTTCGAGGAGGCGAACGGCGGCACGCTCCTCCTCGACGAAGTCACCGAGATGGACGTAAGGCTCCAGGCGAAGCTGCTGCGTGCCATCCAGGAGCGCGAGATCGATAGGGTCGGCGGCACGAAGCCCGTCAAGGTCGACATCCGCCTCATCGCCACCTCCAACCGCGACCTGGAGCAGGCGGTGGCGGAAGGCATCTTCCGGGAAGACCTGCTGTTCCGCCTGAGCGTCCTCAACCTCGAACTGCCGCCCTTGCGCGAGCGCCCGCGCGACGTCGAGGCGCTGGCGAGGCATTTCGCCCGCAAGCATGCCCAGGCGAACGGCCTGGACGAGCGGCCCGTAGGCCCGGAGGCGCTGGCCATCCTGCGCGGCCACCACTGGAAGGGCAACGTGCGCGAGCTGGAGAACTGCCTCCACCGCGCCGTCCTCCTCGCGCACGGCGACGCGATCGGCCCTGAGGCCATCATCCTCCAGGGCATGAAACCGAAAGCCGCGTCGACGGCCCAGGAGCCGGCCCCGCAGGATCCGGCCGCGGGCGAGCGGGTCGGGCGCACCGTCGCCGCCGTCGAGCGCGACCTCATCCTCGACACGCTCCACCACACGCTGGGCAACCGCACCCACGCCGCGAACATCCTCGGCATCTCGATCCGCACCCTGCGCAACAAGCTCAAGCAGTACACCGAGGAGGGCCAAGCGGTGCCGGCGGCCTTTTGAGGATCAAGCCCTTAACCTTCGCTTAACCACGTTCCGCTAGAGCCTGTCCTGGCGAAGCCGTGACGGGCCTCGCGGTCGAGACAGGTCGGAGCGGCCGTCCGCTCCGGGCACTCCACGCATCGGGCAAGGGTCGGACAATGGCATCGCAGTTCCAAGGCGCGTCGTTCATCATCCCGGAACTGCGCCACGCGCTCCGGCAGAGCGACGTGCTGATGGCGCTCGGCGTCATCGGCATCCTGGTCGTCCTCATCCTGCCCTTGCCGCCCTTCCTCCTCGACCTCCTGCTCGCCGTCTCGATCACCCTTTCGGTCCTTGTCCTCCTGACCGGGCTGTTCATCGAGCGTCCCCTCGACTTCAACGCCTTTCCCACCGTCCTCCTCATCACGACGATGCTCCGGCTGTCCTTGAACCTCGCCTCGACCCGGCTGATCCTGGCGCACGGCCACGAGGGGCCGCAGGCCGCCGGCAGCGTGATCGAAGCCTTCGGCGGCTTCATCATGCAGGGCAACTTCGTCATCGGCATCATCGTGTTCGCCATCCTCGTCATCGTGAACTTCGTCGTCATCACGAAGGGCTCGGGGCGCATCGCCGAGGTCGCGGCCCGCTTCTCGCTCGACGCCATGCCCGGCAAGCAGATGGCGATCGACGCCGACCTGTCGTCCGGCCTGATCGACGAGGCGTCCGCCAAGCTGCGGCGCAAGGAGCTGGAGGAGGAAAGCTCGTTCTACGGCGCCATGGACGGTGCCGCGAAGTTCGTGCGCGGCGACGCCGTTGCGGGCCTCCTCATCACCGCGATCAACTTGGTCGGCGGCCTCATCATCGGCGTCGGCCAGATGGGGATCAGCTTTAGCGACGCCGCCGCGAGCTACACGATCCTCACCGTCGGCGACGGCCTCGTCTCGCAGATCCCGGCCCTCATCGTCTCGACGGCGTCCGGCCTCCTCGTCTCGAAGGCCGGGGTATCGGGTCGGGCCGACAAGGCGCTCATCGGCCAGCTCGGCGCCTTTCCGCGGGCGCTCGGCATGACGAGCGGCCTGCTCGCCGTGCTCGCCATCCTGCCGGGCCTGCCGGCCCTCCCGTTCCTCGCCCTTGCCGGCGGCTCCGGCTGGCTCGCCTGGAAGGCGAGGGGGCGGGACGCCGCCGTCGAGGCCCTGAAGACGGAAGAGGCCAAGGCCCTGCCTGCGCCGGGTGCTGCGAAGGAAGAGCCGGTCGCGGCCCTCCTCCAGATCGACCCCATCCGCCTCGAACTCGGCTACGGCCTTCTTGCCCTCATCGGCGAGGGCGGCGGCGGGCGGCTCACCGACCAGATCAAGGCGCTGCGCCGCCAGCTCGCGGCCGAGCTCGGCTTCGTCCTTCCCTCGATCCGCATCCAGGACAACATCCAACTGCCCGGCAACACCTACGTTGTCCGGGTCAAGGAGATGGAGGCGGGCCGGGGCGAATTGCGGCCGGGGATGCTCCTCGTCATGGACCCCGAGGGCCAGGACATCCCCCTTCCGGGCGAGCGCACGACCGAGCCCACCTTCGGCCTCCAGGCGACGTGGATCTCGCCGGCCCTGCGCGACGAGGCGAGCTTTAGAGGCCTCACCATCGTTGACCCGTCGACCGTCGTCACGACCCACATCACCGAACTCGTGAAAGACAACCTCGCCGAGATGCTGTCCTTCGCCGAGACGCAAAAGCTCCTGAAGGAACTCGACGAGGACTACCAGAAGCTTCTGGCCGACCTCGTCCCGCACCGCGTCTCGACCGCCGGCATCCAGCGCATCCTGCAGGGCCTCCTCGCCGAGCGCGTCTCGATCCGCGACATGCCCCTCATCCTGGAGGCGATCGGCGAGGCCGTCCTGCACACGCAGAACATCGTCCTGATCATCGAGCACGTCCGCACCCGCATGGGCCGGCAGATCAGCACCAACGCCACCGGCCCCGGCGGCTACATCCCCCTGCTTACCCTGTCGCCCGAGTGGGAGCAGGCGTTCTCCGAGGCGCTCACCGGCACGGGCGAGGAGCGCCAGCTCGCCATCGCCCCCTCGAGGCTCCAGGCGTTCATCAGGCTCCTGCGCGAGCGCTTCGAGGAGCAGGCGATGCGCGGCGAACTCCCGGTCCTCGTCACCTCGCCCTCGATCCGCCCCTACGTGCGCTCGGTCATCGAACGGTTCCGCCCGACGACGGTCGTGCTCTCGCAGAACGAGATCCATCCCAAGGCCCGGCTCCGTACCCTCGGGCAGATTTGACACGCTTCGCGTCCGCTGGCGCGAAGCGTTTAAAGCTCGGTCGGGAAGCGCGGTATCTGCGCCTGGGCGTTGACGTCGATGCAAAGGAGGATGCCGAAGCCGACCATGACGGTGAGCATCGCCGTGCCGCCGTAGGAGATGAGCGGGAGCGGCACGCCGACGACGGGGATCAGCCCCGTCACCATGGCGACGTTGATGACGATGTAGAGAAAGAAGTTCATGCCGATGCCCATCGCGGCCAAGCGTCCGAACTGGTGCGAGGCGCGCAGGGCGACCGACAGCGCCAAAGCGAGGGCGAGGAAGTAGAGGCCGAGCGTGACCGTGGCGCCGACGAAGCCCGTTTCCTCGGCGAGCATCGTAAACGCGAAGTCGGTCTGCTTCTCGGGCAGGAAGGAGAGCTGCGCCTGGGTGCCCTGGAGGTAGCCCTTGCCCCAGAACCCGCCGGAGCCCAGCGCGATCTTCGACTGGATGATATGGTAGCCGGAACCCAAGGGGTCGGATTCGGGGTTGAGGAAAGTGAGGACGCGCCGGCGCTGGTAGCCGTGCATGGCGCCCCAGATGACGGGCAGGGCGGCGCCTCCGAGGCCGATGGCGAGCGCGAACTTCCACAACCGCACGCCGGCGAGGAACAGGAAGATGCCGCCGATGGCGAGCAGGGTGACGGCGGTACCGAGATCGGGCTGCTTCAGGACGAGGATCGCCGGCAGGGCGATGAGCAGGAGGGGGGGGACGAGGTAGAGTGGGTTGCGCACCTCCTCCAGCCACGCGCTGTGGAAGTAGCGGGCGAGGGCGAGGACGAGGGCGATCTTCATCAGCTCCGAGGGCTGGAGCTGCATGAACCCGAGGTCGATCCAGCGCTCGGCGCCCTTGCTGATCTCGCCCATGATCTCGACGGCGAGAAGGAGGAGGAGGGTGACGGCGTAGATCGCATACGACCAGCGGAACCAGAAGCGGACGCTGCCCATCGCCAAGAGCAGCATGATGCCGATCCCGACCAGGAGGCGGACGCCGTGGCGGATCGCCCAGGGCTGGGCCGAGCCGCCGCCCGCCGAGTAGAGCACGGCGCAGCCGATCCCGCCGATCAGGGCGAGAAGGAGGACGAGCGACCAGCGGAGCGCCCCCAGCTTCTCGGCGAGCCCGCGTTCCGGGGATTTGATCTGCGTTGCCAAGCCCGATGCTTCTCTCGACCGTCCGGCCTAACGCTGCGCCACGAGCCGCCGGCCGGCGGGGTCGATCTCGAGCGCCTTCGTCATGATGTCGCGGGCGATGGGGGAGGCCCTGGCGCTGCCGCTCTCGCCGTGCTCGACGATCACCGACACGGCGTAGCGCGGGGCGTCGTAGGGGGCGAAGCAGACGAAGAGCGCGTGGTCACGGTCCTCCCAGGGCTTGTCTTTCCGCTTGTGCAGCCCGGCCGCGCGCTCGGCCCGGCTGATCCGCCTTACCTGCGAGGTGCCGGTCTTGCCCGCCATCCGCACGCCCTCCATCGTGAGCGCCGCCCGTTTTGCCGTGCCGCGGGCGCCGTTGACGACCTCGTTCATGCCCTTGAGCACCGCCTGGAGGTGGGCGAGATCGAGCCCGATCGAGGGCGCGTCCGCCTCCTCCCGCCCTTGGGCGAGCCACGGGCGCACCGCCCGGCCGCCGTTGCAAAGGCGGGCGACCATGACGGCGAGCTGGAGGGGGGTCGCCAGGACGAAGCCCTGCCCGATCCCGGTCACCAGGGTCTCGCCCTTCTGCCAGGGCTCGCCGAGCGCCGCCTCCTTCCAGGCGCTGGTCGGGATGAGGCCCGGCTTCTCCCCGGGGAGATCCATGCCAAGGCGCTGGCCGAGCCCGAGGCGGTGCGCCATCGCCGCGATGGCGTCGACGCCGACCTTGCGCGCCACGTCGTAGAAGTAGACGTCGCAGGACTGGCCGAGCGCGTCGTTGAGGGCGATCCGTCCGTGCCCGCCCGCCTTCCAGCAGTGGAACTGGCTGCGGCCGAGGCTCATATAGCCGGGGCAGAAGACCTCGTGGCTGGGCGAGATCCCGGCCTCGAGGCCGGCCAACCCTGTGACCATCTTGAAGGTCGAGCCCGGCGGGTACTCGCCCTTGAGCGCCTTGTTGACGAGCGGGTGGCGGGTGTTGTCGCGCCACGCGTTCCATTGGCGCTGCGAAAGGCCGTTGGCGAACGCGCGCGGGTCGAAGGAGGGCACGCTGGCGAGCGCCAGGACGGCGCCCGTGTGGACGTCGAGGCACACGGCCGCCGCCGCAAGCTCGTTCGAGAGCCGCTCGCAGCAAAAGCGCTGCAACTCGACGTCGAGCGACAGTTGCAGATCGTCGCCGGGGTCCCCCGGGTCGCGCGCCAGCTCGCGGATCTCGCGGCCGACCGCGTTCACCTCGACTTGGCTCAGGCCGGCCCGGCCGCGCAGGGCCTTGTCGTAGCTCTGCTCGATCCCGTTCTTGCCGAGGCGGAACTCCGGCATCCGCAGCAAGGGGTCGCCGTCGTCCGCCTGCTCGCGCTCGTTGACGGGGCCGACATAGCCCAGGATGTGTCCCAGGATCTCGCCGTAGGGGTAGTCGCGCAGCAGCGCCGAATCGAGCACGACGCCGGGCAGGTCCGGCGACCGGATCGCGATCCTGGACACCTCCTCCCAGTCCAGGTCGTCGCGGACCGGGAGCGGGACGAAGGCCCGCTGCACCTTGGACTTGGCCAGGATCTCCTCGATCCTCTCCGGCGGCAGGCGGATCAGCGTCGCCAGCCGTTCGAGCACGGCGCCAAGGTCCTTCGCCTGCTCGCGGACGACGCGGACGCGGTACGTCGGCACGTTGCGCGCGAGCGGGCGGCCCTGCCGGTCGAAGATCCGGCCGCGCGGCGGGATCAGCAACCTTTGGTTGACGCGGTTGTCCTCGGCGAGGAGCGCGTAGTCGGAGGCCTGCCGCACCTGGAGGTGGTAGAGGCGCGACCCCAGCACCCCGAACAGGGCGGTCTGGCAGGCCCCGACGAAGAGCGCGCGCCGCGTGAAGACGCGCTGACGGTCAGCTTCCTGATGCATGGCGCCTGCCGCGCAGCCAAGGCTGCATCCCACCGAGCAGCCAGGAGATCAACGGGTATGCGGCAACGGTGAGGAGGATTTCAACCAGAATAGGCTCGAAGGCGAAGAGGTGCCACCACGAAAGGCAGGCGAGCGCCCAGCGCAGCGAGAGCACGGCCGCGGCGGCCAGCATGAAGCAGCCCCACAGGACGGGAAAGCCGTAGGCCTGGAGGAGGACGTGCCGCCCGCCGAGCAGCGCCCTGGCGAGGAGCGCCGCGAGGGCGGTAAGGCCGAGCGGTAGCCCGGCCGCCGCGTCGAGGAAGAGGCAGACGCCGAAGATCGACGGAGGCCCCAGCAGCTTCGGCTGGTAGACGCTCCAGAAGAACAGCACGCAAAGGGTCGTGAGCGGGGCGACGGCGAGGGGTGCCGCCGAGGGCAGCGGCATCAGGTCGACGAGGACGGCGACGACCGCCGTTGCGAGCGGCAGGAAGCGGCGCAGCACGCTCAAGGGGTGGCGGGCGACAACGGCCATCAGGGTCGGACGCTCGCCTGCAGAGCGGCCAGCCCCGACGGGGCCGAGGCCCGCGCCGACGCCCCGTCGGCCTCCGGCGGGGGCAGGGGGCGGTAGCGCAGGACCGAGACCACGTCGAGCCGGCTCCAGTCGGCGTAGGGGCGGACGGCGACCCCGTCGTCGTCGATGCGGGCGATCTCGCCGACGAGCAGGCCGGACGGCAGGAACCCCCCCGTGCCGGAGGTGACGACGCGGTCGCCAAGCTTGAATTGGGGGTTGATCGGCAGGAAGCGGAGCCTGGGTTCGTTCGTGTTGTCGCCCTCGAGCAGCGCCGGGTCGCCCGAACCCTCGATCAGGACCGGCACCTTGGAGTTGAAGTCGGTGAGCAGCATGATCCGGGAGCTCTTTCGTCCGACGCTGATGACCCGGCCGACGAGCCCGTCGGCCGACAGCACCGGCATCCCGTCTTCGATGCCGACGCCTTGCCCCGCGTCGAGGAGGCGGGTGTGGACGAACGAGCTGGCGGCGTCGGCGATGAGGTGGCCGGTCGCGTAGTCCGGGGCATCCGCCTCGTCCGGCATCCGCAGGACGTCGCGCAAGGAACGGTTCTCGACCATGAGGCGGACGGATTCCGCCTCGCGGGCGCGCAGGCGCTCGTTCTCGGCGCGCAGGCGCTCGTTCTCGCGGTAGACGGCAAGGAGCGCGCCGGTGCGCTCGCCGACCCCGGCCGCCAGATCCATCGGGTAGCGGGCCGCCGTCATGACCGGCACGAGGGGGTCGCGCACGACGAGGCGGAGGCCCTCCAGGGTCTCCCCCGGCCCCCTGGAGACGACGATGAGCGCGAGTGCCGCGAGGACGAGCCCGGCGATGAGGAGACGCTCGCCGGCGAGGCGCAGGGGTGCGGGGACGACGAAGAGACGGGAGAGGGCCGCCTTGAGCGACATCGGGCCTACTCGCTTATGCCAGGGGCATCGGGCTGACGCCCCGAAGACGGCGACAGCGTAGCATGAAACGCACAGGTAGTGCGCGAAGCTCCTGCCCGAAGGGACGCTCTCCGTCCATCGCCCCTCAATAGGCCGTGTGCAGGACGCCGCGCAACGGCTTGTCCTCGAGGCAGCGGCCGGTGCCGAGCGCCACGCAGGTAAGCGGCTCGTCGGCTTGGCTCACCGGCAGGCCGGTCGAGTGGCGGAGCACGAAGTCGAGGTTGCCGAGGAGCGAGCCGCCGCCGGTCAGCACGATGCCCTTGTCGACGATGTCGGCCGAGAGTTCGGGCGCCGTGTGCTCCAGCGCCACCTTCACCGCCTCGATGATCGCCGAGACGGGTTCCGCGAGGCTCTCGGCGATCTGGCGCTGGCTGACGACGATCTCCTTCGGCACCCCGTTCATCAGGTCGCGGCCCTTGATCTCCATCACCTCGCCGTTGCCGTCCTCGGGCAGGCAGGCGGAGCCGATGCGCTTTTTGATGTTCTCCGCCGTCGCTTCGCCGATGAGCAGGCTGTGGTTGCGGCGGATGTAGTTGATGATCGCCTCGTCCATCTTGTTGCCGCCGACCCGGATCGAGCGTGCGTAGACGATGCCGCAAAGGGAGAGCACGGCGACCTCGGTCGTGCCGCCGCCGATGTCGACGACCATCGAGCCCGTGGGCTCGGTGACGGGAAGGCCCGCCCCGATCGCCGCCGCCATCGGCTCCTCGATGAGGGCGACGCGCCGCGCCCCCGCCGCCTCCGCCGCCTCCTGGATCGCGCGGCGCTCGACCGCCGTCGAGCCCGACGGCACGCAGATGATCACCTGGGGGCTGGCGAAGCTGCGCCTATGCACCTTGCGGATGAAGTGCTTGATCATCTCCTCCGCCACCTCGAAGTCGGCGATGACGCCGTCCCGCAAGGGGCGGATGGCCTCGATGTTGCCGGGCGTGCGCCCGACCATCTGCTTGGCCTCCTCGCCGACGGCGAGCACCTGCTTTCGCCCCTTGCTCGTCGAGATGGCGACGACCGAGGGCTCGTTCAGGACGATGCCCCGGCCCTTCATGTAGATGAGGGTGTTGGCGGTCCCAAGGTCGATGGCGAGATCGGCCGAGAACAGGCCCAAGAGACGGGACAGCATCGAACCCGTATGCTCCTCGAAGGGTCCGGACACGACAACGGAGAGGCCGGGGCCTCTCCGCGTCGAACCGTTCCGCGTTGAACGACGGCGCGAAACCCGCCGTCCCACGCCCCTACTTGGTCAGGGCGCGATCAGGCCGACAGGGCCGCGGGCGCCGTTCTAGCACGCTTGGTTAAAAGTTTGTTTAACGCCGCGATATAGGCCTTGGCCGAGGCGACCAGCGTGTCGGTGTCGGCCGACTGGCCGTCCACGGTGCGCCCGTCCTCCTCCAGCCGCACCGTGACGATCGCCTGGGCGTCGGTGCCCTCGGTGACGGCGCTGATCTGGAACAGGGCCAGCTTCGCGTGGTGCGGGTAGAGTTGCTTGATGGCGTTGAAGGTGGCGTCCACCGGCCCGTCACCCTCGGCCTCGGCCCGCTTCTCCTCGTCCTCGACCCCGAGCGTGAGGTCGGCGTTCGGCCTGACGTCGGAGCCGCACGCGACCCGGAGGCGGACGAAGCGGACGAGCTGGCTCTCGCTCGCGATCTCGTCGTCGACGAGGGCGATGAGGTCCTCGTCCCAGACGTCCTTCTTCTTGTCGGCGAGGCGCTTGAAGCGGACGAACGCCTCGTTCAGCGCGTTGTCGCCCAGGTCGTAGCCGAGCTCTTTCAGCTTGGTCTTGAAGGCGTGTCGGCCTGAGTGCTTGCCCATGACCAAGTTGGACTTGGTAAGGCCGATGTCCTCCGGCCGCATGATCTCATAGGTCTCGGCGTTCTTCAGCATACCGTCCTGGTGGATGCCGCTCTCGTGGGCAAACGCGTTGGCGCCGACGATCGCCTTGTTCGGCTGGACGGCGAAGCCCGTGACGGCGCCGACGAGCCGGGACGCCTTCATGATGTCCTTCGTCACGATCCGGCTCTGATAGGGCAGGAGGTCCTGGCGCGTCCGGATCGCCATGACCGCCTCTTCCAAGGCGCAGTTGCCGGCGCGCTCGCCGATGCCGTTGATCGTGCACTCGATCTGCCGGGCGCCGGCCTGCACGGCGCGCAGGGAATTGGCAACAGCGAGGCCGAGGTCGTTGTGGCAGTGGACCGAGAGCACCGCCTTGTCGATGTTGGGCACGTTGTCCCGGATCAGGCGGATCAGGTCGGCGAACTCCTCGGGGTAGGCGTAGCCCACCGTGTCCGGGATGTTGATCGTCGTGGCGCCCGCCTTGATGGCACTCTCGACGCAGCGGAACAGGAACGCGTGCTCGGTGCGCGAGCCGTCCTCGCACGACCATTCCACGTCGTCGGTGTAGCGCCGCGCCCGGGTCACGCTGTCGACGACCCGCTCGTGCACCTGTTCAGGCTCCATCTGGAGCTTGAACTTCATGTGCAGGGGCGAGGTCGAGATGAAGGTGTGGATGCGCTTGCGCGCCGCCGGTTCCAGCGCCTCGGCGGCGCGGTCGATGTCGCCGTAGGCCGCGCGGGCGAGGCCGCAGACCACGCTGTCCCTGACGCGCTCGGCGATCCGGAACACCGCCTCGAAGTCGCCCTCCGACGCGATCGGGAAGCCCGCCTCGATCACGTCGACGCCCATCGCCTCCAGGGTCTCGGCGATCTGGACCTTCTGGGCCACGGTCATGGAGGCACCCGGCGACTGCTCGCCGTCGCGCAGGGTGGTGTCGAAGATGATGATGCGGTCGCTGCTGCTTGCGGGGGTCATCGCTTGGATTCCGATAGGGTACGGGTCATGGCTGATGGATGGCCGTCTCGTTCGGCCGTTCCCCCTGAACGCGCGCGTCGACGCACGGGCTCAGGGGCCGGTAAGTCGAAGCCCAAGAAGGCTCGCGGCGGCGCGAAGCCGGCGGCGCAGGCGGGCGGACCCCGTGGCCGAAGCCGGGGCGACCAGGACGGTCGGCGCCACGCTGCTCGTCATTACCCTCGTATCCCTGTCGTCGCCACGCGCGGCCCCCTTGAGGCGAGGCGCTTGGCTGGGGGTGCTTATGAGGGTAAAGCGCGGTCCTTGTAAAGGAGAAGACACGCTTCGCGTCGGCTGCGCCGGGC
>JAGRGG010000239.1 GCA_020445645.1 Geminicoccaceae bacterium | reverse complement strand
TCGCCGTAGCGGCCGTCGGTCGGGCGCCGGGAGGGCTGGACGTAGGCGGCGTTCCACGGCTCGGGGCCGAGCGCGCGCAAGGTCGTCGCCCAGTGGAACGTCCCCGCCCCCACCTCCATGTCGTAGGGCTGAAGGAGGACGCAGCCCCGCTCGGCCCAGTAGCGTTGCAGGATCAGGATCAGGTTCTGGAAGCTCGGCGCGGTCAAGGGGCGGCCCCGGCGGTGGCGTGGGGGCGGAACGTAGAGGAGGGGGGGCGGCGAATCAAGCGAAGGGCCGGCGGGCGCGAAGCGCAATTACCGCATCCGGCAGTGTGCCTGATCCTGGCAGTACGTCCCGTTCGGCACGTAGGCCCCGCAGTGCGGGCAGGGAACGAGGTCGACCTCGCGGGCGGGGGGCGTCACGGCCTCCCGCTTTCGCGTCGGGGGCGGCGTCTTTTCCTGGGTCTTCGACAGGCGGTCGACGCTGGCCTGGAGCGACCTCAACAGGCTGGTGCCGCGCCAAAGGGCGGCGATGACCGCGGCGAGGACGAGGATCTTGCCGATGGAGAGGGTGAACATGCGGCTTTATCTAAAGCCCGTAGCGGGCGAAGTGAAGGCGCTCTTCGAGGAGGGAGGCGAGCGCCGCCGCCTCGCCCTCGATCCGCAGGCGGCGTTGCAGCCAGCCGCGCGGGCGGTTGACGAGGGTGAGGCGGGCGTCCTTGCCGAAGCGCTCGGCGATCACGTCGTGCGGGTCGGCGATGGCGTCGACGAGGCCGAGGTCGAGGGCCTGCCGGCCGCTCCAGACGCGGCCGTTGAACAGCTCGTCCTCGTCCGCCTTGAGCCTGCCGGCGCGGCGCTCGCGGATGAAGTCCTTGAACGCGTCGTGCAGGTCGGTCTGGATCTCGCGGAGCACGGCGACGTCGCCCTCGCGGAGCGGCGAGAACGGGTCGAGGAGGGTCTTGCTCTTGCCGGCGGTGAACAGGCGGCGCTCGATGCCGAGCTTCGCCAGCGCCTCGGCAGCGCCGAAGCCCGAGGTGACGACGCCGATCGAGCCGACGAGGGAGGCCCTGTCGCAGAAGATCTCGTCCGCCGCCGCCGCGAGCCAGTAGCCGCCCGACGCGCCGATGTCCTCCACGAAGGCGAGGACGCGGCGGTCGTGCTTCACGGCGAGGCGGCGGACGTGGCGGCCGATGAGCGCGGACTGGACGGGGGAGCCGCCCGGCGAGTTGATCGCCAGCACGACGGCGGGGGCCTTCATGCGGAAGGCCTGCCCCAAAGGCGCTTCGAGCGTCTTCAGACTGAGGCCCCCGCCCCGGAACGGCACCTGCCCGATGACGCCGGCGAGGCGGACGACGGGCACGGCCGTGCCCGTCCGGAACAGACGGCCGATGACGGGAACCTTGCCCAAGCGCGTTCTCATGCCTCTCCCTTGCCGACGACCGCGTCGAGCGACGCCCCGCCGCGCAGCACCGCTTCCGCCGCCGCCGTCCAGCCGCCGTCGCTCGCGTGCAGGACCAGAGGCGGCAGGAGGCGGACGCCTCCCTTGCCGCCCTTGCGGGCGCGGACGACGACCCGGCCCGCCGGATCGCGGGCTCGCGCCTGGACGGGAAAGATGGTGACCTCGGCGGCTTTGTCGAGGAGGGCCGCCATGACCGTGCCGAGTTCGGCCGCGCGGTGGACGAGGACGAGGCGTCCCCCGGGCGCTGCCCGGCGCAGGCAGGCGGCGATCCAGTCGGCGAGCGGCACGGCGGCGCCGTGCGCCGCCGCCCTGGAGGCGAAGGGCGAAGGGCTGCTTCTGCCCACCGGGTGGAAGGGGGGGTTGGTCGCCACCCATTCGAAAGTCCGCGCCTTCAGGCCGGGAGCGGGCGCCAGGAGGTCGCCGGGCTCGACGGCGATCGCGTCCTCGCGGTCGTTGAGGGCGACGTTGGCGCGCAGGAGGCCGAGGTGGAGGGGGTCCCGCTCCAAGGCCGCGACTGCCAGCCCCGGCACCCTGGCCGTGAGGCAAAGCGCCACGGCCCCCGTCCCCGCCCCGGCGTCGAGCACCGTCTCCCCCGCCTTCGCCGCGACGGCGGCGGCGAGCAGCACGGGGTCGATCGCCACCCTGTAGCCGCGCTCGGGCTGGAGGAGGCGGACCCGCCCGCCCAGGAGGCCGTCGAGGGTGGCGCCAGGATGCGCGATCGGGGGCGGCGGGATCACGGGGCGGCGGTCGTTTCCCCGTCGCCTCGGGCCTCGTCGACGAGGCGGCGGGCGCGTTCGGCCTCGTCCCCGGCGACGAGGACGCGGCGCTGGATGGCGCCGATGCTGCCCTCGATGCTGCTCGTGTGGGCGTCGAGGACGACGTGGGCGATCCCGGCACCGCCGAGTACCGCCTCGACGAGGCTGAGGAGGACGGGGTCGTTCGTGCGCATAAGTTCGATCAAGGATCGGTGCTCCCGGCCGGTTTGGCATCGCCACGCGCGCAGGGTCGTGAGGGCCGTTTGCCAGAACGTCGGCGCGCGTGCTAGCAGGATGCGAGAGCGGCGCCATATTCGCCTTGGAACGAAGCCCGCCAGGAGACGCCCCACTTGAACGCCCTTCCGCTTTCTCCACGCGCGACCGGGCGCACGTCCGCCGGCCAGGACGCCGCACGCCTGGCGGCGATCCGGGGGCTGATCGCGGACGAGATGGCCGAGGTCGACCGGCTCGTCGTCGCCCGCCTGGACAGCGAGGTGAGCCTGATCCCGGAGCTTGCCCGCCATCTGGTCGCGGCGGGCGGCAAGCGGGTGCGGCCGATGCTCACCCTCCTCGCGGCGAAGCTCTGCGGCTACGAGGGGGGGCGGCAGGTCCGGCTCGCCACCAGCGTCGAGTTCATCCACACGGCGACCCTCCTCCACGACGACGTGGTCGACGAGAGCGACCTGCGCCGCGGCCGCTCGACCGCGAACGCGCTTTGGGGCAACAAGGCCCCCGTCCTCGTCGGCGACTTCCTGTTCTCGCGCGCCTTCCAGTTGATGACCGAGGACGGCAGCCTCGAGGTGCTGCGCATCCTCTCGGGCGCGTCGGCCGTCATCGCCGAGGGCGAGGTGGCGCAGCTCATGACGACGAACGACACCGGGACCGACGAGGCGGCCTACTTCGCCGTGATCCGGGCGAAGACGGCGGCCCTGTTCCGGGCGGCGGCCGAGATCGGCGCCGTCGTCGCCGGGCGCCCCTCGGCGGAGGCGGCGGCGCTCGCCGCCTACGGGGAGGGGCTCGGCGTCGCCTTTCAGCTCGTCGACGACGCGCTCGACTACTCGGCGCATCAGGCGCTGCTCGGCAAGACGGTCGGCGACGACTTCCGCGAGGGCAAGGTGACGCTGCCCGCGATCCTCGCCTTCCAGACCGGCGACGCGGAGGAGCGCGCGTTCTGGCGGCGCGCGCTGGAGACGGGGGACCAGCGCCCCGGCGACCTCGCCCAGGCGCAGGCGCTGATCGGTCGCCACGCCGCTTTGGAAGCGACGATGCTGCGCGCGCGCGAGGCGGGGACGGCGGCCTGCGAGGCCCTCGACCCCTTCCCGGACGGCCCGGCGAAGCGGGCGATGTTCGACCTCGTCGACTTCTGCGTCGACCGGGCCTACTGAGCCCCGTCCCTTGAAGCCGCCGTCGATCCTCCTGCTGGCCGCCCCGCTGGCCGCCCCGCTGGCCGCGTTGCCGTTCGTCGCCTTTCCCTGCCTCGCGCCCGCCGAGACCTGCACCGAACTCTCGCAGGGTCTCACGGTCCGCGACGACGGTGAAACCCGCGGCGACGACGGCCGGGTCGAGGTGGTGCCGGGCGTCGTGCAGGACGACGAACACGGCCTCGGCGTCGACCTCCTCGACGACGGCACCCTCCTCTTCGACGACGGGACGCTCTGCGTCGAGGTCGTCGAGGGCGTCACGGCCTGCGCGTGAGACGGAGCGCCTTTTCCCCGACGGGGACTCGGTCTGCGGAAGCGAATTCCTGCGAGGTCGCGGCCAATTCGACTTATAGTTTACTATGCAAGGCGTCTTATGAACTAAATAATTATTTTTTTGTAAAAATTCACAAGCCGTTCGATGGCTTATCGACCCGCGCCAGACCCCATCGAATGATCATCCGCGCTTGGGGCCCCTTGCGTCGATCCCTTACCATTATAAGGATCATCAGGATGGCACGTTCCTTTCGAATGCCCGCTCTCGTCGCGGGCTGCCTGCTGGCGCTCGGCGTGGCGTCGGCCGCAAAGGCCGTCGAAGGCTGCCCGATCAGCCAGCAAACCCTGAAGACGCAGTTGCAGCAGGCGGCGAAGGAGGACAGCACCGGCCTCGACAACGACTGCTGGGCCGTCGTCGTCAACCGCGCCGGGGTCGTCTGCGCCGTCGCCTATTCCGGCGAGAACACCGGCAGCCAATGGCTCCTGAGCCGGCAGATCGCCGCCGCGAAGGCGTTCACGGCGAACGGCCTCAGCCTCGACGACGCGGCGACCTCGACGGCGTGGCGCCTGCGCATGAAGCTCACCCTGGGACCCTCGGTCGCCAGCGCCGGCAACGACCGCATCACCCTGAACAACGCCACCGGCCACCCCCACTGCCCGAACGACGCCGGGACGCAAGGGGCGAATTGACCCTTACGCCCGGGCCTTGCCCGCCATGCGCCGGGGGCCTGCCCGCCTCCGGCGCATGGCCCCTTCCCCCCTTGCCGCCCCTTCGGGTTTCCCCTATACCGCCGCCCGTCGGGGTGTAGCTCAGCCTGGTAGAGCGCTACGTTCGGGACGTAGAAGTCGTGTGTTCGAATCACGCCACCCCGACCATTCCACTTGGAAGTTCGATCGCGGCCGAATAGATGGGGGCGTGCGACAGCCCGCTTCCCCGAAAGGCCCCTTCCCATGAAACGCTCCCGCGCCGTCCGCCTCGCCCTCATGGGCTCCGCCTCGGCGGCGCTGGCGCTGCCGCTGGCCGCCTGCGACGAGCCCAAGCAGGAGGTCGGGGTCTACCCGTCCGCCGAGGCCTGCACCCGGGACGGCGTCTATTCGGCCGACGAGTGCCGCACCGCCTTCGACGCCGCCGCCACGGCCAACGCCGAGGCGGCGCCCCGCTTCGCCTCGAAGGAGCTTTGCGAGGACGAGTTCGGCGACGGCCGGTGCGAAGCCGACAGCTATCACGGCGGCGGGTACTTCATGCCGTTCATGCTGGGCTACATGATGGGCGGCTTCGGCCGCTCGGGCGTGGCGCCGCAGCCGGTCTACCGCTCGCGCTCGGCGGGCGGCGCCATCGTCACCTCCCGTGGCGAGAGCGTCGGCACCGGCTTCGGCCGGCAGACCGTGCGCGCCGCCGCGACGGCCGCGCCGCAGCGAACGACCAGCGTCGTCACCTCCAAGGGCGGCTTCGGCACCCGCGCCCGCTTCGGCGGGGGCTGAGGGCGCCTTGGAGCGGGTATCCCTGCCCGAGCGCGCGGACTGGATGGCGACGGCCGAAGACCACGGCTTCGGCTTTCACTCCACCGGCCCCGACGGCTGCTACTGGGTCGAGGGCGCCGCCTACCGCTTCACGCTGGAACGGGTCGAGCGGGACGTCGAGGCGCCGGCGGCGGACCTGCTCGGCCTGTGCTACGAGACGGTGGAGCGGGCCGTCGCGGACGACGACGTCCTGCGGCGGCTCGACGTCCCCGAAGCGTTCTGGCCCCTCGTGCGGGAATCGTGGCGGCGGGGCGAGCGCGACCTCTACGGGCGGTTCGACTTCGCCTACGACGGCGAAGGGCCGGCGAAGCTCCTGGAGTTCAACGCCGACACGCCGACGGCCCTCTACGAGGCCTCCGTGTTCCAGTGGCTCTGGCTGGAGCAGATGCGCGACCTCGGGCACCTGCCGGCCGGCGCCGACCAGTTCAACGCCATCCACGAGCGCCTGATCGACGCCTTCGGCCGCATGGACCTGGGCGGCCATTGGCTCCACTTCGCCAGTTGCAGGGACGCGCCCGAGGACCGGGCGACGGTGGACTACCTGCGCGACTGCGCGCATCAGGCGGGACTCGCCACCGATTACTGCACGATCGAGGACATCGGCCGCGACGCGAAGGGCCGCTTCGTCGACCCCGAAGGCCACGTCATCGGGCAGATCTTCAAGCTCTACCCGTGGGAGGACCTGATCCGCGAGGAGTTCGGCGCCCTGATCCCGGCGTCCGGAACGCGCTTCATCGAGCCGCCCTGGAAGATGGTCCTCGCCAACAAGGGGCTGCTCGCCCTCCTCTGGGAACGGCACGAGGGCCACCCGAACCTGCTGCCGGCCTATTTCGAGGACGATCCACGGGCGTCCACGCTCGCCTCCTACGCCCGCAAGCACCTGTTCGGCCGCGAGGGCGACGGGGTAAGGCTGGTGCGGGACGGGCGCGAGGTCGCGGCCCTCGAAAGCCGCTACGGCGAGGGGCGGCACGTGGTCCAGGCACTCGCCGACCTGCCCCGCTTCGAGCGCGGGGACGGCACGCCCGTCCATCCCGTCGTCGGCGCCTGGGTCGTGGCGGGGGAGCCCGTCGGCATGGGCATCCGCGAGGATGCGGCCCTCATCACCGGCGACAACGCGCACTTCGTGCCGCACTTCCTCGCCGACTAGTCGGAAAGGATCCCCGCATGGAACTGCTCTACGCCGCGAACCCGATGTGCTCCTGGTGCTGGGGCTTCGCGCCCGCGATGCGGGCCTTGCGCGAGCGCCATCCGGACCTGCGGCTCACCGTCGTCACGGGGCGGCTCGGCCACGGGGACGGGCCGATGCGGCCGAAGGACAAGGCCGAGGTGAAGCGCCACTGGGAGCACGTCCACGAGCGGACGGGCCAGCCGTTCGACTGGGCGTTCTTCGAGCGGGACGGCTTCGTCTACGATACGGAACCGCCCTGCCGGGCGCTCATCCTCGTCCGCAGCGCCTTCCCCGCCCTCGCCCACCCCTTCCTGGAGCGCCTGCACGAACGCTTCTACGAACGGGGCGACGACATCACCGACGCCCGCCTGCTCGCCGAGACCGCGACCGAGTTCGGGGTCGGGCGCGACACGTTCGAGCGCCACTTCAAGGACGAGAAGGCGAAGGCGGCGACGCTCGCCGAGTGGCAGGGGACGGCAAGGATCGGGATCGGCGGCTACCCGGCCCTCCTAGCACTCGGCGCCGGCAAGCCCCGCGTCGTCGCCTACGGCTGGAAGCCGACCGACGAGGTGCTGGCCGAGGTCGCGTCTATTTCGGCAGCGTCATCTCGACCTTGATGCTCGAATACCAAGCGACCACGTCCTTGATGTCCTGGTCCGAAAGCCCGGCCGCGATCACGCTCATCTGCTCGTGCCTGCGCTCGCCCGAGCGGAACGCCTTCAACTGCCGCTCCAGGTAGATCGGGCTCTCGCCGCCGATGTTCGGCGCGTCCGGCACCTTCGCCTTGCCGTCGATCCCGTGACAGAGGCTGCACGTCGCGGCGGTTTTCCTGCCGATGGCGGGGTCGCCGGCGGCGTGCGCGGCGAAGGGCAAGAGAAGGAGGGCGAGGGCGAGGCGGACGCGCATGGGGTGGACCTTCAGGGTTGTCATACGCTTCGCGTCCGCTGGCGCGG
>JAGRGG010000052.1 GCA_020445645.1 Geminicoccaceae bacterium | reverse complement strand
ACAAGTCGATCTCGCACCGCGCCCTCATGTTCGCGGGCTTGGCGGTCGGGGCGAGCCGGATCGAGGGCCTGCTCGAGGGCGAGGACGTGATGGCGACGGCGGGCGCCCTCCGGCGCCTCGGCGTCGCCGTCGCCCGCAAAGGCGACGGCGTCTGGGAGGTCGAGGGGCCGGGCTTCGCGGCGCTCAAGGAGCCCGACGACGTGCTCGACATGCAGAACGCCGGCACCGGCGCCCGCCTCCTCATGGGGATCCTCGCCGGCTGCCCGTTCACCGCCTTCATGACCGGCGACGCCTCGCTCCGCCGCCGCCCGATGCGCCGGGTGATCGAGCCCTTGTCCGACATGGGGGCCGCGTTCTGGGCGCGCGGCGGCGGGCGCCTGCCGCTCGCCGTCCGGGGGCGCGGCGACCTCCTGCCCATCGCGTGGCGCTCCCCCGTCGCCTCGGCGCAGGTGAAGTCGGCCGTCATGCTGGCCGGGCTCGCCGCGCTGGGCCGAACCACGGTGACGGAGCCGGGGGCGTCCCGCGACCACAGCGAGCGGATGCTGCGGGCGATGGGTGCCGAGGTCGAGGGCGCCGACACGGACGGGGGGCACGTCGTCGCCGTCGCGGGCCGCCCAGCGCTCCGCCCGGTCGACTTCACCGTGCCGGGCGACCCGTCGTCGGCCGCCTTCCCGCTCGCGGCGTCCGCCGCGAGGCCGGGCTCGCGCCTCCGCCTGGAGGGGGTCGGGGTCAACCCGCTCCGCACGGGCCTCGTCGAGACCCTGCGCGAGATGGGGGCGAGGATCGGGGTCGAGCGCCCCCGCGAGGTCGCGGGCGAGCCCGTCGCCGACCTCGTCGTCGAAGGCGTCGGGCTTCGAGGAGTCGACGTGCCGCCCGGGCGGGCGCCGTCGATGATCGACGAGTACCCCGTGCTCGCCGCCCTGGCGGCGGTGGCGGAGGGCACGACCCGGATGCGGGGCCTCGCCGAGTTGCGCGTCAAGGAGAGCGACCGGCTCGCCGTCATGGCCGACGGGCTTCGCGCCTGCGGCGTCGAGGCGGCGATCGAGGGCGACGACCTGATCGTCCACGGCCGGGGCGACGGGCGCGGGCTCGGCGGCGCCTCGATCGACGCCCGGCTCGACCACCGCATCGCCATGAGCTTCCTCGTCCTGGGGGGGCTCGCGGAAGCGCCCGTGCGGGTCGACGGCGCCGAGGCGATCGACACCAGCTTTCCGGGCTTCGTCGGCCTCATGAACGGGCTCGGCGCTGCGATTTCCGGGGCGATCTCCGGGGAGGAAGGGTGACGCACCCCTTGGTCATCGCCATCGACGGCCCCGCCGCGTCCGGCAAGAGCACGCTCGCCCGCCGCGTCGCCGCGCGTTACGGGCTGCGCTTTCTCGACACCGGCCTCGTCTACCGGGCGACCGCGCGGCGCCTCCTCGACGCGGGCGACGATCCGGCCGACGGGGATGCCGCCCGCCGCCACGCGGAGGCGCTCGTCCCTTTTGACCTCGACCACCCCCATCTGCGCGGCGAAGGCATCGGCAACGTGGCCTCCCTCGTCGCCTCCTACCCCGAGGTGCGCGCGGCCCTCCTCCCGGTGCAGGGCCGCTTCGCCAAGGAACCCCCGGGCTCCGTGCTCGCCGGGCGCGACATCGGCACCGTCGTCTGCCCCGACGCCGACGCCAAGGTGTTCGTCACCGCCTCGATCGAGGAGCGGGCGCGGCGGCGCACGGCCGAGTTGCGGGGGCGCGGCGAGGCGCCTATATACGATCGCGTCTTGGAAGAGATCATGGAGCGTGACCGTCGGGACGGAAGCCGGACGGTCGCGCCGATGGCCGTTGCGGCGGACGCCGTCGTCATCGACACGACCGACCTCGGCCTGGACGGGGCGTTCAACGCCGTCCGGGAGGCGATCGACCGCCGCCTCGGCCGCACGAACCGCCGCTAGCCGGTCAAACCCCAAGGCCGCGCGAGCGGCCGTCGATCAAACCCCAAGGCCGCGCGAGCGGCCGTCCGTCAACCTTTAGCCCCGCGGCCCCCACCGCCGCGGGTTCGAGTGGAGCAAGGATGCAGGAGACCAACGCCACCGCCATGATGCCGTCGCACGACGACTTCGCGGCGATGCTGGACGAGAGCCTGGGCGGCAACGGCCGCCTCGAGGGCAACGTCGTCAAGGGTACCGTGATCGCCGTCGACAACGACGACGCCGTCGTCGACGTGGGCCTGAAGTCGGAAGGGCGGGTGCCCTTGCGCGAGTTCTCGACGCCGGGCCACCCCGTCGAGGTCAAGGTCGGCGACAGCGTCGAGGTCTACGTCGAGCGCTTCGAGAGCAAGACGGGCGAGGCCGTCCTCAGCCGCGACAAGGCGCGGCGCGAAGAGAGCTGGAACCGCCTGGAGCGGGCGTTCAACGAGCAGGAGAAGGTCGAAGGGGCCATCTTCGGCCGGGTCAAGGGCGGCTTCGCCGTCGACCTCGGCGGCGCCGTCGCGTTCCTGCCGGGCTCCCAGGTCGACATCCGCCCCGTCCGCGACGTGTCCCCGCTCGTCAACAAGCAGGAGCCCTTCCAGATCCTGAAGATGGACCGCAGGCGCGGCAACATCGTCGTCTCGCGCCGGGCCGTCCTCGAGGAGAGCCGGAAGGAGCAGCGGGAAGAGCTGCTGGCGACCCTCGCCGAGGGCCAGATCCTGGACGGCGTCGTCAAGAACATCACCGATTACGGCGCCTTCGTCGACCTCGGCGGCCTGGACGGCCTCCTCCACGTCACCGACATCTCCTGGAAGCGCGTCAACCACCCGACCGAGGTCCTGGGCGTCGGCCAGAACGTCAAGGTCCAGGTGATCCGCTTCAACCGCGAGACCCAGCGCATCAGCCTTGGCATGAAGCAGCTCGAGGCCGACCCCTGGGAAGGCGTGGAGCTGAAGTACCCGGTCGGCACCAAGTTCAACGGCACGGTGACGAACATCACCGACTACGGCGCCTTCGTCGAGCTGGAGCCCGGCGTCGAGGGCCTCGTCCACGTCTCCGAGATGAGCTGGACCAAGAAGAACGTCCACCCCGGCAAGATCGTCTCGACGAGCCAGGAGGTGGAGGTGATGGTGCTCGAGGTCGACCCCGACAAGCGCCGCATCTCGCTCGGGCTGAAGCAGACCTTGGGCAACCCCTGGGAGGACTTCCTGGAGCGTCACCCGGCCGGCTCCGAGGTCGAGGGCGAGATCCGCAACATCACCGAGTTCGGCCTGTTCGTCGGCATGGACAACGACATCGACGGCATGGTCCACCTCTCCGACATCGACTGGGAGAAGCCGGGCGAGGAGGCGGTCCAGCAGTTCTCGAAGGGCGACCGCGTCAAGGCCGTCGTCCTCGACGTCGACGTCGAGAAGGAGCGCATCAGCCTCGGCATGAAGCAGCTCGCCGATGACCCCTTCAAGGAGGCGGTGTCCGGCATCAAGCGGGGCGACCGCGTCACCTGCACGATCACCGAGGTCAACCAGGGCGGGGTCGAGGTCACGACCCACACCGGCGCCACCGGCTTCATCCGCAAGGCCGAGCTGTCGCGCGACCGCGACGGGCAGCGGCCGGAGCGTTTCGCCGTCGGCGAGAAGGTCGACGCGCGCGTCACGAGCATCGACGCCGCCAGCCGCCGCCTCGCCCTCTCGATCAAGGGCCTCGAGCTCGCCGACGAGAAGCAGGCGATGGCCGAGTACGGCTCGTCCGACAGCGGCGCGTCGCTCGGCGACATCCTGGGTGCTGCCCTGCGGCAGAAGCAGCAGGAACGGACGGGCGACGACGGGTAGCCGTCCCTTCGCTCCCGTTCGACGGAACGCCGCCGGCCCCCCTTGCCGGCGGCGTTTTTCCTTGGCGGCACGGCCACTTGCAAAGGCCCGTCCGCTTGACGGCGCCCGTCCCGCATGGCACGGTCCAAGGCGGTCGGAAGAACCGGGGCGCCTGTCAAAGTGCCCGTGGCAAGGGTCAACGGACGGATGCCGGCATGACGAGATCTGACCTCATCAAGCGCCTGTGCGAGGCCAACCCCCACCTCTACGCCCGCGATGTCGAGCGCATCGTCGCCACGGTGTTCGACGGGATCTCGGCGGCGCTGGCGCGGGGCGACCGGGTCGAGCTGCGCGGCTTCGGCGCGTTCTCGGTCAGGCCCCGCGCCGCCCGCACCGGGCGCAACCCCCGCACGGGCGACGAGGTGCAGGTGCCGGACAAGGCGGTGCCCTACTTCAAGACCGGCAAGGAGCTGCGCGAGCGGCTGAACGTCGGGTCCTGATCCCCCTTCGAGCCCCCTTCGAGCGGAGCCCCCATGTCGTTCCTGCGCAACCTCATCGCCCTCCTCGCCGCCGTGGTCATCGTCTGGTTCGCCGTGGTCAACCGGCAGCTCGTGACCTTGAGCTTCTGGCCGCTCACCGGGATCGGCGACGACGGCACCTTCCAGTTGCCGCTGTTCGCCATGCTGCTGATCGGCGTGTTCCTGGGCGCCATCATCGGCGGCATCGCCGTCTGGGCGTCCGACCACGGGCGCCGCGTCGAGTACCGCCAGCTCCGCCGGCAGGCCCAGGCCCAGGATATCCGTCACCGCGTCGAGGAGCAGCGCCAGGAGGAAGAGGCCCTGGAACGCTCGCGCCGGCGTCAGGAGGCCCTGGCACTCGCCGCACCCCAGCGCCGCTGATCGCCCGTTGGTAAGAAAGGCTTAAGGCAAGGGACATATCCTGCCCGGACCATCCCCTGGGGGACGGTTGACGGGAGACGGAACCCCTTGGCCCACCGCTTGCCCTCGCCGCGTCGGAGCAACGATCCGCTCGCCATCGTCCTTGGCGTGCTCCTCGCCCTCTTGAGCCAGACGGCCCTGTACCTTGTACCCGAGGGCGCGTGGCAGCCGGCGCTTGCCGGCCTTTGGACGCTTGCCCTGCTCCATCTGACGCTGGCCCCTCTCGGTGGCGACGACCCCATCCCCGCCGAAGCTCCAGCCCTCTCCCTGTCGCCGCCGTGCCCGCCCGCTCCTGCGCCCGACACGGCCGGCTTCGAAGCGAGGGTCCAGGCCCTCCTCGCCGGTGGCCCGGCCAAGCCGTTGGGCATCGCCCTGTTCCTGATCGAGATCGAGCACCAGGACAGGCTGCGCGACCTCCTCGGCGAGGGCGCCCTCGCCGAGGCCCGGCGCATCGCGGCCCAGGCCCTCGAAGACCTCCTGCGCGGGATGGACGCGAAATCCAGGCTTGGCGACGGCCGTTTCGTCGCCCTTCTGGACGGGATGAGCGAGCCGCTCGCCGCCGAGGTCGCCGGACGCCTCAAGACCGCGATCGAGGCCGGACTCCTCGTCCACGAGGGCCGGCTCATGCCCCTTCGCGTCGGCATCGGCGTGGCGCTGGCCTCGCGGCGCACGACCTTCGAGGCCCTGCTCGCCACGGCGGAGCGCGCGCTCGGCCGCACCCGCCGGGGCAAGAGCGACGGCCTCCACCTCCTCTCCCAGGACCGGGAGCCGCCTTGAGCCCTCGACCGAAGCCGATCCGGCCGCTCAGTAAAACGTCAGCTTGGTGACGGAAGCGCGGTAGAAGGGGAAGTAGTCCTTCGTGCCGAAATGATTGCCGCCTTCGACGCGGGTGGCGACCCTGTACCCGTCGACCCCGCCGGTCGCCTCGACGGTCCCGCCGAACGGCTGGAAGCGCCACGCGCGCTCACGGTTCTCGCGGCTCCAGCGTTGCAGGACCAGCGAGCGCGGCCGCCCGTCGCCCGCCACCGTCAGGTCGACCGCGAAACGCTCGCCCAGGTGATCGACCCGCAGACGCGCCGTGTCCGCGCTCGCAGGCTCCCAGGCGATCCCGGGGCCGGGGAGCAGCGCCGCCGGCGTCCAGAACAGGGCTTCCGCGATCCCCCGCGCCGCCGCCGAGCGGGCGAAGTCGGCGCCGCCGCCCGCCCGCGCCACTGGCACCGTGTTCAGCAGCCAAAAGCGGGTCTGACCCCGACCTTCCGCGTAGGCATCAAAGCCGGAAAGCCGCATCATCCCCAACTCCGCCTGCACCCTCCAGACGAACCCGTGCGGCGCTGCAAGGATCTGGCTGGCCCGCATCGGCAGGTAGTTCGGCTTTTCCTTCGTGCCCAGGCCGATCGCGCCGACCGTCTCGATCTCAGCGACCCGTCTGAGCGGCGTGCCCGGCGCAATACTATGGAGAAAGTACCGACGCGCGGGGTCCGGCAGGTTCAGCACCATGCGGGGGTCGAACCGCGCCGGCTCGGCCTTGGGCGCGTCGCGCAGCCGAGACCAAGCGGCCCTGGCACAGCGGTCGTCGGCCAAGCGGAGCACCTGCAAGGCCGTCGCCGTCGCGGCCAGACCGAGCGGCACGAGGCTTTTCATCCGCGTCCATCCATGCATCGGCATCCCCTCCGGTGGCGTCCCCCATGTGAGCAGTACCTTCCCAGGGCTCTTACGTCATTGATATGGAACGTGACTGGCCGTGGACACGCTGCACGTCCGCCGGTGCAGGCATCGCCGCAAGCTCTTGGGGCGACGGCAAGCACGGACTTTGGAATACACCCTCGTACAAGGGAGGCCGGGCGTTCTGCCTACCCTGCCGCTCTCAACAAGGGCATCAGCCGCCGCCGGTTCCACCGCCCCTTCGGCGTCTCCTGCAAGGCTGTATGTTCATGGCGCGCCGCAATCCGCGGCGATGGGCGGGCGCGCAGGATGACTGGCAAGGCGGCACGCGGCGGCCGTCCTGGCGACGGCCCCGCCGATCAGGGCTTTGCCGATCACGAGGCCGGCAGGCGCGGACGCGCCCCGCCCGCACGGAAGGTCGCTTGCGGCGCGTTCAGCCGCGGGATGAAGGCGGCCTGCCGGCACCGCCGCGATGATTCCGCCTCGACGGGACGGGATGGAGGACGGCGGGCCAAGCTCAAGGCATGGGCGTGCCATCCCTGCCACAAGATGACCGGCACGCCCGATCGCTCTAGATGGGCACGACCCAAGGGGATCTTTCGCCGGTCGATCGGTATTGATCGCAACCGGAGGCATCAGGCAGAAAAAGCGCCCAGGAGCAGGCGGCCAAAGCCCCAGCTTGACGCGTGCGCTAGCGACAAGCTGGCATCGACCGCTAGCAAACTGCAGGCGAATGGCGGCCTCTCAGCCCTCGGCCGGCGCGAACGATTCCTCAAGGCCGCTTGCAGGCTTGGGGACGACGAGACGGACGCGGCGCCCGACGAGGCGCCAGGGGCGATCGTCCGGACCAAGCGGTGGCTGGGCACCGGTACCCGTGCCGTGGCGCCGGCCGGGACGCTGGCCTTCGGCGGGCAAACCCTACGAACGCCGGCGAAAGTCCCCGCAGCGGCCGGCGCAACGCATCGTCAGGCCAGTGTCTCGGGCGGCATCGAGATCGGGTTCGGCAGGATCAGGTCGGTGGCGAGGTCGAACCCTGAGCCCTCCAGGAGGACGAGCGGCTGGAACGCGGTCCCGCCGGGGTGGGGCGCCATCCCAACCAGGGTGGAGCCGTCCGCCAGGGCCTCGACCTGGAGGAGGTCAGCGAGCACGTCACCGTTCAGGGGGTCGATGAGGTCGGTGAGGTCGAGGGCGTCGACGCCGCTCTCGAAGTCGGTGATGACGTCGGGTTGCGGCCGCTCGAAGTCGAAGGCGGTGTCGGCCGAGCCGAAGCGCAGGAAGGCGTTGTCGACGGCGCCCGCGAAATCGCCGAACCAGCCGTCGCCCGCCGTAAGGTCGATCCCGGTGACGAGGCTAGCCTTGGAGAGCGGGGTGAAGCCCGGGCTCGCCTCGCCGTCGAGCCACTGGGCGAGCGTGCGGTCGCGGACGGCGTCGAGCCCGGCACTCTCCTCGATGCCCCAGAACACGGCGTCCTTCAGGTCATGCCCCATGAGCTTGACCGACTGCCAAGCGTCCTCGACGGCGAACTCGCCTGTGTTCCACCAGGGTTCGTAGACGAGGATCACTTCGTCGGCGGTGGCGAGGTCGCCGTCGGCGTCGAGGTGGAGGCGAAGGGCCGGGGCCTCCGCCTCGCCGTCGACGCTCGCCTCCGCCCGGAACCAGTCGTAGCCGACGCCCTTGAGGCTGCCGAAGGTCGACAGCTCGTCGCCGAGCGCCGAACTCGGTCCGCGCATCGGGTCCCATTTCAGGGCGATGCCGGCGCTGTAGTCGCCGTTCGGGGCGCTGCCGTCGGCGCCGTCGATGCCGCTCAGGCGGACGGTGCCGTCCCCGTTCCAGGCGATGGCGCCGCCCTCGCCGATCTGCCAAGGGATCCAGTTGGCCGCGTTCGGCACGCCCGAATAGGTCGCCTCGCCCTCGGCGCTCGTCACGGGGTTCATGATGTCGGCATAGGACAGCCCCTCCGCGTCGCCCCTGAACCACGCGAACGTGTCGGCCCCGGATCCTCCGGCCATCGTGTCGGTCCCGGCCCCGCCGACGAGCACGTCGTCGCCCTTGCCACCGAACAGGCGGTCGCCCTCGCCCTCGCCCAGCAGCACGTCGCCGCCGTCGCCGCCGTCGAGCCGGTCGGTACCGTTGCCCCCGTGCAGCCGGTCGTCGCCCGCCCCGCCGTCGAGCCGGTCGGCGCCGTAGCCGCCGAGGAGGATGTCGTTCCCCTTGCCGCCCACGAGCCGGTCGCCCCAGCCGTTGCCGAAGAGGAAGTCGTCGCCGCCGCCGCCGAGGAGCGTATCACGTCCATCGCCGCCGAAAAGCCGGTCAGCGCCTTCCTTGCCGTCGAGGTGGTCGTCGCCGCTCTCGCCGCGGAAGTAGTCGTTGCGACTGGTGCCGTCGAGACGGTCGGCGGCGTCGGTACCGCGCTCGAAGTGCCAGGAACGCCCGGTGCCGGCCTCGGAAATCGGCGTCGCCGCCGGGACGGTCGTCGCGCGCCAGCCGAACGGGGTCGTACCCAGGAGACGGAAATGGTCCAAGGGCGTGGGCAAGGAAGCACCTCTCATGATGGGCCGCCACGACGCGCCGGCGGCGGGTCATGACAAGTCGTCTACCGTAAGAGGCGAAAATTTTCAACTTGTAGTTGATAGATTGTCGGATTTTAAACCAACCATCAAGCAGCTCATCGTGTCGTCCGGAACGGCTGCCAACAGGATCAAGCACCAATCCTGGAGGACGGCTGCGGACGCAGGGGCGTCCGCTTTACCATCCATCCGTTCAGGCCGCGCGGCGCCGGGAGGCGTACCCCTGGCCGTTGCCGTGACGGGCAGGGCCACGGTGCGCGGGTGCGGGAGCCTGCTCTCGGCGCTGGGGACGGGCGGCCTGCGCCGGCGCCGCAGCACCGTCGCGACGCTCCCGCCGATCAACGACCGGCAGACGCTGGCGGACGAGGCGCTCGATGTCGCGCAGGAAGCCACGCTCGGTTTCGTCGCAGAATGAGATGGCAATGCCCTCGGCACCGGCGCGCGCCGTGCGGCCGATGCGGTGGACGTAGCTTTCCGGCACGTTCGGCAGATCGAAGTTGACGACATGCGAGACGCCGTCGACGTCGATGCCGCGCGCCGCAATGTCGGTGGCGACCAGGATGCGGGTGCGGCCGGACTTGAAGGCGGCAAGGGCACGCTCGCGCTGCGGCTGGCTCTTGTTGCCGTGAATCGCGGCGGCGGCGATGCCACTCGCTTCCAGATGGCTGCGGACCTTGTCGGCGCCATGCTTCGTGCGGGTGAAGACGAGGGCGCGTGTCACTTCTGGCTTCGCCGAGATTTCGGCCAGGAGGTCGCGCTTGCGCGAGGACTCGACCAGCATGACCTGCTGCTCGACACGATCCGCGGTCGCGGCGACGGGGGCGACGGCGACCCTGACGGGGTTGCGCAGCATCTCGCCGGCCAGCTTGCCGATCGGGTCGGGCATTGTCGCCGAGAAGAAGATCCCCTGCCGCTCTGCCGGCAACCCCTTCAGGATGCGGCGGATGGGAACGAGGAATCCCAGATCGAGCATGTGGTCGGCCTCGTCGAGGACGACGATCCGGGTGCTGTCGAGGCGGGCGTTGCCGCTCTCCAGGTGGTCGATGAGCCGGCCCGGTGTGGCGACGAGCACGTCGACGCCTCTTGCCAGCGCCTTGATCTGCGGCCCGTGCTTCGCCCCGCCGACGACGACGGCGATCGAGAGGCGCAGGTTCTGGCCGTAGGCACGGAAGCTGTCGGCAATCTGCGCCGCAAGCTCGCGGGTCGGCGCCATGATGAGGGCACGAAAGCCGCGGGACGGCGCGCGGGTCTTGTCGTTGATGAGATGCTGGAGGATCGGCAGCGCGAAGGCCGCCGTCTTGCCGGTGCCCGTCTGGGCGATGCCGAGCAGGTCGCGCCCATCGAGAAGGTGGGGGATGCTCTGCGCCTGGATAGGGGTCGGGGTGGCGTAGCCTTCGCGGGCGAGGGCACGCAGGATCGGCTCGACGAGATCGAGGTCCGTAAACTGGGTCAAGCGACTGCTTTCTTGTGTCGAGGCCGCAAAAAGGTCATGCGCGACGCACGAATGATCGCGGCGTGCGGCCGGGGGTCGGTAGGGCAGGACCCCGCGTAGCCGGGACCAGAAGGATGAATGCCTTGGGCGGATGGAAACGCAGGTCGTTCCCTCTACGCGGCCGGAACCCCAAGGACGCGGGCGGAAACTGCGCACAAGCCGGATGCAAAGTCAAACGCGATCGGCGCATGGCAGGAATGCCGGATCATAAGTGGTGACGCGGGCGACCCCTTCAAGGGTTCTGTCGTCGCCCCGAACCGGCTTTTCGACGAGGCTTAAAAAATGTGAAGAAGGTCCGACCGTTTTAAGGAAATGTTAATCGATTTTCCTTAACCTAACGAAGTCTTGGCAGATTTTAAACATCAATACACAGGCGGATTGCCCATGCGCGCACTCGTGATTGAAGACGATCCCGTTTCCTTGAAGCTGATCGAGACGGCCCTGCAGGCGGAGAACGTGGTCTTCGAGCCGACCGACCGCGGCGAGGAGGGCATCGAGCTGGCGAAGCTCTACGACTTCGACATCATCATCCTCGACCTGCGCCTGCCCGACGTCGACGGCTACGAGGTTGTCCGCCGCCTGCGCGCGGGCCGGATCCAGACCCCGGTCCTGATCCTGTCGGGGCGCACCGACCCCACCGACAAGGTGCGGGGCCTGACGACCGGCGCCGACGACTACCTCACCAAGCCCTTCAACAAGGCGGAGCTTCTGGCGCGCATCAACGCGATCGTCCGCCGCTCCAAGGGCCACTCCGAATCGGTGATCCGCACTGGGAGGATGGTCGTCAACATGGATCTGCGCGCCGTCGAGATCGACGGCCGCCGCCTCCACGTCACCGGCAAGGAGTACAGCATCCTGGAGCTGCTCTCGCTTCGCAAGGGCACGACGCTGACCAAGGAGATGTTCCTCGACCACCTCTACGGCGGCATCGACGAGCCCGAACTGAAGATCATCGACG
>JAGRGG010000238.1 GCA_020445645.1 Geminicoccaceae bacterium | reverse complement strand
GCCAGCGGACGCGAAGCGTAATCTTGACTCCCACGAAGGCGCCCCACGATGACGATCGTCTTCCGCGTCCTCGCCGCCCTGTTCCGGGCGATGACCGGCCTTGCCTTCCTCGTCCTCATCGCCTCGGTCCTCATCCAGGTCGTCTCCCGGATGCTGCTGCCGTCGTCGCCCGTCTGGACGGAGGAGCTGTCGCGCTTCGCCCTTCTCTACGTCGTCGCGTTCGGCTGCGGGCTCGGCTGGCGGACGGGCGAGCTGGTCAACGTCGACATCGTGCCGTCGAACCTGACGGGCCGGTCGAGGACCCTCGTCGAGGGCGGCGTCGTCCTGGTCTCGACCCTCTTCGCCCTCTTCCTCCTCTGGCCCGGCTGGGCCTACGTGAAGATCGGCTTCTTTCCGACCTCGCCGGCGCTCGGCATCAAGATGTGGTGGGTGAACATGGCCGTGCTCGTCGCCCCCGTCTCGCTCGCCGTCTTCGGCATCGAGCGCGTTCTGCGCGGCCCCCCTGGGGCGGGCGATCCCGCCCACATGGCGGGGGGGACCTGACCCGTGCTCGTCACCGTGATGTTCGTCACCTTCCTCGTCACCCTGGCGCTGGGCTTTCCGATCGTCTTCGTCCTGGCGATCTCGTCCGCCGCCTACGTGGTTCTCGCCGGGCTGCCGCTCGCCGTGATCCCGCAGAAGATGTTCGCCGGCATCGACAGCTTCGTCCTTCTTTGCATCCCCGGCTTCATCCTCGCCGGCAACCTGATGAACGGCGGCGGGATCACCGACCGGATCATGCGCTTCTCGCAGGCCCTCGTCGGCCACGTCCGGGGCGGGCTCGGGCTCGCCAACGTCACGGGCTCGATGATCTTCGCCGGCATCTCCGGCACCGCCGTCGCCGAGACGGCGAGCATCGGCTCGGTCATGATCCCCGGCATGAAGAAGGTCGGCTACGACGGCGCCTTCGCCGCCGCCCTCACCGCGTCGGCCTCGACCGTAGGGCCGATCATCCCCCCTTCCGTCCCGATGATCATCGTCGGCACGCTCACCGGCCTCTCGATCGGCAAGCTGTTCCTCGCCGGCGCCGTGCCCGGCCTTCTCCTCGGGCTCGGCATGATGATCACCTGCTATCTGCTCGCCGTGCGGCGCGGCTACCCGCAGGAGCCCTGGCAGGGCTTCCGGGAGCTGGCACGCGGCTTCGGCGGCGCCTTCTGGGCGCTGCTCATGACCTTCATCATCCTCTACGGCATCGTCGGCGGCGTGTTCACCCCGACGGAAGCCGCCGTCGTCTCCGCGACCTACGCCTTCTTCGTCGGCCTCTTCGTCTACAAGGGCTTCACCCTCCGGCAGGTGCCGGGCATCCTGATCGACAGCGCCGTGAGTGCTGCCGCCCTCGTCCTCCTCGTCGGCTTCGCCAACGTCTTCGGCTGGATCCTGACCTCCGAGCGCATCCCGCAGGCGCTCGCCGCCGCCATGCTTTCCCTCACCGAGAACAAGTACCTCATCATCCTCCTCATCAACATCCTCCTCCTCTTCGTCGGCATGTTCATGGAGACGATCGCGGCCCTCATCATCCTCTTCCCGCCGCTGCTCGCCGTCGCCGTCCAGGTGGGGATCGACCCGATCCACTTCGGCACCTTCGCCGTCCTCAACCTGATGCTCGGCCTGACGACGCCCCCCGTCGGCGTCTGCCTCTTCGTCGCCGCCAACATCGGCAAGGTGAGCCTCACCCAGATCAGCCGCGCCGTCCTTCCCTTCCTCCTCTGCAACCTCCTGATCCTCTTCCTCGTCAGCTACATCCCGGCCCTTTCCCTCTGGCTGCCAAGCCTGTTCTATGAGTGAGGACGCCCCATGACCGGACGCATCAAGGAGGCTCGCGTCATCGTCTGCGCGCCAGGGCGCAACTTCGTCACCCTGAAGATCGTCACCGAGGACGGCCTCCACGGCATCGGCGACGCCACGCTCAACGGCCGCGAACTCGCCGTCGCCAGCTACCTCGCCGACCACGTCGTCCCCTGCCTGATCGGCCGCGACGCCGCCCGGATCGAGGACACGTGGCAGTACCTCTACAAGGGCGCCTACTGGCGGCGCGGGCCCGTGACCATGTCCGCCATCGCCGCCGTCGACGTGGCGCTTTGGGACATCAAGGCGAAGGCCGCCGGGATGCCCCTTTACCAGATCCTCGGCGGCGCCAGCCGCGAGCGGGTCATGGTCTACGGCCACGCCACCGGCCGCGACATCGAGGAGACCGCCGACCGGGTCGCGGAGCACCTGGACGAAGGCTATCGCGCCGTCCGCGCGCAGAGCGGCGTGCCCGGCATCGCCAAGGTCTACGGCGTCGCCAAGGCCGGCGAGCGCTACGAGCCGGCCAAGCGCGGCCTGCCCGAGGAACAGGGCTGGTCGACCGAACGCTACCTCGACCACGCGCCCAAGCTGTTCGAGCGCCTGCGCGAACGCTTCGGCATGGACCCCCACCTCCTCCACGACGTGCACCACCGCCTCTCCCCGATCGAGGCCGCGCGCCTCGGCAAGTCCCTCGAACCCTGCCGCCTGTTCTGGATGGAAGACCCCACCCCCGCCGAGAATCAGGACGCCTTCCGCCTCATCCGGGGGCACACGACGACCCCCATCGCCGTCGGCGAGGTCTTCAATTCGGTCTGGGACGCGAAGACCCTCATCGAGGGCGGCCTCATCGACTACGTCCGCGCGAGCGTCACCCACGCGGGCGGCATCACCCACCTCCGCCGCATCGCCGACCTCGCCTCCCTCCACCACGTCCGCACCGGCTGCCACGGCGCCACCGACCTCTCCCCCGTCTGCATGGGGGCCGCCCTCCATTTCGACCTCTGGGTCCCGAACTTCGGCGTCCAGGAACGCATGCCCCACCCCCCCGAAACCGACGACGTGTTCCCCCATGCCTACACGTTCGAGAACGGCCACATGCACCCCGGCGAGGCCCCCGGTCACGGCGTCGACATCGACGAGGCCAAGGCGGCACGCTACCCCTACGCGCCCGCCTACCTGCCCGTGGCGCGGCTTGAGGACGGGACGTTGTGGAACTGGTAGGGTAGGATGACGCTTCGCGTGCGCTGACGCGCGGTCT
>JAGRGG010000051.1:1979-23290 GCA_020445645.1 Geminicoccaceae bacterium | reverse complement strand
CAGCGGACGCGAAGCGTCGTCTTCCTTTCCTACCACCGCAGCGCCGCCGTATGCACCGGGGCGTCCCAGAGCCGCGTCGTCTCGGGGTCGAGGCGGGTGACGGTGAGGGAGCAGCCGGCCATGTCGAGGGAGGTGCAGTAGTTGCCGACGAGGCGGCGGGCGATCTTGAGGTTGCGGCCGTCCAGGATGCGGGCGGCGGCGTCGAAGAGGAGGTAGAGTTCCATGAGGGGGGTGGCGCCCATGCCGTTGACGAGGAGGAGGAGGTCGTCGCCGCCTTTGGCGCCGAGGTCGTTCAGGATGGCGTCGAGGCAGGTTTCGGCGACGGCGTCGGCCGGCATGAGGGGGACGCGCGCGCGGCCGGGCTCGCCGTGGATGCCGATGCCAAGCTCCATCTCGTCCTCGGCGAGGGTGAAGGTGGGGGATCCTGCGGCGGGGACGGTGCAGGAGGTGAGGGCCACGCCCATCGAGCGGGTGGCCTCGTTGACGCGCTCGCCGAGGGCTTGGCAGGCGTCGAGGTCGGCGCCGGACTCGGCGGCGGATCCTGCGATCTTCTCGACGACGACGGTGCCGGCGACGCCGCGCCTGCCGGTCGTGTAGGTGCTGTCTTCCACGGCCACGTCGTCGTTGGTCAGCACGGTGGCGTGGGGGGTCTCCAGCATCTCGGCGGCCATCTCGAAGTTCATGAGGTCGCCTTCGTAGTTCTTGACGACGAAGAGGACCCCGGCGCCGCCGTCGACGGCGCCCGCCGCCGCGAGCATCTGGTCGGGGGTGGGCGAGGTGAAGACGGCGCCGGGGCAGGCGGCGTCCAGCATCCCCTTGCCGACGTAGCCGGCGTGGAGGGGTTCGTGGCCGGATCCCCCGCCGGAGACGAGGGCGACCTTGCCTTGCCTCGGACCATCGGCGCGGACGACGAAGGCGGGGTCGGCGCTGACGCGGACGAGGTCGGCGTGGGCGCGGCCGAAGCCGGCGAGGGATTGCGCGAGCACGTCGTCGACGGCGTTGATGAGCTTCTTCATGCGGTTTCCTCCCTGTCGTCGTGGACGGCCAGTCTTACGCGATCCAGCGCCGCCGGGGCGACCGAGAGGCGGCGGATTCCGAGGCGGAGAAGGTGGAGCGCCCCCTTCGGGTCGGAGGCGAGGTCGCCGCACAGGCTCACGTCGATGCCCTTGGCGCGTCCGGCCGCCACCGTGGCCTCGATCAGGCGGGTCACGGCGGGGTGGTAGGGGTCGGCGAGGCGGGCGACGGGGCCGGGGGCGTCGCGGGATGCGGCGAGGGTGTATTGCACGAGGTCGTTGCTGCCGATCGAGGCGAAGGCGATGTCGAAGCGGTCGAGCGCGAGCGCGGCGGCGGGGGTCTCGACCATGATGCCGAGCGGCGGCGGGCGGGCCGGGATCCCCCGCGCTTCGAGGTCGGCCAGGGCTTCGGCCATGAGGGCGCGGACGGCCTCGACCTCGTCCGGGACGCTCACCATCGGCAGCATGACGCGAAGGTCGCCCCCCGCGGCGGCGCGCAGGAGGGCGCGGAGCTGGGGGCGGAGGGTTTCGGGGTAGGCCAGGGAGAGGCGGATTCCGCGCAGGCCGAGGAAGGGGTTGGTCTCGGCGGGGAGGGTGAGGCCCGGCAGGGGCTTGTCGCCGCCCACGTCGAGGGTGCGGACGACGAGGGGCTTGCCGTTCAGGCGGTTCAGCAGGTCCGCGTAGGCTTGCGCCTGTTCGTCCTCGCCGGGCAGGGCGTCGCGGCCCATGAACAGAAACTCGCTGCGGAGAAGGCCGACGCCGTCGGCAGTCTTCAGCACGGCGTCGGCGACGGCGGCGGGGTCGTCGACGTTGACCGTGAGGACGACGGGCCGCCCCCGCCAAGCAAGGGTTCCGGCGAGCTTGGCGGCGCGGGCGGCCTTCGCCGTTTCGTCGGCCGCGTTCCGCGCGAACGCCGCGACCGTCGCGGGGTCAGGGTCGAGGACGAGGAGGCCGGCGGCGCCGTCGAGCAGCGCGTTGCCGCCTTCGGGGCGCTCGCCGAGGTTGGTCACGAGGGGGATGCCGCGGGCGCGGGCGAGGATGGCGACGTGGCTCGTCGGGTGGCCGTGCGCGAGGGCGATGCCGGCGGGCGACCGGGCGGCGACGGCGAGGAAGCGCGACGGGGTGAGGTCGTGGGCCGCGACGACGGCGCCGGGGGGGAGGCGGAGCGGGGCGTCCCCCTCCCCCGTCAGCGCGGCCAGGACGCGGGCCTTGATGTCGGCGAGGTCGGCGGCGCGGGCGGCCATGTAGGGGTCCTCGGCGGCGCCGTAGCCCCTGATGTACGCGTCCATGCAGGCGGTCCAGGCGGCGGCGGGCGGGGCGCCGGCGTCGATGGCGGCGCGGGCGCCCTCCGCGAGCGCGGGGTCGGCCAGCATCTCGACCTGGAAGGCGAGGATCTCGGCGGCGTCGTCGGCCGCTTCGGCGGCGAGGGCTTCGAGGTCCAGGCGGGCGGCGGCGAGGGCGGCGCCCAGGGGGAGCGGGCCGCGAACGGCGCCGGCCGCCGCGCCGGGTTCCGGCAACAGGGCGAGCGGCCCGGCGGCGAGGCCGGGGGCGGCGGCGAGGCCTCGGCGGCGGGTCTCAGCCATCCTCGTCGAAACGGCGCTCGACGAGGGCGGTGAGCGCCTCGACCGCCGCCTCGGCGTCGTCGCCCTCGGCGTCGAAGGCGAGGATGGTGCCGGCGCGGAGCTTGAGGCCCATGACCTTGACGATGCTCTTGGCGTCGACCGGAGCACCGTCCGGCAGGCCGCGCAGGCGGACCTCGGCGGCGAAGGTCTTGGCGAGCTTGGTGAGCCTGACGGCGGGGCGGGCGTGCAGGCCGGCGGCGTGGGTGATCGTCGCCCGCCCGCTCGCCGCGCTCATCCGCGCATCGCCTCGGCGGCGGCCACGACCTCGTCGAGCGACGCGCCGCCGTCGGCGACGGTGGCAGCGACGACGGCGCCCTCGACCAGGGGGGCCCGGCAGACGCGGACCAGGGCGCGCCTGGATTCGTCCAGGAGTTCGATCGCGCTCGCGCCGCCCATCTCGGCGGAGCCCAGGTCGACGAGGACGGCGACGCCGTCGCCGTCCCAGACCCGCTCGATCGCGGCCTTGATCGCGGCCACGTCGGTGCCGAGCCCGCCGTCGGGGTCGCCGCCGGCGGTGGCGACAGGTACCCCCTCCCCCACCATGCCGCGCACCATGTCGGCGGTGCCTTCCGCGACCTTGGCGGAGTGCGAGACGACGACGATGCCGACGGTCATGCGGGCTCCCCCGGGGCGTCTCCCAATGCGTCGAGGACGGCGAGGGTCAGGAGGCAGGACGAGGCGGCGCCGGGGTCGACGTGGCCCTTGGAACGCTTGCCGAGGAAGGAGGCGCGGCCGCGCGTCGCCACCATGTCCCGCGTGGCGTCGCGCGCCCTCTCGGCGGTGGCGCGGAGCTTCGCGGGATCGGCGCCGGCCTTCAGGGCTTCCCCGACCGGGATCAGCACGTCGAGCATGGTCTTCGCGCCCGCGTCGGCCTTGCCGCGCGCCTTGACCTTGGCGATGCCCGCGTCGAGGACGCCCGCCGCGTCGGCGCCCTCCTTGAGCGCGGCGCCCATGCCCATGAGCAGGCTGCCGTAGAGGGGGCCGGCGGCGCCGCCGACCTTCATGACGAGGATCGTGCCCGCCTTGTGCAGGGCGTCGCTGGGGGGCAGGGCTTCGAGGGTCGCCTTCTCGGCCAGGATGGCGTCGAAGCCGCGCTTCATGTTGCTGCCGTGGTCGCCGTCGCCGATCGCCTGATCGAGCTTGGTCAGCCCCTCGGCGTGGCCCGCGATGGCGGCGTGCGCGCGCTCGATCAGGATGCCCAAGGGCAGGGTCGGGGGCAGGGTCGGGGGCAGGGTCGGGGGCAGGGTCGGGGGCAGGGTCATGCGGCCGCCCAGGTGTCGCGGATGTGCTTGTGGCCGAAGGCGTAGACCTCCTCGGGCTCGGGGAAGAAGTCGCGCCAGACGCGGGTGGCGGCGGCGAGGTCGGGAAGGGCGCGGCCAAACGCCTCGATGGTGAGCCAGCCGTCGTAGCCGCCCCCCTTCAACGCCCTGAAGGTGTCGAGGTAGGGGACGTGGTCCTTGCCGGGGGTGCCCCGGTCGTTGGCGGAGACGTGGACGTGGTTGATCGCGTCCAGGTGGGGGGCGATGACGCCGACCGGGTCCTTCTCCTCGATGTTGGCGTGGAAGGTGTCGTAGAGGACGCCGACGTTCGGCCGATCAAGGTCGCGGGTGAAGCGAGCGGCGTCGGCGACGGTGTTGAGGAAGTAGCACTCGAAGCGGTTCAGGGGCTCGATCGAGAGCGCGACCCCGGCCTTGGCGGCGTAATCGGCCGCTTCTTGCAGCGTCTCGACGCCCCGCGCCCACTCCTCGTCGGTGCGCCCGCCGCCGGAAAAGCGGCCCAGCGCCTGATGCATCGGGCCGGAGAGGAGCCTGCCCCCCAGCGCCTCGGTGCAGTCGGTCGCCCAGCCGACGTGGCGGACGGCCCCCGCCCTCGCCTCGGCGTCCGGGCTGATCGCGTCGTGCGCGGCGCTCGGCATCACCGTGATGCCCTTGGCCTCCAGCCCCTCGTCCCTGAGCGCCCGCCCGATCTTCTGAAAGTGCGCGGGCTCGCCCTCGAACATCGGGATCTCGATGCCGTCGTAACCGGTTTTCTTCAGGGTCTTGAACAGGTGGAAACGGTCCTCGGTAACGTGGGTCGTCCAGAGGAGCATGTTGAAGCCGACCTTCATCGCCGCCTCACCCGTACTTCTCGTTCAGCCCGTCGAGCGCGTTCTTGCACTTGGCGGTCGCGGCCCAGGCGTCGGGCCAGAAGCACAAGTCCACCGTCCACCAGTCGTGGCCGACCTTTTCCTTGGCCAGCAGCGGCACGAGGCGGTCGAAGTCGAGGTGGCCCTCGCCGAAGGGGGGGTGCGCGCTGGTCTCGTCGCTGCCGTCGGGGGCCTTGTGGCAGGTGTCGTCGCTGTCGATCAGGTGGACGTGGTTGATCCGGCCCGACAGGCGGCGGATCAGCTCCTCCTGCCCGCCCGGCAGGGTCTCCTTGTTCCCCTCCTGCCGGGCGCCGACGACGGCGACCATCTGGCCGTGGCAGGTGTCGTAGAGGACGCCGAAATTGTCCTGCGTCAAACGGTCCAGGACGCGCTGGATGTCGGAGGGCTTGTTGAAGGCGAAGCCGGGCTCGAACTCCCAGGTGACGTAGAGCCCCTTGTCGGCGGCGTAGCCGATGCAGCGTTCCCAGACCCCGACGACGTGGTTCAGGAGGGCGTCGTAGTCCGTCGACTTATGGATCGTCGGCGGCTGCACCATGTCGACCCGGACGCCCTTGATGCCGAGGTCGGCGGCGAAGTCGGCGTTGGTGCAAAACGCCTTTTCGTAGACCGAGGTGTCGTCGGTATCGAGCAGGTGCTCGCTCCAGAGGTCCTGGGCGAAGCCGGAGAAGGCGAGGCCGTGGTTCTTGACCTTCTCCTTCAGCCCCTCCCGGTCCTCCTTCGTCGGGTGGTTCTGCGGGTTCGGGTAGCCGTTGAAGCCGCCGAGTTCGAGGCCGTCGAACTTCAGTTCCCGGAGCTTCGCCAGCACCTCGTCGAAGGGGATCGGGTGCTCGCCGTAGGGGCCGACGTTGTAGGCCCAGGTGCCGATGGACGTGCGGTGCATGGGGGTGCCTCCCTTTCCGATTGTCTTACGCCTTGGCGCGCAGGCCGTTCCAGGGTTCCTCGCCCGCCACGTCGACGATCTCGTAGCCGATCTCGCCGACGCAGGGTCCCAGGATCGCGGCCATCCTCGCCTCGCCGTCGCCGGCGTTGAACGAGGCGTGGACCGTGCCGGCGGGGATGAAGGCGGCGTCGCCGGGGCCGAGCAGGCGCTTGTCCCTGTCGACCCACTGCTCGACCCGGCCCGCGACGACGAGGATCACCTCCTCCTGGTCGGGGTGCTTGTGGAAGTCGTGGCCGTTGCCCGGGGTCAGCGTCACGTCGATGACGGTGAGCCGCTTCGCCCCCGTCGCCGGCGGGTTGCTGAGCCAGCGCAGGCGGCCCCAGTCCAGGGTTTCCTCCGGCGTCGCGTCGGCCAAAACGAACGTGCCGCCCATGTCTTCCTCCCCGGCTTCCTCGATCGTCGGCGTCAGCCCGCGAAGCGCGCCTTCAGGGCGTCGAGCCCGCCCTTGAACACGCCGCCCGCGAACGTGCTCACCCATTCGCCGGACTTCGCCACGTCGCAGTCGAAGGTGGTCCACCACTCGACGAAGGCCTCGTCGGTGTCGGTCACGGGCGTGACGCGGAGCGTCGCCTCGTAGTTCTTCACGTCAAAGGGCGTCGTCTCGAAGTTGTAAACGTAGCTGCGCTCCGCGTCGCAGAGCATCAGGAGCCGCTCGCGGACCACGCCGCCGTCGCCGAGCTTCAGGTAGCGCACGCAGCCGACCCGGTCGGGCAGGTCGCCGTCCTCGATCCGGCTCTCGTCGACGCCGGGGTGCCACGTCGAGAGGGCGCCGAAGTCGCGGACGGCGCCCCAGACCTCGGCCGCGGACGCCCCGACGACGGTGCTGGCGTAGGCTTTCGGCATGGTGTCTCCTTTCCTTAGCGGTTCCTGGTGCGCAGGCTCACGAACGCCCTGGTCTGCTCGGTCAGCGCCCGCTCGGTCGGCAGGCGCTCCATCGAGGAGGCGCCGTAGAAGCCCTGGCAGTGCTCGGTGTGGTCGAGGACGTAGCGGGCGTCGTCGGGGGTGGCGATCGGCCCGCCGTGGCACAGCACGATCACGTCCGGGTTCACCGCCCGCGCGGCCTTCGCCCAGGCGTCGACCAGCGCCGGGCAGTCCTCCAGCGTCAGCGCCGTCCCGGCGCCGATGCTGCCGCCCGTGGTGAGCCCCATGTGCGGCACGATGATGTCGGCCCCGGCCTCGGCCATCGCCCTGGCCTCGTCCTCCGAGAACACGTAGGGGGTCGTCAGCAGGCCGCGCTCGGAGGCGGCCCGGATCATCTCGACCTCCAGGCCGTAGCCCATCCCGGTCTCTTCGAGGTTCCTGCGGAACGTGCCGTCGAACAGCCCTACGGTCGGGAAGTTCTGCACGCCGGCAAAGCCCATCCGCTTCAGGTCGTCGAGGAACGACCAGCGCAGCATGAAGGGGTCGGTGCCGTTGACCCCGGCCAGCACGGGGGTGCGCCCGACGACGGGCAGGACCTCGCGCGCCATCTCGACGACGATCTCGTTGGCGTTGCCGTAGGCGAGGAGCCCCGCGAGCGAGCCCCGGCCCGCCATGCGGTAGCGGCCGGAATTGTAGATGACGATGAGGTCGATCCCGCCCGCCTCCTCGCACTTGGCGGACAGGCCCGTCCCGGCGCCGCCGCCGATGAGGGGCTCGCCGCGCGCGATCTTGGCGCGGAAGCGTTCGAGGATGGCCTTGCGGTCTGGGCTCATGCCTCCACGATCTCCAGGAAGTTTTCGACCAGCGCCGCCGCGAATTCCGGGTCGTTGACGTTGTGCGGCAGGCGGATCAGGCGGCGGTCTTTCGTCTGGTTCACCGTCCGCTCCAGCGCCTCGAACAGGGCGGCGTCGGCGTCGGGGTCGTGGAACGGGCCGCCCGGCGCGTCGATGAGCGAGACGCCGCCCTCGGGGATCAAAAAGCGCACGGGGCCGTGGCATTCGTTCAGCTTCGCCCCGATCCACGCGCCCATCCGGGCGTTCTCCTCCGCCGTCGTCCGCATGAGGGTGATCTGCGGGTTGTGGACGTAGAGGTTGCGCTCCCGGTAGTGCGCCGGGACGGTGTCGAGCGCGCCGAAGTTCACCATGTCGAGCGCGCCGCACGAGCCGACGTAGGGCAGCTTGGTGCGGGCGATCGAATCGAGCCGCCCCGCGTGCGCCGGGAACATGCCGCCCATCAGGAGGTCGGCCACCTCGGTCGTCGTCACGTCGATCACGCCCGCGAGCAGGCCGCTGTCGACCAGCTTTTCCATCGACTGCCCGCCGGTCCCGGTGGCGTGGAAGACGAGGGGATCGAAGCGGTCCTCCAGCGCCTTGACGACCGCCTGGACGCAGGGCGTCGTCACCCCGAACATGGTGAGGCCGACCGCCGGCCGGTCGTCGCCCTCGGGGATGCTGGAGGATCGCCGGATCATGCCCGCCAGCGCGTGCGCGGCGTTGGCCAGCACCCGGCGCGAGATCCGGTTCAGCCCCTGCACGTCGGTGACGGAGTACATCATGCAGATGTCGGCGGGGCCGACGTAGGCGGCGGTGTTGCCCGACGCCACCGTCGAGACCAGCACCTTCGGCACGCCGACCGGAAGGGCGCGCATCGCGGGCGCGATCAAGGCCGTGCCGCCGGAGCCTCCGGCGCCGACCATCCCGGCCACGTCGTCGCGGGATTGAATGAACCGCTCGAAGGCGACGCTCATCGCGCCCACGGCCCTGCCCCGGTCGTCCTGGATCAGGACGGCGTCGGCCCCGTCCGGGTGGTGCCCCGCCACCTCCTGCGCGGTCACGTCGACCCGCACGGTCCCGCTGCGGGTGCCCAAGTCCACCGTGCATACGTCGCAGCCGGCGGCGCGCAGGCGCTCGGCCACGTAGCCGAGTTCCGCGCCCTTGGTGTCGAACGTGCCGACGACGTAGGCTTTCACCGCAGGCTCCCGAGGTAGAGGGTGTAGAGCTTCGCCGTGCCGATGCCGAGCAAGGCCGCGACGAGGAGGATGAGGAGGATGATCCCGGCCACCTTGAGGAGGCTCAGGGCGCTCGTGCCGGGGCGGCAGAGGGGCACCAAGTTGAAGGCGAGCCCGCCCAGCACGACGAGGCCGCAGCCCCAGGAGAAGAGGGCGAGCGAGAACGGCTGGAAGATCATGAATAGTGCCGCGATGCACAGGCCGATGATCGCCCACTCGACGAGCCGGGCGGCGGCGGGGCTCATGCCGGGCCTGAGAGCCTTCTCGCTCATGCGGCACTCCTCACGGCCCGCTCGTCGGGGCCGAAGACGTGGACGGCGCCCGTGGGGAAGCGGAGGTGGACGCGCTCGCCTTCCTTGAGCGGCACGTGCCAGTCGCAGACGACGCGGACGTCGTGGCGGCCGTCGCTGACGTGGGCGAGGGTCTCGGCGCCCATCGGCTCGATGAGGTCGATGGTGGCGGACAGGCCGTCGACGACCTCGCCGGCGACGATCTCCAGGTTGCGGGGGCGGATGCCCAGCGTGACGCGGGTGCCCTGGGGGAGGTCATGGACGGCGGGGTCGACGCCGACGGCGAGGGTCTGGCCACCCTCGACGGCGAAGCGGGCGGTGCCGGTCTCGTCGGCGGCGATGAAGTCGGCGGGGATCAGGTTCATCTGCGGGGTGCCGATGAAGCCGGCGACGAAGAGGTTGGCGGGGCGCTGGAAGATGTCGTGGGGGGATGCGACCTGCTCGATGACCCCGGCGCGCATCACGGCGATGCGGTCGGCCATCGTCAGCGCTTCCAGTTGGTCGTGGGTGACGATGACGGTGGGGCGCTTCAGGCCCTGGAGGACGCCCTTGATCTCGCCGCGCATCTCTTCCCGCAACTGCACGTCGAGGCGGGACAGGGGCTCGTCGAAGAGGAAGCAGGCGGGGTCGCGGACGATCGAGCGGCCGACGGCGACGCGCTGCTTCTCGCCCTCGGCGAGCTGCCCCGGCAGGCGGTCCATGATGGATCCCAGGCGGAGGCGGTCGGCGGTGGCCTGGACCTTCCGGCGGACGACCGCTTTGGTGTGCCCTTCGGCCCAGAGCGGATAGGCCAAGTTCTCGGCGACGGTGAGGTTCGGGTAGAGGGCGTAGAACTGGAACGACATGGCGACGTTGCGCTCGCGCGCCGTCCGGTCGTTGACCCGCTCGCCGCCGAGCAGGATGTCGCCGCCCGTGGCCCACTCCAAGCCCGCCACCATGCGAAGGGTCGTCGTCTTGCCGCAGCCGGACGGGCCGAGGAGGCACAGGACCTCGCCCTCGCCGATGTCGAGGTCGATGCCGTCGACGGCCTTCAGCCGGCCGTAGACCTTGGTGAGGTCGCGCAATGCTATCGTCATCGCTTGACCGTGCCGAAGGTGATGCCGCGGAGAAGCTGGTTTTGGAGGAGGAAGGTGACGAAGAAGATCGGGATGAGGAACAGGGTGACGATCGCGGCGAGGAGGCCGTAGTCGACCCCGACCTCGCCACCCAAGGTGCGCGCCATCGCCACGGGCACGGTGCGGGTCTCGACGCCGGTGAGGAGAAGGGCGAAGAGGAACTCGTTCCAGGTGAGGATGAGGCCGAAGACGAAGGTGGCGGCGAGCCCGGCCAGGACCTGCGGCAGGCAGACGCCGAAGAACACGCGGCCCTCGGTGGCGCCGTCCATCCGGGCGGCGTCCTCGACCTCGGGGTTGAGCTCGTCGAAGAAGCTCTTCACGAGCCAGACCGAGAACGGGATGTTGAAGGCGGTGTAGAGAAGGATGATGCCGAAGTACGTGCCGGACAGGCCCGTGAGCCGGAACATGAGGAAGATCGGGATGATGGCGACGATGGGGGGCATCATCCGGGTGGTCAGGATGATGAACATGTAGGTGTCGGTGCCCTTGAGCGGAAAGCGCGAGAAGGCGTAGGCGGCGAGCGTGCCGAGCACGATGGCGATCAGGACCGAGAGCCCCGCGATGAAGATCGAGTTGAAGAAGTAGAGGGGGAAGTCGGTCTGCTGCGATCCCCCGCTGATGCTGGCCCGGTAGAAGACGCTGACGAAGTTGTCGAGGGTAGGGGTGAAGAACAGCTTCGGCGGGATGGCGAACGCGTCGGTCCTGGACTTGAAGGCGGTCAGGATGATCCACAGGACCGGGAAGAAGTAGACCATGCTGACGAGGCCGACGAAGGCGGTCCAGCCCCAGCCGGCCTTGCCGATCTCCTGCCGCCGCCGGGGCAGCCGCATCTTCGCCTTGGTCGGGGACCGGACCGGGGTGGGGGTCGTGACCGTGGCCATCAGGAGACCTCCTCGGCGCGGCGCCGGACGGCGTAGAGGTAGAGGGAGGTGAGGACGATGACGACGAAGAGGACGATGTAGGCGAGCGCGGAGGCTTGGCTCGTCCGGAAGAACTGGAACGCCATCCTGTAGACGTAGACGGCGATGGTCTCGGTCGAGGTGCCGGGGCCGCCGGACGTGATGATGTAGACGACGTCGAACAGCTTGAAGGTCTCGATGGTGCGGAAGAGGACGGCGAGGAGGAGGAGGCTCTTGATGTAGGGGAAGGTGATGGTGGAAAAGCGCCGCCACCAGGACGCCCGGTCGATCTCGGCCGCCTCGTAGAGGTAGCGCGGCACCGAGACCAGCCCGGCCAGCACGAGCAGCATGACGAAGGGCGACCACATCCAGGCGTCGGCGACGACGATGCCGGCAATCGCGCCGGCGGGGGTCGCCAGCATGACGAAGCGCTCGTCGGTGAAGTGGTTCACGACCCAGCTGACGAGGCCGAAGGTGGGTTCGTAGTAGAACTTGAAGAACACGCCGACCGAGACGAAGGACAGCATCATCGGCGTGAGGACGAGCATCAGGAGGATGCGGCGGAGCGGAAACTCCTTGGCGAACATGAGGGCGAGCAGGAAGCCGATGATCAACTGCAGCACCACCGACGAGCCGACGATGACGGCGGTGGTCTGGAAGCGCTGCCAGACGTCGTCGTCGGTGAGCACGCGCTCGTAGAAGCGCAGGCCCACGAAGTCGGGCACGCCCTGGCGGTTGGCGCGGAAGTTGAAGAAGCTGAGGCCGAACGACCAGAGAAGGGGGAAGATGTTCATGATGAACAGGACGGCCAGCGCCGGGGTGACGAGGAGTGCCCCCCGGCGCTCGGGCGCCAGGAACCAGCCGAGGAAGCCCCCGTTGGCGGGCGCCGCGCCGGCATCGGCGCGCAGGTCGGGCGAGGTCGCGGCCATGATCGCTTCCGGTGTCCTTCGAGGGGGTCGAGAACGCGGGGGGCCGGGGGGTTCAGCCCCGGCCCCGGCTCTGGCCTATTCGATGCGGCCGGCGTCCTCCAGGGTCTCCTGCTGGAACTTGGCGACCGAGTCGAGCGCCTCCTTGGCACCGATCTGGCCGGTGATCGCCTTGTCGAACTCCTCCTGTTGCTGGGTCAGAAGCTCGAAGAACTCCGGGATGTGCCAGACGTCGCGCTGCCACTCCAGCATCTCCTTGTGCGCCCGGTTCCAGGGGCGCAGGGTATCGTACTTGGGATCGGCCATGACCGACATGAGGCCGGACTGCCCGCCGTTGGCGGCGAACTTCATCTGCGTGTCGGGCTTCAGCCACCACTTGACGACGTTGAGCGCCTCCTTGACCACCTCGTCCGAGTTCCAGGTGGTGAGCACGAAGGGCTGGCCGCCGATGTTGCCGGTGCGGTCGATCGTGCCGTCGTCCTTCTTCGTGCCGGGCGCCGGGCCGAACGCCGACACGTCGGAGACGGTCGAGGTCTTGGGGTCGAGGACGGGCTCGCCGAGGCCCACCCAGTCGACCATCGCCGCGACCTTGCCCTGCATGTAGAGGTCCTGCTCGACGAAGATGTCCATCTGCCCGGTCTTGGCGACGGGGGGCATCAAGGGGACCATCGACAGGTAGTCTTCGAGCGCGGCGACGGCGACGTCGGAGTTGACGACCCCCTCGGCCTGCCCCTCGGGCTCCTTGGTCTCGTCCCAGATCGACCCGCCCCGCTGCCAGATGAAGGCGTTGATCTGCATGGTCGAGAAGTCGTAGCCCTTGCCGGCCTGATAGGCGATGCCGTAGAAGTCGTCCTTGGCGGTGTCGTCGCCGAGCGGGTCGCCCTTCTTGCGGCGGAAGAACTCGCCGATCTTCTTCCACATCACCCAGTCGACGTTTTCCCAGTCGTCGTAGGTGCAGGGCAGCTTCTCGCCGTACTTGTCCTGGAAGTTCTTCTGCTCCTTCTCGTTACAGAAGAGGTCCTTACGGTAGTAGGTGACGTAGGTGTCGGGGAACTGCGGAAAGCCGTAGTAGTGCACGTTCGGCGCCGGCCACTCGCCCGCGTCCTTGACCTGCTGCGTCGTCTTGTGCGGGTAGGTCGAGTAGGCCGAGATGAGGGTCGGGTGGAGGTCCCTCATGATGGCGGTAAGCTCGGGGTCCGCCTTCATCTTCTCGGTGAGGTCGAGGTAGTAGCCGCCCTCGACGAACGAACCCAGCCACTGGCTGTCGGTCACGATCATCTGGTACTTCTGCTCGCCGGACGTGAGCGAGGCCGCGACCCGCTCGTAGAAGCTGGGCCAGGGGATGAAGTCCATGTCCAGCTTGGTGTCGTTGCCGTCCGGCGATTTGTAGGAGCGGTCGAACTCCTCCTTCATGAACCGGGTCGGCGGCCAGTCGGGGGCCGCCATCGTGATGGTGATGTCGGCGGCGTGCGCCGCCGTGGCGCCGCCCAGCGCCGCCAGGACCAGGGCGAGCGAAGCGCCCGGCACCAGCCGTCTTCCAAGGTTCTCCATCCCGCAAAGCCTCCTGATCGGGTTTTTGTTCGTCGAAGGGACGATCCGCCGTCAGCCGATCCGCACCCCCGTCTCCTTGTGGAACAGGTGCGCGTCCTGGGGGCGGAACGAAACCTCGACCTCGCCGCCCTCCTTCAGGCGGGATGCCACCTCCTCGCGCAGCACCATCTTGAGCGGCGCCCCCCTGGCCGCGAGGTCGAGGACGGTGACGTCGCCGAGCGGTTCGGTGAGGCGGACGCCCGCCCTCAGCGACAAGGCGTGCGGGTCGGACCCGAGGCGGACGTCGTGCGGGCGGATGCCCAGGATCACCTCGTCGCCCGCCCGAAGGCCGTCCCCCCAGCGCGCCGCGTCGAGGGCGCCGAAGGGAAGCTCGATCGTGGCGCCGCCCTTCGCGTGACGCACCCGACCTTGGATCAGGTTCATCATCGGCGCCCCCACCATGCCGGCGGTGTAGGTGCTGTCGGGGCGGGCGTAGAGGTCGCGGGGCGGCGCCGTCTGGACGACCCTGCCGTCCCGGATCACGGCGACGCGCTCGGCCATCGTCAGCGCCTCGAGCTGGTCCGGGGTCGCGTAGAGCATCGTCATGCCGAGTTCGCGGTGGAGCCGCTTGAACTCGGTGCGCATGTCGTGGCGCAGCTTCGCGTCCAGATTGGTGAGCGGCTCGTCGAGGAGGAGGAGCTTCGGCCGGCGGACGATGGCGCGGCCGATCGCCACCCGCTGCTGCTCGCCGCCGGACAGGGTGGCGGGCCTGCGCTCCAGCGTGTGGCCGACCCGAAGAAGCTCCGCCACCTCGTCGACGCGGCGCCGGACCTCGTCCCTCGCCTTGCCGTCGCGGGCGAGCGGGTAGGCGAGGTTCTGGCGGACGCTCAGGTGCGGGTAGAGGGCGAAGGTCTGGAAGATCATCGCCATGCCGCGCCCCTGCACGGGCGCGCCCGTCACCTCGCGGCCGGCGAAGGCGATGCTGCCCGCCTGGAGGGGTTCAAGCCCGGCGATGGCGCGCAGCGTCGTGGTCTTGCCGGCCGAGGAGGGGCCGAGGAGGCAGAAGAACTCGCCGTCCCCCACCTCGAACGACATGCCGTCCAGCGCCACGGTCCTGCCGTAGCGCTTGACGACACCATCGAGCCGCAGTTCGGCCAAGCTCCACCCCCCTGATCTTTTGTTCGACGCTAGCCCGAAAGTCGGCCCTTGCCAACACGCAAGCGTCAGCCGTGGCGTATTTCGGTGCCGAGAACGTCGAGGCAGAGGCGCATGAACGAGGCAAGGCCGGGCCAGCCCTTGGCCGTGACCAGCTTGCCGTCGCGGGTGGCGCCGGTCGGCTCCACGTCGACGTAGATGCCGCCCGCGAGGCGCACTTCCGGCTCGCAGTATTGAAGCGCGGCGCACTTCCGGCCCTCCAGGAAGCCCGGCACGTTGGCGAGCACCTGCGCGCCGTGGCAGATCGAGAACACGGGCTTGTCGGCCGAAGCGAACTCCTGGATGATCTCGATCACCCGGGGGTAGATCCGAATGTACTCGGGGCCGCGCCCGCCGGCGATGTAGACGGCGTCGTAGTCCTTCGTGTCGACTTCGTTGAACGACTTGTTGAGCGGGAAGTCGTGGCCGGGTTTCTCAGTATAGGTCTGGTGGCCCTCGAAGTCGTGCAGCGAGGTCTTGATGATGTCGCCCGCCTTCTTGTCGGGGCAGACGACGTGGACGCGGTGCCCCACCATCTCCATCGCCTGCTGGAAGACGAAGATCTCGTACTCCTCGCTGAACTCGCCGACCAGCATCAGGATTTTCTTGCCGTTCATCGTCACGCCTCCGCTCCGGTTTCCTGCCATGTTTCGCTCTTCGCCGACCGCAGGACGGCCTCGCAGACCTTCTGCGTCTGAAGGGCGTCCCTGAAGGTCGGCGCGGCACTTCTGCCCTTGCCCGCCGCCGTCAGGAAGTCGGCGACGGCGTGGACGAAGCTGTGCTCGTAGCCGATGACGAGGCCCGGCACCCACCAGTGGGCCATGTAGGGGTGCTCGCCGTTGGTGACGTGGATCCGCCGCCAACCGGCCGTGTGGCTTGGCGTCTTGCCAGCCTCGGGGCTCTTGTACTCGAAGAAGTCGAGGTACTCGGGCTCGTGCAGGTCGAAGCTGAGGGAACCGTCCATGCCGTTGACCTCGAAGGTTTTCAGCGCCTTGTGGCCGCGGGCGTAGCGGGTGCTCTCGAACAGGCCCATCGCGCCGTTGGCGAAGCGGCACAGGAACTGGCAGGCGTCGTCGATGGTGACGGGGGCCTTCTCGCCGGTCGTCTGATGCACCCGTTCCCTGATGAAGGTCTCGGTCTCGGCCATTACCCGAACAATCGGGCCGTTCAGCCACATCGCGGTGTCGATGCAGTGCGCGAGCAGGTCGCCCGTGACGCCGGAGCCGGACACCTTCGCGTCGAGGCGCCACAAGCCCTCGCCCCCCTGCGGCAGGTCCGCGCTCATCGTCCAGTCCTGGAGGAACTGCGCCCGGTAGTGGAACGGGCGGCCGATCCGGCCCTCGTCGATGAGCTGCTTGGCGAGGGTCACCGAGGGCAGGCGGCGGTAGTTGTAGAACACCATGTTCGGCACGCCGGCCTTTTCCACGGCCTCGACCATCGCCTCGCCCTCGCCGGCGTCGAGTGCCAAGGGCTTTTCGGTCACGACCCACTTGCCGGCCTCGGCGGCGGCGACGGCGATTTCCTTGTGCGTGTCGTTCGGCGTGCAGATGTCGACCACGTCGATGTCGTCGCGGGCGACGAGGGCGCGCCAGTCGGTCTCGGCGCTCCCGTAGCCCCAGTTGTCGGCGAAGGCTTGCGCCCTGCCCTCGCCCCGGGCGCAGGCGGCCTGGAGGACGGGCTCGAAGGGCAGGTCGAAGAAGCGGGGCGCCTGCCGCCACGCGTTGGCGTGCGTGCGCCCCATGAAGCCGCAGCCGACCGTGCCAACGCGCAGGGGTTTCTTCGCCATCGTTCTCGCCTCCCTCGTTTCTCGTTCTAGGCGGGCCTGACCCAGGTGCCGCCCTGCTTCGACGATTCGATGGCGGCGGCGATGAAGCGCACCCCCTCCAGCCCGTCTTGCACCGTCGGCGCCAAGCGGGCGCCGGGGTCCGGCTCGCGGCCCTCGATCCGGGCGGCGATCAACTCGGCCGCGTCCGAATAGACGTTGGCGAAGCCTTCGAGGTAGCCCTCGGGGTGGCCCGGCGGCAGGCGCGTCACCCGACCCGCCGCCTCGCCGGTCCCGTTCCCGCCCCTGGTCAAAAGGCGGCGGGGCTCGCCGAAGGGGGTGTAATGGAGTTCGTTCGGGTTCTCCTGCGCCCATTCGAGCCCGCCCTTCTCGCCGTAGACGCGAAGCCGCAGCGTGTTCTCATTGCCGGGCGCCACCTGGCTCGCCCAGAGCATCCCCCTGGCGCCGCCCTCGAAGCGGAGGAGGATGTTGCCGTTGTCGTCGAGGGGGCGCCCCGGCACGAAGGTCGTGAGGTCGGCCAGCACGCCCTCCAGCGTGAGGCCGGTGACGAAGGCGGCGAGGTTCATCGCGTGGGTGGCGATGTCGCCCGTGGCGCCGGCGGGGCCGCTTTGCTTGGGGTCGGTGCGCCACGCCGCCTGCTTCTGGCCCGTGCCTTCGAGCGCGGTCGTCAGCCAGTCCTGGGCGTACTCGGCCTGGACGACGCGGACGGGGCCGACCTCGCCCGCCTCGACCATCGCCCGCATCTGCCGGACGAGCGGATACCCCGTGTAGTTGTGGGTGAGGACGAAGACGCGGCCCGTGCGCCCGACGAGGTCGACCAGCGCCTCCGCGTCGGCCACCGTCGTCGTCATCGGCTTGTCGCAGATGACGTCGATGCCGGCCTCCAGGAACGCCTTCGCCGCCTCGAAGTGGACGTGGTTCGGGGTGACGATGCTCACCGCGTCGATCCCGTCGTCGCGGGCGGCTTCGGCCTTCGCCATCTCGGCGAACGAGCCGTAGGCGCGGTCGGACGCCACGCCGAGGTCCGCCGCGGACGCCTTCGCGCGGTCGGGGGTGGAGGAAAAGCAGCCCGCCACCAGCTCGAAGCGGTCGTCGATCCGGGACGCGATGCGGTGGACGGTGCCGATGAACGCCCCCTGCCCGCCGCCGACCTGCCCGAGCCTCAGCCGCCGCCGCGCCGCGTCCGCCCTGCCCTCGATGGTCATGCGCCGGGCCTCCCTAGCGGTCCCACTACCGGTCCAGGCCGAGGGTGCGGCGGTTGAGCGCCTCGTCCTTGCCGCTGGCGGCGAAGTCGTCGAAGGCGCGCTCGGTCACGCGGATGACGTGCGCGGCGATGAAGTCGGCCCCCTCGGCGGCCCCGGCCTCCGGGTGCTTCAAGGCGCACTCCCACTCCAGGACGGGCCAGTGGTCGTAGTCGTAGCGGGCGAGCCTGGAGAAGATCGCGCCGAAATCAACCTGCCCGTCGCCGAGCGATCGGAAGCGCCCGGCCCGGTCGATCCAGGGGGCGAAGCCCGAATAGACCCCCTGCTTGCCCGTGGGGTTGAACTCGGCGTCCTTGACGTGAAAGGAGGTGATCCGCTCGTGGTAGTCGTCGATGAAGGCGAGGTAGTCGAGCCCCTGGAGGAGGAAGTGCGACGGGTCGTAGTTGATCGTCGCCCGGGGGTGCTTGCCGACCGCGTCCAGGAACATCTCGAAGGTCGTGCCGTCGAACGTGTCCTCGCCGGGGTGCAGCTCGAAGCCGTAGGAGACGCCGCAGTCCTCGAAATGGTTGAGGATCGGCTTCCAGCGGCGCCCGAGTTCGGCGAACGCCTCCTCGATCATCCCGGCCGGGCGCTGCGGCCAGGGGTAGACGTAGGGCCACGCCAAGGCACCCGTGAAGCCGACGTGGCGGTCCAGGCCGAGGTTCCTGGACGCGGTCGCGGCGAGCTTCACCTGTCCCACCGCCCATTCCTGGCGCGCCTTCGGGTCGCCCTGGACCTCCTTCGGCGCGAAGCCGTCGAACAGGAGGTCGTAGGCGGGGTGGACGGCGACGAGCTGGCCCTGCGCGTGGGTCGAAAGCTCGGTGATCTCGACCCCGGCCTCGGCGCAGACGCCCTTGACCTCGTCGCAGTAGCCCCTGCTCTCGGCCGCCTTTTCCAGGTCGAACAGGGAAGGCACGAAGGCGGGGATCTGGATGCCCTCGAACCCGTGCCCGGCCGCCCAGGCGGCCATGTTGGCGAGCGTGTCGTAGGGCGGCTCGGCGCCCGCGAACTGGGCGAGGAAGATCGCCGGACCCTTCATCGTCTTCATGCGCGTTGCCCCCCGGTCGCTTTCGTTGGCGGCAGCTTTGCCCCAACGGGGGCGCCGCGGCAAGGGGTGCCGGCTAGGAAGAAACGCTTCGCGTGGGGCCAAATCCTTGCGCGGCGGGGCTTTGGCGCTAGTATCCTCCATCGAGGTGGAACATGGCAGTCGAGCGGACGATCGAGCGGGAGCGAAGCGGCAGGGCGCGGCGGACGGGCGCCCCCTGCCTTGCCGCCCTCGACCTTGGCACCAACAACTGCCGCCTGCTCGTCGCCGAGCCCACGGCCGAGGGGTTCAACGTCGTCGACAGCTTCTCGCGCATCACCCGGCTCGGGGAAGGCCTCGCCACGACCGGGCGGCTGATGGAATCGGCGATGGCGCGGACCCTGAGCGCGCTTCGCGTCTGCCGGCGGGTCATGGACCGCAACGGCATCGTCCACGCCCGCTGCGTCGCCACCGAGGCCTGCCGGCGGGCGGCGAACGGCGCCGACTTCGTCGCCCGCGTCGAGCGCGCGGTGGGGATCCGCCTCGAGGTGCTGGGCCACGAGGAGGAGGCGGCCCTCGCCATGCTCGGCTGCCTGCCGCTCGTCGACGCCCACACCCGCCACCTCCTCATGGTCGACATCGGCGGCGGCAGCACGGAGATCCTGTGGCTCGACCGCGCGGGGGGGGGCAAGGGGCGGATCGCGGAGACCGTCTCGGTGCCGCTCGGCGTCGTCACCCTCTCGGAGAGCTTCGGCCGGCGGCTGGCGAACGGCGCCTACGACGACGCCGTCGGCTATGTCGGCGGTTTGCTGACCAGGGCGCTCAAGGCGGGCCGGCAGCCGGCCGGACTGCCCTCTGGCCTCTCCCCCGGCCTCCCCGACGAGCGCACGGTGCAGATGCTCGGCACGTCGGGCACGGTGACGACGCTGGCGGCCGTCCACCTGGGCCTTCGCCGCTACGACCGGCGCAAGGTCGACGGGATCCGCCTGCCGTTCGCCGCGATCGCCGACGTGGGGCGCCGCCTGCGCGGCCTCGACGAGGCGGCGCGCGCCGCCCACCCCTGCGTCGGGGCCGAGCGCGCCGACCTCGTCGTCGCCGGCTGCGCCATCCTGGACGCGATCCACGCCCACTGGCCGGTCGCCTCGCTCCGCGTCGCCGACCGGGGCGTGCGGGAGGGGATCCTGAGCGCGCTCACCGGCCGCAGCCTGCGCCAGGCCCTGTTCATCGAGCGGGAGACGCTGCCCTCGTGACGACCACGCTCAAGCGCAGCCGCACGCGCAGCCACAGCTCGACCCGCTGGCTGCAACGCCAGTTGAACGACCCCTACGTGCAGCGGGCGCGGGCCGAGGGCTGGCGCGCGCGCTCGGTCTACAAGCTGGACGAGATCGACCGCCGCTTCGGCCTCGTCAGGCCGGGCGGGCGCGTCCTCGACCTGGGCGCCGCCCCCGGAAGCTGGAGCCAGTACGCGCTGAAAAAGGGCGCCCGCGTCGTCGCCGTCGACCTGTTGCCGATCGGGCCCATGCCCGGCGCCGAGGTCGTCCAGGGCGACTTCCTCGACCCCGAGGTCCAGGCGGCGCTTCTGGAGCGGCTCGGCGGCGGCGCCGACGCGGTGCTGAGCGACATCGCCCCCGACGCCACCGGCAAGCGGGTCGTCGACCGCCTGCGGATGGAGGGCGTCGGCGAGGCCGTCGTCGCCTTCGCCGAGGGCGCGCTCGGCCCGGACGGGCGGGTGCTCGTCAAGCTGATCCGGGGCGCCGAGGCCCGCGTCATGGACCTTGCGAAGTCGCTGTTCGTGGGTTGCCGGCTCCTGCGCCCGAAGGCGACCCGCGCCGACTCGTCCGAGGTCTACCTGCTGGCCGAGCGCCCCCGCGCGAAAGCGGCCTAGGGGGCGGCCAAAAAGCCCAGGGCGCGCGGTTGTAGGGGGTAAAACCCCTGCTTATATGACCCGCAGTTCCGAGCGTCGACCCCCGCCCTTCGAGGGCCGCTTCCGGGCCGTGCTCGCAGAGGGTTCAAAGACGTATTCGCGTCCTACGCGAGAGGTATGCATGAGCAGGATCATCGGTATCGACCTGGGCACGACGAACAGTTGCGTCGCGGTGATGGAGGGCAAGAACGCCCGCGTCATCGAGAACGAGGAGGGCGTGCGGACGACCCCGTCCATGGTGGCGTTCACCGCGGACGGCGAGGTGCTCGTCGGGATGCCGGCGAAGCGGCAGGCGGTGACGAACCCCGAGAACACGCTGTTCGCCATCAAGCGCCTGATCGGCCGCCGCTACGACGACCCGATCGTCGCCAAGGACAAGAACATGGTCCCGTACAAGATCGTGCGGGGCGACAACGGCGACGCCTGGATCGAGACGCGCGGCGAGAAGCGCGCACCCTCGCAGACCAGCGCCGAGATCCTCAAGAAGATGAAGCAGACGGCCGAGCGCCATCTGGGCGGCACGGTCGACAAGGCGGTCATCACCGTCCCCGCCTACTTCAACGACAGCCAGCGGCAGGCGACGAAGGACGCGGGCCGGATCGCGGGCCTCGAAGTCCTGCGGATCATCAACGAGCCGACGGCGGCGGCGCTCGCCTACGGGCTCGACAAGGGCAAGAACCAGACGATCGCCGTCTACGACCTCGGCGGCGGCACGTTCGACGTCTCGATCCTCGA
>JAGRGG010000051.1:367-1934 GCA_020445645.1 Geminicoccaceae bacterium | reverse complement strand
CCTCGGCGGCGAGGACTTCGACCTCCGGCTCATCGACTACATGGCCGACGAGTTCAAGAAGGAGCAGGGCATCGACCTGCGCAACGACCGCCTCGCGCTCCAGCGCCTGAAGGAGGCGGCCGAGAAGGCGAAGATCGAGCTGTCGTCGACGATGCAGACCGAGGTCAACCTGCCGTTCATCACGGCGGACCAGACCGGGCCGAAGCATCTGGCGATGAAGATCAGCCGGTCGAAACTCGAGATGCTGGTCGACGACTTGGTCGAACGGACGATCGAGCCCTGCAAGAAGGCCCTGAAGGACGCCGGGCTGTCGCCCTCCGACATCAACGACGTGATCCTGGTCGGCGGCATGACCCGGATGCCCAAGGTCGTGGAGCGGGTGAAGCAGTTCTTCGGCAAGGAGCCGCACAAGGGGGTCAACCCCGACGAGGTCGTGGCGATGGGGGCGGCGATCCAGGCCGCCGTGCTCTCGGGCGAGGTGAAGGACGTCCTCCTCCTCGACGTGACCCCGCTCTCGCTCGGCATCGAGACCCTGGGCGGCGTCTTCACCCGGATCATCGACCGCAACACGACGATCCCGACGAAGAAGAGCCAGGTGTTCTCGACGGCCGAGGACAACCAGTCGGCGGTGACGATCCGCGTCTTCCAGGGCGAGCGCGAGCTTGCGGCACAGAACAAGCTGCTCGGCCAGTTCGACCTCGTCGGCATCCCCCCCTCGCCGCGCGGGATGCCGCAGATCGAGGTGACGTTCGACATCGACGCCAACGGCCTCGTCAACGTCTCGGCCAAGGACAAGGCGACCGGCAAGGAGCAGCAGATCCGCATCCAGGCGTCGGGCGGCCTGTCCGAGGACGAGATCGAGCGCATGGTGAAAGAGGCGGCCGAGCACGCCGAGGAGGACAAGAGGCGCAAGGAAGCGATCGAGGCGCGCAACCACGCCGACGGCCTGATCTACTCGACCGAGAAGAGCCTGAAGGAGCACGGCGAGAAGGTGAGCCCGGACGTGCGGCGCCAGATCGACGAGGCGCTCACCGACCTCAAGGGCGTCGTGGACAAGGACGACGCCGACCTGATCCGCGCGAAGACCGACGCGCTGGCGCAGGCGTCGATGCGGCTCGGCGAGGCGATGTACGGCGCCGAGGCCGCCGGGGGCACGGCGGAGGGCGGCGAGGCACCGAAGGACGCGGGCGCGAAGGACGAGGGCGTCGTCGACGCCGAGTTCGAGGAGGTCGACGACGACCGCAACAAGCGGTCGGCCTGAAGCCTCGAGGACCCTCTTGCACGGGTCCTGACCATCGGGGAGCCGGGCGTCAGCGCCCGGCTCCCCTTTGCCTGCCCGCGGGCCCGCCCGCGCAGGCTTTCGACTGAGCCCAAGCCCAAGGACGACCCGACCGGATGGCCAAGCGCGACTTCTACGAAACCCTCGGCGTCGCCCGAGACGCGGACGAGAGCGAGCTGAAGCGGGCCTACCGCCGGCTCGCCATGCAGTTCCACCCCGACCGCAACCCGGACGACCCGGCGGCCGAGGCGAGGTTCAAGGAAGTCAACGAGGCCTACGAGATCCTGA
>JAGRGG010000051.1:0-196 GCA_020445645.1 Geminicoccaceae bacterium | reverse complement strand
GCTACAACCTGACGATCACGCTCGAAGAGGCGTTCGGCGGCAAGAAGGCGCAGGTCCGGGTGCCGACCTCGGTGCCTTGCGAAATCTGCGACGGCAGCGGCGCCGAGGGCAACGCCGAGCCGACGGTCTGTCCCACCTGCCGGGGCGCCGGGCGCGTCCGGGCGCAGCAGAGCTTCTTCACCGTCGAGCGCACCTG
>JAGRGG010000237.1 GCA_020445645.1 Geminicoccaceae bacterium | reverse complement strand
CGGTCTATGCCAGGCTCAAACCCTCCGAAGAGATACCATCCCGAAAGTCCCTGACCGACCAGATAGCGGAGCAACTGTCTCGCTTGTAAAAGGTCGTAACCGAATCGGCGCTGAACGAGTTCGAGGGCGAGCGGGACGTCGATGCCGAACTCGGCGGCGTCTTTGTCATACTGGGTCTGGCGCGGCATGGCAATGCGGCTTCAGTGTGATCGGCAAGGGGCGCGGTCTTGGTTTATCTACTATCGAGAAAAGTGCTGCTAGGGTGCTGCTAATTTGAGTTACGCTTGAAAAGTTTAGCAGCACGCTTAGCACTAAGCTGTTGTTTTAATTGGTCGGAGCGAGAGGATTTGAACCTCCGACCCCCAGTCCCCCAGACTGATGCGCTACCAGGCTGCGCTACGCTCCGACCGTGGGTAGGCGTGGTATAGCGGGTGGTGGGAGGCGTGGCAAGCGGGGGCGGCGCGGCGCCTTCGCCCGATCGTTTCCGCCAAGCCGGCCCCGCCGCCCGGGCCGGCCTTCGTCGGCGAGCGGGCGGAAACGACGCGAAGACGGCCCCGCGCGGAGGGGCGCGAGGCGCGCGCTCAGGTGTGGCCGGAGAGGGTCTCGAAGAGGACGACGCAGCCGCGGCGGTTCGGGTCGGCCGGAGTCGCGGACAGGGCGACGGCGATGGCCTGCGCCGTGCGGACCTTGCCGGGGGAGACGTAGGTGGCGTTGAACCCGGCCCTGGCCGTGCGGCCGTCGAGCAGGTTCGTCCACATGTCCTTCATGCCGGGGCCGCGCAGGATCATGATGTTGTCGAGCCTGGCGCCCAGCGTCGCCTTCACGTCGACGTTGAGCCAGAACGCGAAGGCGCGGTTCATCTGCCGGACCTGCCGGTCGCCGTCGAGGACGAGGCAGGGCAGGGGGCACGCCTCCATCACCCGCACGAGGTCCTGGGTGTTGCCGGTGAGCGACAGCTTGTCCATCTCGCGCTGCAACGTCTCCGAACGCAGTCGCGCGTGGACGAGGGCGAAGGTACGCAGGGTGGAGGCGAGGTTCGTGCGGTCGGGCGTCGCCGCCGCGACCTCGTTGACGAGACCGGAGAGGCGCATGTCGCGGCCGTCGGCCACATGCTTGAGATAGCTCCAGAATTCGCCCTCGAGCTTGATCGAGGTGCGCACGTCGCCGATGCGCATGGTCTTGCGGATCATCGGCCGGCGTCTCCCGAAATCGCCCCTACGTTATGCACCATAATATCCACCCATCAGCGGCTTTGCGATTGAGGATCATAGATGCCTTCTATAGGTTACTTTAAGGTTAACGTTCGAAAGATAAGTGCCTAAACGGGTCACCGTCGCCTTGGTTGCGGGAGTTGTCAAGATGGTGGAGCAGACGGGTTCGGCAACGAAGGGCGGCTGGGACGACCAGACCGTCCTGGCCCAAGCCGACGGACCGGCGGCTTCGGGCGGCGGCGGCACGGCGGCGCCGACGGCCGGCGAGGTCCCGACGGGGGTCGGGGTCGACCAGACGGGGATCGGCGTCAACGGCTCCGACGCCACGGCCGCGACGGACGGGCAGCCCTCGCCCGGATCCGGCAGCGCCACGCTCGCGTCCCCGGGATCGGGGGCGCCGTCGGCATCCCCGATCCTGGGCGCGACTTCAGGCGCTTCGGCGGGCGGGGCGCCCCCGGCGGGCGACGAGGGCGACCGGAGCGACGGCGACGCCGAGCCCCGGCGGCTCATCGACGACGGCATCCTGGGGGGCGGGTCGGGCGCGGCCGCCGCGGCGGCGGGCGACGGCGCCATCACCATCCCGCCGGATTACGCCCTGCCGGCCGCCGGGCAGCGCCTCGTCGTCGAGGTCCCGCCCGGCGCCGAGGTGCGCCTCGAGGACGCGGGCTTCGACCCCGACCGCGCCACCTACGCCGTCGACGGCAACGACCTCGTCGTGACGCTGGCCGACGGCGGCATCGTCGTGCTGGCCGACTTCTTCGCCCACGCGGACGGGGCGGGCGGGCCAGGGACGACGACGCTCTCGGTGCTCGACGGCCCCGAGGTCGGCGCGGCCGCCCTCCTCCAGCAGGCGGAGGCGGCGCCGCAGCTCGCCCAGCAGACCGTGATCGAGCCCGCCGCCGGCAACGGGCCGGCCGGGCCGCAGAGCGACGGCGGGGGGGCCAGCTTCCGCGCCTACGACCCCGGCGACATCGGCGCCGGGCTCGCCCCGCTCGGCCCGCTCGGCCCGACCTCGCTCACCTACTCGGCCGAGTTCCGGCAGGCGCTGCCGTTCGACGGCGACGGCGACGGCGGGACGGGGCAGCCCGTGTCGCCGCCGCCGATCTCGCCGCCGCCTCCGGCGTCACCCCCCCCGCCGATCTCGCCCCCGCCGCCGGTCTCGCCGCCCGTGCCGCCCGCGGGCGAGGCCGAAGCGCCGACGATACGGCTGACGAACCGGGTCGAAGGCACGATCACCGACGCGCCCGGCGCGCCGTTCGCGCCCCACACGACGCCGACTTTGCCGATCCGAGGCGAGGGGCAGGCCGTCCCCGACGACCGGATCAACGGCGTCGACCAGCAGAACCTCACCCTCGACGCGGGGCGCGAGGTGACGGTGACGCTGGAGAGCGAAAGCTCGCGCTCGGTCGACACCCTGCTCGCCTACAAGATCGACGACGCCGGCCGGATGGTCGACGTGCGCACGGTCTTCGCCGGCATGAACACGCCGGGGCAGGTCCACTTCGAAGAGGGGCAGTCGGTCCCCGGCACCACCGCCTCGCTCGGCGTCCTGGACGCCGGGACCAAGCTCGGCTTCCTCCTCGTCAACGACGGCGGGCGCGACTACGGCGGGCTCGTGAACGACGGGCGGCTCGAGCTGCGCTCCGGCGACGGCGGGGGCGCGGCCCGGATCACCGACGGGAACCCCCCCGTCCTCGTCCACGTCGCCGCCGACGGCACCGAGACGGTGATCGACGAACGGCTCTACTTCACGGCCGACGGCTCGACGGACACGCCCAACGCCAACGCCCTCAACCCCGACGGGCTCGGCCACGCGGTCTCGGGCTGGGACGCGGCGGCGGGGGCGCTCGTCGTGGGCTTCGAGGACGGCGGCGAAGCCCTGAGGCACGACCCCTACGGCGTCGGCCGCGACAACGACTTCAACGACGCGGTGTTCAGGGTCGGCTTCGGCGAGGACCAAAGCGGGGGCGGCGGGCAGGTCGTCGACCTCGACGTGGACCTGGGTGCCCGGATCACCGACCCCGACAGCGCCACGATGACGGCGGGCTTCGTCCGGCTCGACGGGGGCGTCGGCGCCGACCGGCTCGACCTGCCGGAGGGCGCGCTCGCCGGAACGGACATCGCCGCCGCGGCCGACGGCGCCGGCCGGATCGTCTTCACGGGCACGGACAGCATCGCCAACTACGAAAAGGCGATGAGCGCGGTGAACCTGATCCTCGACCCCGCGAACCCGGAGCCGGGCGACCGGGTGGTCCACGCCCAGGTCACCGACGACACCGGGCTGAAGAGCAACGTCGCGGCGACGACGGTGGCGATCACCGAGGTTCCCGGCGACGACGTTGGGGGCGGGGGTGACGGCACCCCCATCGTGCCCGGCGACGGCGACGGCGGCGGGACGCCCGGACACGACGGCGGCGGGCACGGCGGCGGCGGGCCAGTCGCGGGCGGGGACGACTGCGGCGTGCCGCTGATCGGTACGGCCGGCGCCGACAGCCTCGTCGGCCACACCGCCTGCGGCGATACGATGGTCGGCAACGCCGGCGACGACTACCTGCGCGGCCGCAGCGGCGACGACGTGCTCGAGGGCGGGGCCGGGCACGATTTCCTCAGCGGCGGTCCGGGCAACGACCTGCTCGTCGGCGGCGCCGGGGACGACGTCCTCCATCCGGGCGAGGGCGCCGACACGGTCCGGCTCGGCGGCGGCAACGACCGCGTCCACGGCTTCGACCCCAAGGCCGGCGACCGGCTCGACCTCTCGGCCCTGTTCGACGATGCCGGCGGGGGCGGCGACATCGGCCGGTTCTTCAGCCTGGAGCGGTCGGACGGCGAGGCGCGGCTCGCTTTCAACCCTGTCGGCGACGCCGACGGTCCGGGCGGCGGGGCCGGGCGGGTCGTCGCCACCTTCGTCGATTCCCCTCACGTCACGAACCTCGCCGCGCTCGGGCTCGACGCGCACCACCCGGCGGGCTCGGACGGGGCGACGAGTTAGGCGCGGGGGCGCGACGGATACCGAGGGGGAGGGGACGCCAGCTTGAAGGGCGGCGGGCAAGGGGCTAAACCAAGACCAACCCTGCCCCACCCCTTCCAGCGGGAGCGTCTCCCCCATGGCTCGCAACAAGATCGCCCTCGTCGGCGCCGGTCAGATCGGCGGCACGCTAGCCCTGCTCGCCGGGCTGAAGGAACTCGGCGACGTGGTCCTCTTCGACATCGCCGAGGGGATGCCGGCCGGCAAGGCGCTCGACTTGGCCCAAAGCTCGTCGGTCGAGGGGTTCAACGCCCAGTTGGTCGGGACGAACGCCTACGAGGACCTGAAGGGCGCCGACGTGGTCATCGTCACGGCCGGCATCCCGAGGAAGCCCGGCATGAGCCGCGACGACCTGATCAGCACGAATGCCGGCGTCATCAAGCAGGTGGGCGGGGCGATCAAGTCGCACTGCCCGGACGCCTTCGTCATCGTCATCACCAACCCGCTCGACGCCATGGTCTGGGTGATGCAGAAGGTCTCGGGCCTCGACCCCGCCAAGGTCGTCGGCATGGCGGGCGTCCTCGACAGCGCGCGCTTCCGCTACTTCCTGGCCGAGGAGTTCGAGGTCTCGGTCGAGGACGTGACCGCCTTCGTCCTCGGCGGGCACGGCGATTCGATGGTGCCGCTCGTCCGCTACTCGACGGTGGCCGGCATCCCGCTTCCCGACTTGGTCAAGATGGGCTGGACGACGCAGGATCGGCTCGACGCCATCGTCCAGCGCACCCGCGACGGCGGGGCCGAGATCGTCAAGCTCCTGAAGACGGGCTCCGCCTTCTACGCCCCGGCGGCGTCCGCGATCCAGATGGCCGAGAGCTACCTGAAGGACCAAAAGCGCGTCCTGCCCTGCGCCGCCCACCTGTCCGGACAGTATGGCGTCGACGATCTCTATGCTGGTATACCAGCCGTCATCGGCGCCGGCGGCGTCGAGCGGATCGTCGAGATCGAGCTGAACGCCGAGGAACGGTCGGCGTTCGACGCCTCCGTCGCCGCGGTCCGCAAGCTTTGCGACGGCATCCAGCTCTAGTCAAAGTCGTCAGGGAGGACGGATGAACATCCACGAATATCAGGCGAAGACCGTGCTCGCCGAGTACGGGGTCGCCACCCTCAAAGGCAAGATCGCCTACACGGCCGACGAGGCCGAGAAGGCGGCGCGCGAGCTTGGCGGGCCGGTCTGGGTCGTCAAGGCGCAGATCCACGCCGGCGGGCGCGGCAAGGGGGGCGGGGTCAAGCTCGCCAAGTCGGTGGAAGAGGTGCGGCAGATCGCCAAGCAGATGCTCGGCATGACCCTCGTCACCCACCAGACGGGGCCTCAGGGCCGCGTCGTCAAGCGGGTCTACGTCGAGGACGGCTGCGCCATCGACCGCGAACTCTACCTCGGCGCCGTCATCGACCGCACCACCTCCAGGGTCACGTTCATGGCGTCGACCGAGGGCGGGGTCGAGATCGAGGAGGTGGCGGCCAAGCACCCCGAGAAGATCCTCAAGGTGGCGATCGATCCCGCGACGGGGTTCATGCCGAACCACGGCCGCTACCTCGCCTACGGGCTCGGGCTCAAGGGGGGCGAGGTGAAGAAGGCGCTCGCCTTCATGAAGGGGCTCTACGCCTGCATCGTCGAGCGCGACGCTTCCCTCGTCGAGATCAACCCGCTCGTGGTGACGAAGGACGGCGGCGTGGTCGCCCTCGACGCCAAGATGAACTTCGACTCGAACGCGCTCTATCGCCAGCCGAAGATCGTCGAACTCCGCGACCTCGACGAGGAGGACCCGAAGGAGATCGAGGCGAGCCGCCACGACCTCAACTACATCGCCTTGGACGGCAACATCGCCTGCATGGTCAACGGCGCCGGCCTTGCGATGGCGACGATGGACATCATCAAGCTGTTCGGGGGATCGCCCGCGAACTTCCTCGACGTGGGCGGCGG
>JAGRGG010000236.1 GCA_020445645.1 Geminicoccaceae bacterium | reverse complement strand
CGGCATGATCCGCCTCATGCTGCGCCAGCTCGCAAGGGCTTCAGCAGCCTGAAAAACTTCCCAGACAGGCTCTTAAAGCCAAGACGCTCACCCAAGCTAGTGGCAAAAAATTCAAATAGTCATGCGATTTCATCTTTCTCGGCCTTATATAACGTGTTCTTAGGAAAATATAAGTATCTATTACCAATATTTAGCTTTCTCTCAGCGGGCTGTATTTCTAAAGCGTGAATACCTCGACCTGCGCCGTGCGCCCCTTCAGCCAGAACAGGCCGCGCGGGCGGGGGGCGAGGGCGGGGTCGTGCGCCTCGATCGCCTCGGCCGTGGCCGCGCTCATGACGATCCGGGTCCGCTCGTCGTCCTCCAGGTCGCGGCCCAGCTGCTCGACGTGCTGGGCGACGTTCACGGTCTCGCCGACCAGCGTGTAGTCGAGCCGCCGGGCGGCGCCGATGTTGCCGACGAGGACGGACCCTGTGTGCAGCCCGATCCGGATCGGCACGTCCCCCTCCGCCCGTCCTTCGGCGCGCGCCTCGGCGAGCGCGTCGCGGATTGCCAGCGCCGCCCGCGCCGCCTGCGCCGCATGGTCCGGCCCGTCGCCGGGGGCGCCCCAGAACGCCATCACGCTGTCGCCGACGTACTTGTCGATCGTGCCGCCGAAGCGGTCGATGCAGCCTTCCAAAAGCGTGAAGTGGGCGTTGAGGAGGTCCGCCGTCTCCTGCGCCGTACGCCCGGCGGCGAGGGCGCTGAAGCCCACGATGTCGGTGAACATCACCGTGACGCGGCGCTCCTCCGAGGCGCAGGCGGCGGGGCCGAGGCGGACGAGGCGGCGGACGACCCGCCTTGGCAGATACGCCTGGATGAGGCCCATCGCTCCCGCCATCGCGTTGAAGGCGCGGGCGGCGCGGTCGAGTTCGACGACGTGGCTCAAGGTCAGGGGTTCGAGTCCGTCCAGCTCCAGGGCGCGGATGCGGTCGGCCTGGAGCGCCAAGCGCTCGACCGGTCGGGCGAGGCGGCGGCCGAGGCGGAACACGGCGAGCATGGCGGCGAGCACGATCATGAGGGCGAAGAGGCCGAGGTAGATCAGCCGCTCGACGGGGGCGCTGAGCAGGCGGGACGGCAGGTAGGTGCCGACGAGCCAGGGCAGGTCGGTGTAGCCCTGCATCGCCCGGTAGACGAAGATGTAAGGGCGGCCGAACGCCCGGACCTCGTGCGCCTTGCCGATGATGAGGTCGCCGATGAGGTCGAGCGCGTCCCGGTCCCCGCTCCAGATCGCGGCCAGCACCGGGTCCTTCACCTCCTCGACGAAGGGCAAGGGGCGGTCGGCCGAAAGGTCCGCCGTCTCGGGCCTGAACCCCGTGTACCCCACCACCTGCCGCCGGCCGTGGAGGACGAAGACCGGCTGGCCGATCTGGCGGGACAGCTCGTTCAGGTAGGCGATGAACGTTTCGAGCCTGACGGCGGCGACCAGCATCGCCTCCGGCGCCCCCGGCCGGCGCAAGGTGAGGCGGGCGTTGATGACGGTGGTCTTGAGGTCCGGGCTCCAGACGGGCTCGCCCCAGACCACGGTGTCGTGCCGGCCGAGCGCCTCGAACGCCTTGTCGAGCCCGGCCAGATCCGCGATCCGCTCCGGCGCCACCGTCCTGGCGCCGACGCCGGCGAAGCCCCGCACCCGCCCGTCGCGCTCGACGATGGCGATCCCGTTCACCTGCGGCACGGCGGCGAGCACGCCCTGGATGAAGGGGGCAAGGGTCGCGTCGTCCCCGCTCGCAAGCCGGGCGCGCACCTGCTCCAGGGCCGCCTCGACCGGCTCCAGGTGCCCCGCGACCCCCGTCTGCACGGCCTCCAACGTGAGGTTGGTCCGGGCGGCGAGGAGTTCCCGGGTATTGGTCCCGGCGACGTAGAGGCCGATGAGGAGGGTGAGGCCCAGCGCCAGGGTGAGCAGTCCGCCGAAGACGAGCGCCAGCGTGCTCGCCATCGAGAGGTGCGGCCACCACGCCCCGGCGAGCCAGCCCTTCACAGGTGCGGGGGCCGGCGCCCCGTCAGACGTTGAAGCGGAAATGGCAGACGTCGCCGTCCTTGACGACATAGTCGCGGCCCTCCAGGCGCATCCGCCCCGCCTCCTTCGCCCCCGCCTCGCCGCCGAGCCTGACGAAGTCGTCGCAGGCGATGACCTCGGCGCAGATGAACCCTCGCTGGAAGTCGGTGTGGATCACCCCCGCCGCCTCCGGCGCCGTCGCACCCTCGTGCACCGTCCAGGCGCGCGCCTCCTTCGGCCCGACCGTGAAGAAGGTCAGCAGGCGAAGGAGCCGGTAGCCTTCGCGGATCACCTTGTCGAGGCCCGGTTCCTCGAGGCCGAGCCCTTCCAGGAACTCGCGCCGCTCCCCGGGGTCGAGCCCCGTGATCTCCGCCTCGATCGCGGCCGCGACGACGACGTGCCCCGCCCCCTGCGCCTCCGCCATCGCCCCCGCGCGTTCGCTCAGCGCGTTCCCGGTCGCGGCCGAGCCCTCGTCGACGTTGAGGACGTAGAGGAGCGGCTTCTGGGTTAGGAGGTTGAAGCCTTTCAGGAGTCCCGCCTCCTCGGCCCCGAGGCCGAGCTTGCGGGCGGGCGTCCCGTCCTGCATCGGCGGCAGCACCTTGGCCAGGAGGTCGAGCCTGGCCTTCGCCTCCCTGTCCTGCCCGCGCGCGCGCTTGACCAGCCCGTCCCGCTGCCGCTCCAGGCTGTCGATGTCGGCGAGCAGCAGCTCCGTCTCGACCAGCTCCGCGTCGCGCACCGGGTCGACCGACCCCTCGACGTGGGTCACGTCGTCGTCCCGAAAGCAGCGAAGGACGTGGAGCACGGCGTCGACCTCGCGGATCGCGCCGAGGAACTTGTTGCCCAAGCCCTCGCCCTTCGACGCGCCGCGCACGAGCCCCGCGATGTCCTTGATCTCGAGCTGGGTCGGGATGATCTTCTGCGACTTGCCGAGTTCGGCCAACAGCGCCAGCCGTGGGTCCGGCACCGGCACCCGGCCCATGTTCGGCTCGATCGTGCAGAAGGGATAGTTCGCGGCGGCGGCCGCCGCCGTCTCGGTGAGCGCGTTGAAGAGGGTGGACTTGC
>JAGRGG010000235.1 GCA_020445645.1 Geminicoccaceae bacterium | reverse complement strand
GTCCGCCGCGACGACGACCTTCTGGCACGACCACCGCGTCAACATCATCGACACGCCGGGCCACGTCGACTTCACGATCGAGGTCGAGCGCTCGCTTCGCGTGCTCGACGGCGCCGTCGCCGTGTTCGACTCGGTGGCGGGCGTCGAACCCCAGTCCGAGACGGTGTGGCGGCAGGCCGACAAGTACCACGTGCCGCGCCTCGCCTTCGTCAACAAGATGGACCGGACGGGCTCCAACTTCGAGCGCTGCGTCAGGATGATGGTCGACCGCCTGGGCGCGAACCCCGTCGTCGTCAACTTCCCGATCGGCACCGAGGCCGAGTTCCGGGGCGTCGTCGACCTCGTCAGGATGAAGGCGCTCGTCTGGCTCGGCGAGTCGCTGGGCGCCGAGTTCGAGGAGCAGGAGATCCCGGCGAACCTCCAGACCCGCGCCGCCGGACTCCGTACCGCCCTCGTCGAGGCCGCCGTCGAGATGGACGACGCCGCGATGGAGGCGTACCTCGAGGGCGAGGAGCCCGACGAGGCGACCCTGAAGCGCTGCCTGCGGAAGGGCACGATCGCCAACCGGATCGTCCCGGTGCTCTCTGGATCGGCCTTCAAGAACAAGGGCGTGCAGCCGCTGCTCGACGCCGTCGTCGACTACCTGCCGTCCCCGATCGAGCTGCCGCCCGTCGACGGCGTCAAGCCCGGCACCGACGAGCACGAGACCCGCGTTCCCGATGATTCGGCGCCCTTCTCGGCGCTCGCGTTCAAGATCATGACCGACCCCTTCGTCGGCACGCTCACCTTCGCCCGGATCTATTCCGGCACGATGGAGAGCGGCTCCTACGTACTGAACACGGTCAAGGAGCGCCGCGAGCGCGTCGGCCGTCTCCTTTTGATGCACGCGAACAGCCGAGAAGAGATCAAGGAAGCCCGCGCGGGCGACATCGTCGCCTTCGTCGGCCTGAAGGACACGACGACCGGCGACACGCTCTCCGACATGCAAAAGCAGATCGTCCTGGAGCGGATGGAGTTCCCGGAGCCGGTCATCGAGGTCGCGGTCGAGCCGAAGACCAAGGCCGACCAGGAGAAGATGGGCGTCGCGCTGAACAAGCTGGCGCAGGAGGACCCGTCATTCCGGGTCGGCATCGACGAGGAGTCGGGGCAGACGGTCATCAAGGGGATGGGCGAGCTGCACCTCGAGATCCTGGTCGACCGGATGCGGCGCGAGTTCAAGGTCGACGCCAACGTCGGCGCCCCCCAGGTAGCCTACCGCGAGACGATCACCCGCCCGGCCGACGTCGACTACACCCACAAGAAGCAGACCGGCGGTTCGGGCCAGTTCGCCCGCATCAAGCTGCATTTCGAGCCGGGCGAGAAGGGTTCCGGGTTCACCTTCGAGAGCAAGATCGTCGGCGGCTCGGTGCCGAGGGAATACATCCCCGGCGTGCAGAAGGGCCTTGAATCCTCGATGGGCAACGGCGTCATCGCCGGGTTCCCGATGATCGACGTGCTGGTCCAACTCACCGACGGCGCCTACCACGACGTCGACAGCTCGGTGATGGCGTTCGAGATCGCCGCCCGCGCCGCCTTCAAGGAGGGCACGTCCAAGGCCGGGCCGCAGCTCCTGGAGCCCATCATGCGGGTCGAGGCGGTGACGCCCGACGAGTACATGGGCGACATCATCGGCGACCTGAACAGCCGCCGCGGGCAGATCACCGGCATGGAGCCGCGCGGCAACGGGCAGGTGGTGAGCGCCATGGTCCCGCTCGCCACGATGTTCGGCTACGTCAATACCCTGCGCTCCCTCTCCCAGGGCCGGGCGCAGTTCACGATGCATTTCGACCACTACGAGCCGGTTCCGCAGATGGTGGCCGAGGAGATCCGGGCGAAGTACGCCTAAGGATTTCTGACGGAACGGTGACGGAACCAGCAGCAGAACGGAGACGAGGGCGATGGCCAAGGAAAAGTTCAACCGCA
>JAGRGG010000050.1 GCA_020445645.1 Geminicoccaceae bacterium | reverse complement strand
TGTAGGCGATCAGGTGCGGCAGGTGCGAGGTGATGGCGAGCACCTTGTCGTGGTGCTCGGGCTCCATGAGGTCGACGGTCGAGCCGACGGCTTCCCAGAGTTCCCGGACCCGTTCGACCGCGCCCCGGTCGGTGTCGGGCAAGGGCGTCAGGATGCAGGGGCGGCGCTCGAACAGGGTGGCGAACGCGGCGTCGGGGCCGGAGTGCTCGGTGCCGGCGATGGGGTGGCCCGGCACGAAGCGGGCGGGGTCGGGGAGGTGCGGGCGCACGTCCTCGACGATCCGGACCTTGACCGAGCCCACGTCGGTGACGATGGCCCCGGCGTCGAGCCCCGGCGCCATCGCCGCCGCGACGGCGCCCGTGGCGCCCGGCGGCACGCCGAGGACGACCAAATCGGCGCCCCGCACGGCCTCCGCCGCATCGGCCTCGACCCGGTCGCAGAGGCCGAGTTCGAGCGCGCGGGCGAGGGTTTCGGGTCGTCTGGCGTGGGCGACGATTTCGCGGGCGCCATTCCTCGCCTTCAGCGCCCTGGCGAGCGAGCCGTTGATGAGGCCGATGCCCATAAGGGCGACGCGCTCGAACGCGATCATGACGCCTTCGCCCTGAAGTCCTCTAGCGCCGCCATCAACGCCTCGTTCTCCTCCTTGGTGCCGACGCTGATCCGCAGGCAGTGGCCGAGGCCGTAGCCGCCCATCTCGCGGGGGATGATCCCCCGCGCTTCCAGGAACGTCGACGCGGCGGCGGCGTCCCGGCCCGCGTCTTTCGGGAAGGCCACGAGGAGAAAGTTGCCGACCGAGGGGTGGACCGTGAGGCCGAGACCCTCGATCCTCCCCTTCAGCCATGGCAGCCAGCGGTCGTTGTGCGCCTTCGCCCGTTCCTGATGGGCCACGTCGGCCAAGGCGGCGACGCCCGCCGCCTGCGCCGGGGCGCTTACGTTGAAGGGGCTGCGCACCCTGTTGATCACCTCGACGACCTCGGGGCTGCCCAGCATCCAGCCGAGGCGGAGCGCTGCGAGGCCGAACAGCTTCGAGAAGGTGCGGGTCATGACGACGTTCGGGTGGCGGAGCGCGAGGTCGGTGCCGTCCGAATAGTCGGGAACGTCGACGTACTCGGCGTAGGCGGCGTCGACGACGAGGAGGACGTGGGCGGGCAGGCCGGCGTGGAGGCGGGCAAGCTCGGCGGCGGGCAGGTAGCTGCCGGTCGGGTTGTTCGGGTTGGCGACGAAGACCAGCTTCGTCCGGCTCGTGACCCGCGCGAGGAGGGCGTCGACGTCGGTCGTCAGGTCGCGCTCGGGCGCGTCCACGGGGTGCGCGCCGGCCGCGAGCGCCGAGAGGCGGTACATGAGAAAGCCGTGCCGGCTGTAGAGCACCTCGTCGCCGGGGCCGGCATAGGCCTTGATGAGAAGCGCGATGAGCTCGTCCGACCCGGCGCCGCAGACGACGCGCGCGGCGTCCAGGTTGAAGCGCCGGGCGATGGCGGCGCGCAGGCGCTCGGAGCCGCCGTCCGGGTAGCGGTGCAGGGCCGACGCCGCTTCGTTGCAGGCGGCCGTCGCCTCCTTCGACGGGCCGATCGCGCTCTCGTTCGACGACAGCTTGATCGCGGGACGGCCGGAGCCGACCTCGGCCCTGCCGCCGACGTAGGGGGCGATTTCGAGGATGCCGGGGCGGGGCGTCGGGCGCATGGGCGGGCTCGGCTGCGAGGGAGAAGGGCTAGGCGGCGGGGTCAAGGGGGCGTGCATAGCCCCCGACCGGCTGGGCGCGCAAGACCTGCCCGCGCGCGGGCGCCAGCACGCTCGGCACGACGGCGAGGCAGTCCTCGACGAAGCCCTTGAGTTCGATCAAGTGCATCGGCGGCTCGCCGTTCGCCTCCAGGACGGCGAGCCAGACGGGCGCCATCTCCGCCGCCTCGAACAGGTGGCGCAGCCTCGCCCGGCTCAGTTCCGGCAGGGTCTCGATCGCCATCAGGGCAAGGTCGTCGCCCGTGCGCTCGTGCGCCGCCCGGCCGAGGAGGAGGGCCGAGGGCTGCCCCGGCCGGGGCGCGAAGGGCAGCCGGCCGATCACCTGGACGCGCTCGTCGAGCATCGGCCCCATGAGCCAGCGCCACCACGCCTCGCCCTCGGCGGGGAGCGGGAGGACGGCGAGCTGCGCCTGATCGTCGGTGAAGGCGCGCATCGCCTGGACGGCGCTGTCGACGGGCATGAGCGGGACGAGGCTGCCGAAATGGTCGCGGGCGACGGTGCGCAGGTCCTCGCCGCCCGCCACCGCCACCCGGAAGGGGCACTGCCGCCACGTGAAGGCGGCGATGATCTCGCGCCAAAGACGCACCAGAGCCGGGGCCGGGAAAGCACCGCCCGCCTTGGCGACGAGGCGGCGCATGATGAGGGCCTCGCGGCCGGGGCGGAAGGGGGCGCCGCCCGCGCTCGCCTTCGCCGCCTTGATCCGCTCGACGACCTCGACCCGGCGCAACAGGCCGTCCAGCATGGCGTCGTCGATGCGGTCGATCTCGGCGCGAAGGCTTTCGAGCACCTCTCCGCTGTCCTGCATCCCGCCCCGTTCCCCATGCCGCCTTTCGCGCCCGCGGCAGCGGGCCGGACCCGATTAGCCCAGCCCGCTTGACAAGGCCAGCGTCGCGGCCAAGATTGTCGCCCCCGTGGTGATTTGCGCCGACCGGCTTGCGGCCACGTTAAACAACCAGCTAAAAGGTCTTGGACCCCCTTCGGGTCCGGTCCCTTCACCGTCTGGTTCGTCGCGTTCGGGTCGGCGCCCTCGTGCAGGAGCGCGGCCCTTGCCCATCAAGATCCCGAACGACCTCCCCGCCGCGAACCGCCTGTTCGAGGAAGGGGTGCGCCTCATCGGCGAGAACGAGGCGCTGCGCCAGGACGTGCGCCCGTTGCAGGTGGCGCTCCTGAACCTGATGCCGGAGAAGCCGAAGACCGAGACCCAGCTCGCAAGGCTGCTCGGCGCGACGCCGCTCCAGGTCGAGCTGACGCTCCTCACCACCTCGACCTACCGACCCAACAACGTTCCCCTCTCGCACCTCCAGTCGTTCTACCGCACCTGGGACGAAGTGCGCCATCGCACCTTCGACGGCCTCATCATCACCGGCGCCCCGGTCGAGCTGCTGCCCTTCGAGGAAGTGCGGTACTGGGACGAACTCCGGCGCATCCTCGACTGGTCGCGCACGAACGTCCATTCGAGCTTCCACATCTGCTGGGGGGGACAGGCCGCCCTCTACCACTTCCACGGCGTGCCGAAGCACGCGCTGCCGACGAAACGCTTCGGCATCTACACCCACTACGTCACCGAGCGCCGCGACGCCGCCCGGCCCGGCCTGCTGCGCGGCTTCGACGACTACTTCCAAGTCCCCGTCTCCCGCCACACCGAGACCCGCATCAACGACCTGCCGACCGACGGGATCGAGGTGCTGGCCGTCTCCAACGCCGCCGGCCCCTGCCTCCTCCACGACCCCGACCAGCGCGAGGTGTACATGTTCAACCACCTCGAATACGACACCTACACCCTGCACGACGAGTACCTGCGCGACCGCGCCACCAAGGACGACGTGTCCCTTCCCCTCAACTACTACCCGGACGACGACCCAACGAAGGCGCCGCGCAACTGCTGGCGCGCCTACGCCCACCTTCTCTTCGGCAACTGGCTCAACGAGGTCTACCAGACGGCGCCCTTCGATCTGGCGGAGATCAGGCGGTAAAACTGAAACACGTTTCGCGTCCACCGCGCGAAGCGTCTCCAGGCCCTACCCCTCGTCGCGGGCGGCGGTGAGTTCCGGCAGTTGCAGGTAGCGGCGGCTGCTGGGGCGCAACTGGGCGAGGGCCGGGGGAGCGAGCCAGATGCGCTTTTCGGCCTCGCGGAGGAGGACGCCGGAGAAGCGGGGGGCGAGGGCCGTGCCCGCGCGTTCGGCGGCGAAGAGGAAGCGGCGGGCGCGGCGCCAGGGGGGGAGCCAGAGGGCGCGGCGCTCCTCCAGGGGCTCGAACAGGTGGGCGCGGAGAAGGCGCTGAAGCTGGGCCGCCGTGTAGGGCTGGCCGTAGCCGAAGGGGGTGCGCTCGCTCCAGCACCAAAGCCCGGTGCGGTTCGGGACGACGACGACGAGCCGCCCGCCGTCGCGCAGCACGCGCCACGCTTCCCGCAGGAGGCGGTTCGGGTGCGGGCTGCATTCGAGCGCGTGGACGAGGAGCACGCGGTCGAAGGCGGCGTCCTGGAAGGGCAGTTCGTCCTCCCTGGCCAGCGCGGCAAGGCCGGGTCCGTCCTTGGGGTGGCGGGCGGCGCCCTGGGTCGCCGGGAAGAGGGCGATCCCCGTCGCCGCTTCCTTCAGGGCGCCGAGGAAGGGGGCGGCGTGGCCGACGCCGAGCACGCGCTCCTCCTTGAGCGAGGGCCAAAGCTGGCGGAGCTTCAGGACGACGATCCGGCGCACGACCACGCCGTGGGGTCCGTCGTAGAAGCGGTCGAGTTCGAGGATGTCGGGACGCATCGACCCTGCCGGAACCAAGCCTGCCTCGTTCGAGTATAGTAGGCGCCGGGGCGTTTTTCAAAGCGGGCGCGCCCGCTTCACCCAGTCCGCCCCCATCGAAAGGAACCACGATGACGGCGCTCGAGATCGAGGTCATCCCGGCCCTCGGCGACAACTACGTCTTCCTGATCGAGAACGACGGCCGAACGGTCGTCGTCGATCCGGGCGAGGCGGCGCCGGTCCTGCGCCGCCTCCAGTCGCGGAACCTGCGCCTGGACGAGATCTGGATCACCCATCGCCACGGCGACCACACAGGGGGGGTCGCCGAACTCGTCGGCAAGTACGGCTGCAAGGTCGTCGGCCCCGCCGCCGAGGCGGGCGCGATCGGTGGGCTCGACGTCGGGGTCGAGGAGGGCGACAGCGTCGGCGAAGGCACGATGCGGGCCGAGGTCATCGCCACGCCGGGCCACACGGAGGGACATATCAGCTACCACCTGCCCGAGGCGAAGGCGCTCTTCTGCGGCGACACCCTCTTCGTCATGGGCTGCGGCCGGCTGTCGGGGGACGTGGCGCCGACCATGTGGCGCTCGCTCCAGAAGCTCGCGGCCCTGCCCGAGGGCACCCGCGTCTACTGCGGCCACGAGTACACCCTCGCCAACGCCCGCTTCGCCGTGAGCGTCGACGGGGACAACCAGGACCTCCAGGCCAAGGCCCGCCTCGTCGGCTCCCTGCGCGACCAGGGCCAGCCCACCGTTCCGTCCACGATCGGCGAGGAGCGCCGCACCAACCCGTTCCTGCGCGCGGGCGAACCGGCCCTGCGCCGTTCGGTCGGGATGACGGAGGACGCGGACGCGGCGGAAGTGTTCGGGGCGCTGCGGCGGCGCAAGGACCGGGCGTAGGGCCGGGTCTCCGCGTCTCTTCCTTGGCCTTGGACCCTGACCTTGCTACATCCGGCACCGGGCTCTTGAGGATGGCGAAACGATGGCGACGCAACTGAAGGACGCGCTCCTGGCCGACATGCGGGCGATCGGGCTTGCCGCACGCGCCGCCGCGGGCGCGCTCGCGGGGGCGCCGCACGCGGCGAAAGACGCGGCCCTTCGCGCCGCCGCCCGTAGCCTGCGCGAGGGGACGAAGGCCATCCTCGACGCGAACGCCGGGGACATGGGAGACGCCGGGGCCGCGGGCGTCTCGCCGGCCCTCCTCGACCGGGCAAAGCTCGACGCAAGGCGGGTCGAGGCGATGGCGTCGGGGCTGGAGGCGGTGGCGGATCTGGGCGACCCGGTCGGCGCCGAGATCGCCCGATGGACGCGGCCGAACGGGCTCGACATCGCCCGCGTCCGGGTGCCGCTCGGCGTCGTCGGGGTGATCTACGAGAGCCGCCCGAACGTCACCGCCGACGCGGGCGCCCTCTGCCTGAAGGCGGGCAACGCCGTGATCCTGCGCCCCGGTTCCGAGAGCTTCCACAGCGCGCACGCCATCCTGCGGTGCCTGCGCGCCGGGCTCGAAGCGGCGGGCCTTCCCGAGGACGCGGTCCAGGCGGTGCCGACGACCGACCGGGCGGCCGTGGGGATGCTCTTGGCGATGGACGACTGCGTCGACGTGATCGTGCCGCGCGGCGGGCGCTCGCTCATCGAGCGGGTCCGGGCCGAGAGCCGCATCCCCGTCTTCGCCCACCTCGACGGCAACTGCCACGTCTACCTGCACGCGGGCGCCGACCCTTCGATGGCGCGGTCGATCGTGCTCAACGCCAAGCTGCGGCGGGTCGGCATCTGCGGCGCCGCCGAGTCGCTCCTCATCGACGAAGCCGTGCTGGAAACAGTCGGGGCGGGCGCCGTCAAGGGCCTGCTCGACGCCGGCTGCGCCGTGCGCGGCGACGCCGCCGTGCGGGCGCTCGACCCCCGCGTCGAGGCGGCCGACGAGGCCGACTGGGGCACCGAGTACCTGGACGGCATCATCTCGGCCAAGGCGGTGTCCGGCCTGGACGAGGCCATCGCCCACGTCGACCGCTACGGCTCGCACCACACCGACGCCATCGTCACCGCCGATGATGCCGCGGCGGCCCGCTTCCTCGCCGGGGTCGACAGCGCGATCGTCGTCCACAACGCCTCCACCCAGTTCGCCGACGGCGGCGAGTTCGGCATGGGGGCCGAGATCGGCATCTCGACCGGGCGGCTGCACGCGCGGGGGCCGGTCGGCGTCGAGCAGCTCACCACCTACAAGTACCTCGTGCGCGGCCGGGGGCAGACCCGGCCGGCATGAGCCGGTCCGCCGACCCCTGGACCCTGCCGCCCGGCGTCGTCCGGCCGCTGCAGGCAGGGCCGCACCTCCGGGTCGCCTTGCCGAAGGCCGAGACCGGGCCCGACCCCGTCCGCAGGGTCCGCCGGATCGGCCTGCTCGGCGGCTCGTTCAACCCGGCGCACGAGGGGCACCTCCACGTCAGCCAGGAAGCCCTGAAGCGGCTGCGGCTCGACGGGGTGTGGTGGCTCGTCTCGCCGCAGAACCCGCTGAAAACCAGGGTCGGTATGGCAAGCTTCGCGGACCGCCTCGCCGGCGCCCGTGACCTCCTCCGGGGCCATCCCCGCATCGCGGCGAGCGGTATCGAGGCCCGCCTAGGTACCCGCTACACCGTCGACACCCTCGACAGGCTCGTGACAAGGACCGGCTGCCGCTTCGTCTGGCTGATCGGCGCCGACAACTTGGCGCAACTGCCCAGGTGGAGAAGGTGGCGGAAGCTTTTCGCGGAATGCGCGATTGCGGTTTTCGATCGGGAACCCTATTCTTATACTGCGCTCCGAGGCAGGGCAGCCGTCGCCTTCGCCGAGGCGCGCGTCGATGGCGACGACGCGGCGGATCTCGCCGACCGGCCCCTTCCGGCCTGGACGTTCCTGCGCGTCGCCCGCCATCCCGCGTCGAGCACGGCCATCCGGGCGGCAAAGGCCGCTTCGGAAACCCGGGCGGCAGGGGCCGCCGGGGGAACGACAGCGATGGAGCAAGCGCCATAACCTTTGCCGAACCCCGCGCCGCCGGGCATAGCGGCCTTCTCGACGTCGTCCTCCAGTCGCTGGACGACGACAAGGCGATCGAGCCGGTCGCGGTCGACCTCGCCGGCAAGACCACCTTCGCCGACCACATGGTGGTCGCCACCGGCACCTCCCAGCGCCACTTGGCCGCGATGGCCGACAAGCTCGTCGCCCGCCTGAAGGCGGCGGGGCGGGACGGCGTGCGGGCCGAGGGGGCCGGCGAGAGTTCCTGGGTGCTGATCGACGCCGGCGAGGTCGTCGTCCACCTGTTCCGCGCCGAGACCCGCGCCTTCTACGACATCGAGCGCCTCTGGGCCACGACCCCGGCGGAGCCGCACCCCCGCCTCGCCCTCGTGACCTGAGGGCGCTGGTCCTCGCCGTCGGCCGGGCGCGCGACCCCGAGATCGAGGCGCTGATCCGTCGCTACGCCCTGCGCTGCCCCTGGCCGATCGAGGTCGTCGAGGTCGTGCCCAAGGGCAGGGCGATCGGCGCCGAGGCCGAGGCCGACGCCCTCCTCCGCCATCTGCCGGGCCACACCCCCGCCGTCGTCCTCGACGAGCGGGGGGCCGACCTCACCAGCCGGGACCTCGCCGTCCGCCTCGGGCGCTGGCGCGACGAGGGCAACGCCGCCGTCGCCTTCCTCGTCGGCGGTGCCGACGGCCACGGCGAGGCCGTCCGCCGCCGCGCCGATCTCCGCCTCGCCCTCGGCCGCCTCACTTGGCCCCACCTCCTCGTTCGCGCCATGCTGGTCGAGCAGATCTATCGCGCAACGACGATCCTGGCCGGGCACCCGTACCACCGCGGCTGAACGCGCTTCGCCTTCGCCGGCGCGGGGGCGTCGTCTTGTCTTCGACCGCAAGCTGGGCTTGAAAGGCCTTGAGACCGATCGAGGAAGCGAGGCCCCCCATGCGCGATTTCCAGCTCCCCGGCCGTTCCGCCGCCTACGGCGCGCAAGGCATGGCCGCGACCTCGCACCCCGAGGCGACCAGGACGGCGCTGGCCGTGCTCGAAGGCGGCGGCAACGCCGTCGACGCCGCCGTCGCCGCCTCGGCCCTGCTCGGCGTCGTCGAACCGGCGATGACCGGCTTCGGCGGCGACCTGTTCTGCCTCGTCGGCGAGGCGGGGGGAGAGGTCACGGCGCTCGCTTCGGCCGGCTGGGCGCCCGAAGGGGCCAGCGTCGACGCCTGCCGGGCGCTCGGGATCGAGGAGATCGCGCAGGGCAGCCCGCACGCCGTCACCGTGCCGGGCTACGTCGCCGGGATCGAGGCGCTCCTGGGGCGCCACGGCAGCCGGACGCTCGACGAACTGCTGCGCCCGGCGATCCGGGCGGCGGAGGAGGGCTTCGTCGTCACCCCCCGCGTCGCCTGCGACTGGGCCACGGCGGAAGCGCACTTGAACGCCAACGCCGCGGCGCGGGCCGCTTACCTGCCGGGGGGCCGGGCACCCCGCGAGGGGGAGCGCCACGAGCTTCCGGCGCTTGCCCGAACGCTAAGGCGGATCGCGGGGCTCGGCGGGCGGGACGTCTACGCGGGCGGGATCGCCGAAGCGATGCTCGAAACGCTGCGCGGCCTCGGCGGCGTGCACACGGCGGCGGACTTCGCGGACTTCCGGCCGCGCTGGGAGACGCCGATCCGGGGGCGCTTCCGGGGCTTCGAGATCGTCGAGTGCCCGCCGCCGGGCCAGGGGGTCGTGGCGCTCCTCATGATGCAGGTGCTCGACGCCCTGGACCTGGACGGGCTCGACCCCTCGGGCGCGGAGCGCTACCACCTGGAGGCCGAGGCGACCCGGATCGCGTTCGCGCTGCGCGACCGCCACCTCGCTGACCCGGACCACGCGGCCCTGCCCCTGGCGCGGATCCTGAGCCCCGCCTTCGCCGCCGAATGCGCGGGCATGATCGACCCCGGGCGGGCGGCGGCGAAGGTCGACCCGCCCCTCCTCGCCCCCCACCCCGACACCGTCTACCTCACCGTCGTCGACCGCGACCGCACGGTCTGCTCGTTCATCTGCTCGCTCTTCGACGGGTTCGGCAGCGGCCTCGCCTGCCCCGAGACGGGCATCCTCTTCCACTCGCGCGGCAAGGCGTTCCGACTCGACCCCGGCCACCCGAACACGCTCGTCCCCCGCAAGCGGCCGATGCACACGATCATCCCCGGCCTCGCCCTGAAGGACGGGGAGCCCAGCATCGGCTTCGGCGTCATGGGCGCCCACTACCAGCCCGTCGGGCAGGCGCACGTCCTCACGAACATGCTCGTCTACGGCATGGACCCTCAGGCGGCGCTCGACCACCCGCGCGCGATGGGCTACCCGGACGGGCTCCAGGTGGAGCGCGGGGTCCGACCCGGGGTGGTGGAGGCGCTCGCCGGCATGGGCCACGCGGTCCGCCCGGCGGACGGGCCGCTCGGCGGCGGGCAGGTGATCCGCATCGACCGCGCGAACGGCGTCCTCGTCGGCGGGACGGATCCGCGCAAGGACGGGGTCGCGCTGGGGCACTAAGCAGGTTACGCTTCGCGCCCGCCGGCGCGGAGCGCACAACAGCGGGACCGCCGCATGAGCGCCTTCGACATCGCCGCCGTCCTCGTCGTCCTCACGGCGCTCTTCGGCTACCTGAACCACCAGTTCCTGCACCTGCCGCAGAGCATCGGCCTCGTCGTCGTCTCGCTCTTCGCCTCCTTTTGCGTGCTCCTCGTCGACGTCGTGTTTCCCGCTTCGACGGCGCTGGCGGACGCGAGGGACTTCGTGGAGGGGATCGACTTCTACGCCGCCGTGATGGACGGGATGCTCGGGTTCATCCTGTTCGCCGGCGCCCTGCACGTGAACGTCGCCGACCTGCGCGAGGAGCGCCTGACCGTGCTCCTCATGGCGACGGTGGGCCTGCTCATCTCGACGGCCATCGTCGGGCTCGGCTTCGCGTGGCTCATCGGCGTGCCCCTCCTCGTCGCCCTCGTCTTCGGCGCCCTCATCAGCCCCACCGACCCCGTGGCCGTGCTCGGGCTTCTGAAGATCGTCCGGGTGCCGAAGGAGATCCAGATCCGCATCGGCGGCGAGAGCCTGTTCAACGACGGCGTCGCCGTCGTCGTCTTCCTGATCCTGGTGGAGATCGCCTTCGGCGGCGGGCAAGGCGGCGGCGGGGAGGAAGAGGGGGCCGGGGTCGCGCTCACCGTCCTGCGCCTGTTCGCCCAGGAGGCGCTGGGGGGGGCGCTCCTGGGCGCCGCTGCCGGCTGGCTCACCTTCTTCCTTTTGCGGCGGGTCGACGAGTACGTCCTGGAAGTGACGCTCACGCTGGCACTCGTCATGGGCGTCTACGCCCTTGCCACCCGCCTGCACACGAGCGGGCCGATCGCCGTCGTCGTCGCCGGCATCCTCATCGGCAACCGGGGCTTCGAGGCCGGGATGAGCGCCCGCACCCGCCTCCACGTCCAGAACTTCTGGCACCTCATTGACGAGATCCTGAACGCGGCCCTCTTCCTCCTCATCGGCATCGAGGTGCTGGCGATTCCCTTCAAGCTCGAGCAGAGCCTGATCCTGTCGCTCGCCGTCCCGCTCGTCCTCCTCGCCCGCCTCATCGCGGTGTACCTGCCGATCTCGCTGCTGTCGCTCCACCGGACCTTCACCCCCGGCACGAAGCGCATCCTCGTTTGGGGTGGCCTGCGGGGCGGCATCTCGGTAGCGCTCGCCCTCTCCCTGCCGGGCGGCGAATGGAAGCACCTCATCCTCGAGGCCACCTACATCGTCGTCGTCTTCTCGATCATCGTTCAGGGCCTCACCATGCGCCGCGTCGTGGCGGCGGCGCTACCCGACGCGGTCAAGGAGCAGACCGAAGCCGAAGCAAGCTGAAGCGATCCTGCCCGGCAAGTTTTGCCGACATCGATGAAACAAACTGCCTAGTACATATAGAACAATTTGCCCGCCTTGAAGAATATCAATAAAGCAATTTCGTACTAACGATTTTTTAAGGCACCCTATCCTATGTTGCCGGATAACGGTTGGGCGAGAACAGGCCTGATCGGAACCCGGTTGTCATTCCAACACTGGATAGATACTCCCATGACCCTTTCAAGGCTTGCCGTTCTTTCCGCCGCCCTGCTCGCCGTCGCCGCCCCGGCACTCGCCGCCGGGACGAGCACCTCGACGCTGGCCATCAAGGCGGAAGTCGCCGACTCCTGCGAGATGCAGGGGGGATCGCTCGACTTCGGCACCTACCAGTCCGGCCAGGCAACCGACCTGCTCATACAAGGTACGATCAACTACGCCAACTGCACGGCCCAGACGGTGTCGATCGAGATGGACGGCGGCTCGTCCGGCAAGGAGAGCGACCGCACCCTGGTCAACGCCAGCGGCGGCGCCCTTCGTTACCAAGTCTATCGCAACTTCGACCGCACCTACCCCTGGGGTACGGGCGATACCGCGCTCAACAACCGCAAGATCACGGCCACCAACGGCAGCCTCGTCGTCTACGGCAAGATTCCTGGCGGGCAGCGCATCGCGGGCGGCACCTACAGCGACGTCGTGAACGTCACGCTGCGCTTCTAGGCATTACGCTTCGCGTCCGCTAGCACGGGGCCAGCGGACGCGAAGCGTGCCCCGCCCTACGCCGCCCGCGCGAGGTCGGCCTCGATCCGCCGGCTCCCCGGCTTCGCCGCCAGCCTCGCTTCGAGGGCCGCCTTCGCCTTGCCGCGTTCGCCCGCACGCAGCCAAGCCTCGATCAGGGTCATCCGCATCACGTCCTGCTGGGCGTGGCTGCCGGTCATGAGGGCGAGATGGGGCATCACCGTCTCCAGGAATGCCACGGCCTTGACGGCGTCGCCCTGGGCAAAGGCGCGGCAGGCGCGGGCGGCCGGCAGGCCGAGGCGGCGCAGCATGAGGGCATGGTCGCCCTCTCCCGCAGCCAGGGCCGCGAGCCGCGCCACCTGCGCCTCGGCGGCGTCGTTCCGGCCGGCGCCCGCGAAGGCGAGGACGGCGTTGAAGACGTGGCAGGGGGTCAAGGCCGGCTTCTCGAAACGCTCGGCAAGGACGGCGAAGCGTTCGGCGGTGGCACAGGCGGCGTCGCCGTCTTCGAGCCAGACGCGCCAGAGAAGCGAGGCGGCGTCGCAGAGGCTCAGCGTGACGCTGCGGCCCGTGGGGGCGAGGCCGTGGTCGTGGACGGCGAGCGCCTTTGCCGTCTCGCCCCGGTCGACAAGGTTAGAACACGCTTCGCGTCCGCTGGCG
>JAGRGG010000049.1 GCA_020445645.1 Geminicoccaceae bacterium | reverse complement strand
GGTCTATGCCAGGCTCAAACCCTCTCCTGGTCTTGGGCCCGAACCAGTCTTGGTTGCTGGTCAGCACAACGCAAGTCCATCCACCGGCCAACCAACGGTCTCAGATGACAATGCGCATTGCGTGTGCGCATCGGACACTATGCTCTTCATCTCCTGACAAGTAAATCGGTTTGGACCGTTTATTGAGTCATACAGGTCGATCCATCCGCCGCGGGGGCGGATGCGGCGTTCATTGGCGGCGACGAGAGGTTGAAGCCTTCCGGCACCGCCAGGGAACTGTGTTCCCCGGTGCGCCTTCCTTGTCGGCGGACGAGGGCCGGCCCCCTTCGCACCGATGTCGTGATTGCGAAAGTCGGCACGACGCGCTTGGCAAGCGCCGCCCTTCGTGCGAAGGCTTAATCGTCGAAGAGGCTAAAGCAAGACAAGAACGAACCGGGGAGAAGCGCCCATGCGCGGCAACGTCGTCCTCGTCGTGTCGATGGCGCTGAGCGCCGCCATCGGGATCTGGGGGGTCATCTTCCCCGACCAGTTGGCCGACATGGCCCTGGGGTTGACCGGGGCCGCCCTCGACAGCCTCGACTGGCTCTACCTCCTCGTCTGCACGATGTTCCTCGTCATCAGCCTGTTCCTCGCCATCGGCCCCTACGGCGGGATCAAGCTGGGCAAGGACGACGACGTGCCGGAGTTCGACACGGCGTCGTGGATCGCCATGCTGTTCGCGGGCGGGATGGGCTCGGGCCTCCTCTTCTGGGGCGTCGCAGAGCCGATGTACCACTACTACTCGCCGCCGGGCGAGGTGGGGCAGACCCCGGAGGCGGCGCGGACGGCGCTCGCCATCGTCAACCTGCACTGGGGCCTGCACGCGTGGTCGATCTACGGCATCTGCGCGCTCGTCATCGCCTACTTCGTCTTCCGCAAGGACCAGGCGTCGATGGTCTCGACGCCGATCATCTATTCCTTGAAGCCCCTGTTGGGCGCGAAGCTCACCAACGGCTTCGGCGCGTTCGCCGACATCGTCGCCGTGCTCGCCGTGATCTTCGGCCTCGCGGGCTCGCTCTCGTCGGGCGTGCTCATGACCCGCTCCGGGATGACCCAGGTGTTCGGCACCCCCGGCACCGACACGATGAGCGTCATCATCCTCGTCGCCATGACGGCCGCCTTCCTCACCTCGGCCTGCACGGGCGTCGACAAGGGCATCAAGATCCTCTCCAACCTCAACATGATCCTGGCGATCGCCCTGATGCTGATCGTCCTCTTCGTCGGCCCCACGACCTTCCTCTTCGGCGTCTTCGTCAATTCGCTGGGCGACTACTTCGGCCGGCTCGTCGACTACTCGTTCAGGCTGTTCACCTATAAGGAAGAGCTGCGCAGCTGGGTGCACAGCTGGACGCTCACCTACCTCATCTGGTGGATTGCCTGGGGGCCGTTCGTCGGCATCTTCATCGCCCGCATCAGCCGGGGCCGCACCATCCGCGAGTTCTGCATCGGCGTCATCCTGGTCCCCACCCTGTTCTCGATGCTCTGGTTCGCCGTCTTCGGGGGGGCCGGGCTCTACATCGAGATGCACGGCGCGGGCGGGCTCTCCGAGGTGGTCTTCGCCGACGTGACCAAGGCGTTCTTCGTCTTCCTCAACTACCTGCCGTTCTCGCAGATCCTGAACGTCCTCGCCATCTCGCTCGTCTTCATCTTCCTCGTCACCAGCGCCGACAGCGGCACCTACGTCGTCGCCATGATGACGACGAACGGCAGCCTCAACCCGTCGACGCTCACCAAGCTCGTCTGGGGCCTGATCATCGCCGCGATCACCGTCGGCACGCTGTTCAGCGGCAGCATCACCGTGGCGAAGGCGATGGCGATCACGGGCGCCATCCCCTTCACCTTCATCGTCCTCTTCCAGCTGGTCGGGTTCTTCCGGGCGCTGCGCGAGGAGACGCCGCCGATGCCCCGCTACATGCGGGTGAGGCTCTACGGCGAGGACGGGACGCGCGTCGTTCCCGCGGAAGGGAGGCCGGCCGAATGAACCGCTTCGCCAAGGCCATCGTCGCGCTTGCCCCGCTCGGCCTGCTCGCCGCCTGCGGCGAGTCGGTCGACCCCCTGAAGGTGGGCTCGAAGGACTTCATCGAGAGCGAGGTCGTCGGCTACATGCTGGCCGACCTCGCCGAGGACGCCGGCATCCCGGTCGAGCGCAGGATCCCCTACGGCGACTCGGCCGAGGCGTTCGAGGCGATCAAGGAGGGCCGGATCGACCTCTACCTCGACTACAACGGCACGGGCCTCGCCTACACGGGCCAGACCCCCTCCCAGGACGGCGACGCCTCGCTCGCCAAGGTGCGGGAACTCTACGGCCCCCTGGGCCTCAACTGGCTGGACCGCCTCGGCTTCGCCAACGACTACGCCATCGTCATGCGCCCCGAGGCGGCGGATGCCCAGGGCATCGGAACGATCAGCGACCTCTCCCGGATCCAAGGCCTCACGCTCGCCGTCGACACCACCTTCGCCGAGCGGCCGCTCGACGGGCTGGGGCCGATGGCCCGCCGCTACGCGCTCGACCTCGGCGACCCGCTCGCCTACGACGTGGCCGAGGGCGGCAAGGACAAGATCATGGAGGCCCTCCTCGACGGCAGGGCGCAGGCGGCGGAACTCTACACGACCGACGCCGAGATCGACGCCTACGGGCTCAAGGTGCTCAAGGACGACCTCAAGTTCTTCCCGGTCTACGAGGGCGCCCCCGTCGTCCGCCAGGACGCGCTCGCCCGCTTTCCGAACCTTTCCGCCGCGATCGGCAGGCTCGCCGGCAAGCTCTCCACCGGCGAGATGCGCAGGCTCAACGCCGCCGTCACGCTGGGCGGGCAGAGCGCAGAAACGGTGGCGCTCGCGTTCCTCACCGACAAGGGCCTGCTCAAGGCGCCGGGCGAGGGCGCCGCCGGGGGCGCCCCGGGCGAGACCGTCCCGATGGCGCTCGAAACGGACGACTCGCTCTCCGGCCCCGCCGGCCGCGCCGTGCGGGCGGCCCGCACCGCGTTCAAGGACGCGCAGCTCCGGCTCGACCGCACCCCGGACCCCCTGGAGGCGGTGCGCGACGGCAAGGCCCGCCTCGGCGTCACTTCGGCGGACGACTTCTTCACCGCCCGGGACGGCAAGCCCGCCCCACGCGGCGGGGTCGAGGCGGTCGGCGTCGTCGGCTACAAGCTGGTCCACCTGATCGCCGAGAAGGACGGGCCGCGGGGCCTGGAAGGGATCAAGCGGCTCGGCGTCGGCGAGGCGGGGTCGTCCTCCGACCGCACCGCCCGCCTGCTCCTGGCCGGGCTCGGCCTCGACGGGACGGTCGAGGTCGTGCCGCAGGCGCAGGACCTCGCCGGCCGCGCCGAGGCGCTGGCGAAGGGCGACATCGACGCGCTCCTCGTCATGGCGCCGCAGGGCGAGTCCGACGTCGCCGGGATCATGGGCAACGGCCGTCGCCTCCTCGGGGTGGAAGCCTGGACGCAGAGCCCGGCGGCGTTGCGCTTCTCCTTCCTGCGCCCGGCGCGCTTGGCGCCCCAGACCTACCCCGGCATGGGCGACGCCGTCGACACGCTCTCCTCGCAGATGGTCCTGATCGGACCCGTAAGCCGTGAGGGCGAGATCGGCGAGCGCGGGCCGCAGACCACCGGCACCAAGCCGGCCCAGGTCCTGCCCGACGAGACGATCACGGGCCTGCGCGAGGCGTTCGGGCGGATGGAACTGGTCGACCCCGCCCTGCCGCAGGCGGCGATGCTGACGACCAAGCTTCACGAAGAGGCGACGAGCCTCGTCTCCAGCCCGTGGGCCTCGCTCGCCAACCTGTTCGTGATCGTGATGATGGTCTTCCTGTTCTACCTGCTCATCGCCGAGCCGCGCGTCCGGTTGCAGCGCGACGTCATCAGAGGAGAGCGTACATGAACGTCCTCTGCCCCATCGACCTGGAGCACAAGAGCTCCTGGCACCGGGCCTTGCCCGAGGCGGTCGTCCAGGCGAAGGCGCGCGACGGCAAGGTCTACCTCATGACCGTCGTGCCGCACATCGTGGCGGGCGTCGACTGGCGCTACGCCATCCGCGGCGAGACCGGCGGTTCGGGGGATTACGACGTCAAGGAACTCGTCAGGCAGGCCGAACGGCGCCTCGACGAGCTCGTCCGCGACAACGTCCCGGAGACGCTGCGCGGCGGCACCATCGCCACCCACGGCACGATCTACCACGAGATCCTTCAGGCCGCCGAGGAACTCCCCGCCGACCTCATCGTCATGGCCTCGCACCGCCCGTCCCTGAAGGACTACCTCCTCGGCCCCAACACCGCCCGCGTCGCCCGCCACGCCCGCTGCGCGGTCTTCATCGTCCGGGAAGACGAGAAGCCGCCGCCGTCGGGGGCGGGGGCGGGGGCGCCGCAGCGGGTTCCGTAAGGGGCCTGTGCCGTTAGGCCCCGCGCCAGCGGACGCGAAGCGTGTTCAGACCCTGGCCCCGCTCTCCGCGTCGAACAGGTGGACCCGCTCCGGGTCGATCGAGAGGCGCAGGGGGTCGCCTTCCCTGAAGGTATTCCCCTTCGGCACGAGGGCGACGAAGCGCTGGCCCGCGACCTCGGCGTAGAGCTGGACCTCGGGGCCGGTGGGTTCGGCGATGATGGCCTTGGCGACGATCGGGCCGTTCGGGTCGAGGCGCACTTCGCCGGGGCGGAGGCCGCAGACGACCTTTTGCCCTGGCCTTGCCGCCGTGTCGTGGGGAAGCGGGATGACGGCCTCGCCGGCGCGGCAGACGGGGGCGCCGTTCTGGGACTCCACGACGCCTTCCAGGAAGTTCATCCCAGGGGAGCCGATGAAGTCGGCGACGTAGCGGTTGGCCGGGCGGTCGTAGACCTCGTCGGGGGTGCCGATCTGCTCGATCCGCCCGCCCTGCATGAGGACGATCGTGTCGGCCATCGTCATCGCCTCGATCTGGTCGTGGGTGACGTAGACCGTCGTCGTGCCGAGGCGGTTGTGGAGCTGGCGGATCTCCATGCGCATGTGGGCGCGCAGCTTGGCGTCGAGGTTGGAGAGCGGCTCGTCGAAGAGGAAGACCTGCGCTTCCCGCACCATCGCCCGGCCCATCGCCACCCGCTGCCGCTGCCCGCCGGAAAGCGCCTTCGGGTAGCGGTCGAGGAAGGGGGTGAGGTTCAGGGTCTCGGCGGCCCAGTGCACCTTCTTCCTGATCTCCTCGGGGGGAAGCTTCGCCACCTGGAGGCTGAAGGCGATGTTGTCGTAGACCTTCATCGTCGGGTAGAGCGCGTAGTTCTGGAAGACCATGGCGATGTCGCGGTCGCGGGGGTGGAGGCCGTTGACCCGCCGCCCGCCGATGAGCAGGTCGCCCTCGCTCACCGTCTCGAGCCCGGCCGTCATGCGAAGCAGCGTGGTCTTGCCGCAGCCCGACGGGCCGAGGAGGACGACGAAGCCCCGGTCCCGGATCAGGAGGGAGATGTCCTTCATCACCCGGACGCTGCCGAAGGACTTGCCGATCCCTTTGTATTCGACGGTCGCCATGCGGTGCTCCAATGACCCTTCAGTAGGTCTGCCGGGTCGGGGTCAGGCAGATCTCCTGGACGAGGGCGTTCTGCGGCAGGTCGTAGGCGTTCAGGATGAGGTCGGCGACGTGCGAGGCCGGGATGCCGCCGCCGATCCTCGCCTTGTTGGCCTTGTAGCTGGCGAGCGTCGTCGCGTCGGTGACGGCGTCCAGGACTTCGGTCTCGATGATGCCGGGCGAGACGACGATGACGCGGACGTCGTAGGCGGAGAGGTATTCGCGCAGGCTCTCCGAGACGGCGTGGACGAAGAACTTGGTGCCGCAGTAGACGGTGTGGTCGGGGTAGACCTTGCGGCCGGCGATCGAACTCATCATGACGAGCGTGCCGCGCCGCCGCTCCATCATGCCCGCCATCACGGCGTGGACGGCGTTCATGACCCCCTTCGCGTTGACGTCGATCATCTCGTCCCACTCGAGCGGGTCCTGGCGGCCGATGTCGGCGAGCCTTGCGATCCCGGCGTTGCAGAACATCAGGTCGGCGGGGCCGAACGCCGCCTCGGCCTCGACGACGGCCGCCTTGATCCCTTCCCGGTCGCGCACGTCGACCTTGCGGCAGAGCGCGTCGGGCAGGCCCAGGGCCTCCAGTCGATCGAGGCGCCGCGCCAGCAGCAGCAACGGGTGGCCCGCCGCCGAGAAGGCGCGCGCCGTCGCCTCGCCGATGCCGGAACTGGCGCCCGTGATCGCGACCAGGGGCTTGCTTGCCATGCCTTCTCCCTCGGGCAAAAGGGGACGGCGACCCGCGCCGTCCCCCGTCATGAAGCGTCAGCCGTTGACGACGGCGTCGGCCTTCTCCGCGATATCGTCGAGCGCCTCCTTCGCCGAGCCGTACTCGCCGGCGAAGTAGCGGCCGAGCTGGACCGGGATCGTGTCGTTGGACAGCTCGGCCCACTGCGGGAGATCCGGCTCCGAGCCCATGTCGTGCTCGATCGTGGCCCGGACCACGTCGAGGTGGCGGGTCGTGCCGGCGCCGACGCGGGCGTTCGCCTTGACGCGCGGGTCGTCGTAGACGCTCGACCGGGTGGGGCCGGTGCCGCCGCCGAGCGTGGTGATGAGCGCCTGCGTGTCGGCGCAGGTGGCCCACTGCATGAAGATCCAGGCGGCGTCCGGGTTCTTGGAATACTGCGACACGGCGAGCGAGCTGCCGCCCTGGTGGCCGACGCCGGGGATCTCGCCGAAGCCCGTCTGCTCGACCGTGCGCAGGGCCGTCGGCTTCGGGCAGCGCACGGGCTCGACGAGGCCCGAAACCTTGGAGGCGTCGGGGTCGTCGAAGGAGGGGAAGAACTCGCCCCAGCTCATCATCGTGGCCGCGACGCCCTGGGCGATCGACTGCCCCTCGCCGTCCCAGGTCCACCCGGTGACGCCGGGCGGCATCGTCTTCCAGAGCTTCGACCAGTAGTCCATCGCGGCGAGACCCTGCTCGTCGTTGCCGGTGAACTTCCTGTCGGCGTTGAAGATCGAGCCGCCGTGCCCCCAGAGCCACGCCGTCCAGTCGCACTCCAGGCTGTAGTGGCCGGACTTCATCTGCCCGGTGGCGCCGTACATCGACGGCCCCATCTCGTCGGTGATCGCCTTCGCTTGGGTGTAGTATTCGTCCAGCGTCGCCGGCGGCTTGAAGCCCATCTTGTCGTAGATGTCCTTGCGGTACATCATGATGAAGATCGGGATGTCGTAGGGCACGCCGACCCAGCGGTCCTCATACTTGCAGATGCCGTCGACGAGGGCGGGCAGGAAGTCGTCGATGTCGTAGTTCGGCATGGCGAGGTCGGGCTTCGCCTGGATCTGCTCGCGGGGGTCGAACACGTCCCGGTAGAAGCTCGCGGCCCAGCTCTGGTCGATGTAGTAGAGGTCGTAGGTACCCAGGTTCGACGCCACGTCGAGGGTGAGCTTCTGGAGCACCTGCTCGAGCGGCAGCACTTCGATCTCGACCGTCATGCCCGACGCCTTCTCGAAGAAGGGCTTGAGCTGCGAGTTGATCGCGTTCGAGGGCGGGGTCGATTCGGTGGCGAGGCGAAGGGTCGTGCCGGCGAACGGCTTCGAGGCGTCCGCCACCCACTTCAGCACCTCGGCCGAGGGTTGCAGGGCTTCCTCCGCCGCGCGCGCGGCCGGGAAGAGGGCGCGGCCGAGCGGGCGCCCTGCGAGGCCGAGCGCGCCGGCGCCGAGGCCGAGCCGGCCCGCAGTGCGCAGGAATGAACGGCGGCCGATTTCGCCCCGGACATAGCGCCCGACGATTCCGGCCAAATATTCTTTTCTGGTCCTGTCGTTCACGGGTTCGGTCTCCCTGGTCGTTGGTTCGAGGTTGCGCGCCTACTGCTTGAGCGAGCCCATCGTCAGGCCGCGCACGAGGTGCTTTTGCACGAGGAGGATGAAGACGAAGGCCGGGATCATCGCGGCGGCGCCCAGCGCCGCCATGTTGCCCCAGGCGGTGCCGGTCGAGGTGACGAAGGTGGACGAGACGACGGGCACCGTCTTGATGCTGGTCTGGGTGAGGGTGAGGGCGAAGAGGAACTCAGTCCAGCTGAAGATGAAGCAAAGGACCGCCGTCGCCGCGATGCCGCCCTTGGCCATCGGCAGGACGATGCGGCGGAAGATGAGGAAGCGGCTGGCCCCGTCGACGACGGCGCTCTCGTCGATCTCGGCCGGGATGTCGTCGAAGAAGCTCTTCAGCAGGAGCACGGCCAAGGGCAGGTTCATCAGCGCGTGGACGAGGATCATCCCCGTATAGGTGTCGAGGAGCGAGAGGTCCTTGAAGATGAAGAACATCGGGATGGCGACGGCGACCGGCGGCATCATCCGGGTCGAGAGCACCCAGGCGACGAAGTGGTGCCGGCCCCTGAAGGTCATGCGGGAAAGGGCGTAGGAGGCCAGCGTCGAGACCACGACGGCGAGCAGGGTCGAGAACACCGCGATGACGATCGAATCCCAGAGCCGGGGCGTCATGTAGAAGTTGCCGCCGCCGCCGGTCACGGTCTGCAACCCGCCGCCGAAGCTGAAGCCGAACACCTTCTCGAAGTTCTCGACTGTCGGCGAAAAGTCGAAGACGCGGGGCGGGTTGTCGAAGATCTCCCGCGGCACCTTGAAGGCGACGGTGATCCAGTAGTAGATCGGAAAGGCGAACAGGGCGACCACGGCCCAGGCGAGGACCCAGCGAAGCGCGCGGGCGGCGGGGCTCGAATGCATCTACCACCTCACCTTGGCGAGATAGATGAAGAGGTTGGCGACGACGAGGACGATGACGAGGCTGAACAGGCTGATCGTCGCCCCGTAGCCCCACTTCACGAAGCTGAACGTCTGCTGCCACGCGTAGAGGCTGAGGCTGTACGTCGCCGTGCCGGGACCGCCCGAGGTCATCACGTAGACGTAGTCGAAGACCCGGAACAGGTCGATGCCGCGGATGAGGACGGCGACGGCGATCACCTTGCCCATCATCGGGAGCGTGAGGCGGGTGAAGGTCTGGAGGGGCGACGCGCCGTCGATCATCGCCGCCTCGTAGGGCTCGACCGGCAGCGCCCTGAGCCCGGCGAGGAAGATCAGCACCATGAACGGCGTCCACTGCCAGACGTCGGCGAGGACGACGCCGGCAAGGGCGAGCGACGGCGTGGCGAGGATCGGCGTCGTGCTGTCGAGGAGGCCGAAGAGCTTGAGGACGTAGCTCAGGATCCCGAACTGCGGGTCCTCCATGAGGAGGAACATCATGCCGGTGATCGCGGGCGGGATGACGAGGGTGAGGGTGAGCACGCCGCGCAGGAAGCCGAAGCCGGGCTCGTCGGCGTCGAGGAGGAGCGCGATCGCCATGCCGAGCGCCACCTCGATGGCAAGGGCGACGACGAAGTAGACGAGGGTGACGCCGAGCGAGTCCCACAAGCGCCCGTCGGCGAAGAGCCGCGTCCAGTTCTCGGTGCCGACCCAGACGAGGGCGCGCTTGAAGGGCGCGTACTCGTGGAAGCTTAGATAGATGTTGTAGAAGAGCGGGTAGACGGTGAAGGCGAGCAGGATCAGGACGAGCGGGAGCAGCCAGGGCAAAGGGTGGTCGGACACCGCCCGGCCCCTGGCGGGGCGCGCGAACGCCCCTTCGTCCTGCCGGCCCGCCACGGCAGGCGCCCCGCTCATGTCCAGTCCTCCCGCGCCCGCAACAACCGCGCCGCAACCTCGACGAAGCCTTCGCCGCCCTCCGCCGCCGCGACGTAGGCGGGGTAGGATTCCATCCGCCCCGCGAAGCGCCGCACGTTGGCGACGCCGCAGGCGTTGGGGAAGAAGGCGAACAGGGGCGCGTCGTTCGGGCTGTCGCCGACGAAGACGATCCGCTCGCGCGCCGCGTCGAGGTCGAGGTCGAGCACGTCGGCGGCCAGCGTCCGCGCCATGCCGAGTTTGTCGTAGGCGCCGAACCAGCCGTTGACGTGGATCGATGACACCTTGGCGACGGCGCCCGCTTCCTCGAACAGCGCCACGATCCTCGCCACCTCGGCCTCGCCCAGGGGCGGCACGTCCTCGCGGAAGTCGATGGCAAGGTCGGCTTCGCGGTAGAGCTGATCGGAGGCGACGGCGGACCCCGGCACGAATGCTAGGATGCGCTCCTTGAGCGCGTCGAGCCGCTCCCGGTTGGCGCGCCGCTCGGGTTCGTCCGCGACGAAGCGGCGGCGCATCCGCCGCGCCTTGTGGTCGTAGGCGAAGTAGAAGGCGCCGTTCTCGCCGACGACGCCGTCGACGGGCCAGAGCCTTGCGATGAGGTCGCACCAGCCGGCCGGACGGCCCGTCACCAGGACGACGGCGAGCCTGGCCCCGTGCAGCCGCTCCAGCGCCGCGTAGGCGGCGGCTGGCAGGCGCCCCGCCGTCGTCAGCGTGTCGTCGATGTCGGCGAAGACGGCGACGACGCCGGCGGCAACGTCGTCGGGCATGAGGGCGAGGTCGCGCATCCTAGCCCTCGCCCGCCACGAAGTCTTCCAGCAGCCCGGCGTCGTCGGCGAGGTCGAGCATCGAGTAGCGGTCGCGCATCTCGCGGCAGTGCAGGACGGCTTCGCGGTAGAAGGGCAGGGGCACGCCGAGCCCGGCGGCGGTGACGGGTCCGCCCGCCGCGCGCAGCAGGCGCTCCATCTCGTCCACCGGAACGGCGAACGCCAGAAGTTCCCGGCGCAGTTCGGGCCAGATCGCCCGCAGCCGCCGGTTCAGCCGTTCGGCGCCCGCCCCGTCCAGCGCCTTCTTCCGGTACTCGGCGAGGCACTGCGCGGCGATTTCGGGCGACATCCGCCGCTCCATGCCGTCCGGGTCGATCCGGGTCGGGCGTAAGGTCGGCGGCTCGTCCATCGCCAGGATTTGCTGTTGCAGCCGCGCCATCGTGAGCGACGCGACGCCGACCTGCTGGCCGTGCAGCGTGCCGGGGTGGCGCTCCCTGGCGAAGCAGTCGATGTAGTGCGAGATCTGGTGCTCGCCCATCGAGCCGTGGTTCGAGACGCCGGTGAACGCGATGCCGAGGCCGCACAGGGTGAGGACGCGGTAGAGGTAGCCGATCCCCTCGACCTCGCCCTTGCCGACGAGCCCGGCGCGGGCGTTCATCTCGGCCTCGTCCGGCAGTTCGATCAGGTAGGGCGTTTCCAGGTAGTAGGTGCCGAGGAGGCGGTGCGAGAGCCACCAGTCGATCTGGGCGACCGAGCGGCACAGGCAATCGCCGAACCCGGCGGCGGCGAGGTGGGGGGGGGCAGCGGCGCTCACGTCGAGGTCGACGAAGAAGCCCCTCGGCGCGTGGGCGGGGAGCGAGACCTTCAGGCCGCTTTCCAGGGTCATCGAGGCGGTGGTCGAGGTGTAGCCGTTCATGGAGGCGGCGGTGCCGAAGACGCAGTAGGGCCGCCCGTCGCCCGCGGTCACGTACTTGCACAGGTCGTTGACCGTGCCCGAGCCGACGGCGACGACGCCGCTGGCGCCTTCGAGGTGTCCCTTCAGGTCGGCGGCGGTGGCGAGGTCGGCGTGCGGGCGCTCCAGGATCACCGTCTCGACGCCGCCCAGGGCACCGAGCGCGCCCGCGACCCGGCGGCCCATCGCCTCCCAGGTGGCCTCGTCGGCGACGACGGCGAGGCGGTCGCCGAGCCCGTGCGGGTGGACCAAGTCGGCCTCGGCGCCCTCCAGGCTCTCTTGGATGACGACGGCGCCGTAGGGCACGGCGGCGGGCTCGCCGGTCGCGGGGTCGACCCAGCGCCCGGCGACGATGTCGTCGATGAGCGCGGTCCAGCCGCCTCGCGGCGCGCTTCTCTCGGCCGCGTTCGGCGGCCCGTCGGCAGGCGGCATCAGGGTCCTCGCCTCCCCTCGTCGTTGCTTCGCCCCAGGGTCGCGGCAAGCCGGGCGGCTGTCAACACCATTGTCAGCCGGGCTTGACTTTTGACGAAACCCGCGCCGAACATGCCCCTCATGTCCGTCCGCCCCGCGCCCACGCCCCGCGCGATCCCCGCCGAGTTCGGCGCGGACGCGATCGTCTGGGCGGCGTGGCTCTACTACGTGGACGGGCTGACCCAGAGCGGGGTCGCGGCGGCGCTCGGCGTGTCGCGGGCCTCGGTCGTGGCCTACCTCCAGGCGGCGCGCGAGCGGGGGGTCGTCCGGATCGCGATCGACCCGGACGCCCTCGCCGGGGTGACGCTGGCCCGCCGCCTCGCCGCCCGATTCGGGCTGAAGGAGGCCCACGTCATCCCGGATCTGGCGGGGGAGGGTGCGCCGCTCACCGCGCGGCTCGGCGCCGCGGGCGCGCGGCTTCTCCTCGCCAGCCTCGCCGAGAGCGACGTGCTCGGCGTCGCCTGGGGGCGGACGGTGCTCGCCGTGGCGCGGGCCTTGCCGCACCGGGCCGTGCCCGGCCTCACGGTCGCCCAGGTGGCGGGCAGCGCGATCGGCACCGCCGCCTTCTCGCCGGAGCTGTGCACCTCGGTCATCGCCAACCGCCTCGCCGCACGGTGCGTCAACCTGCACGCGCCGGCCGTCCTTTCCTCGGCGGAAGTGCGCGACCTCCTCCTGCGGGAGCCCGCGATCACGCGGCAGTTCGACCTGATCCGCGCCTGCACCAAGATCCTGTTCGGGATCGGCGACGTGCTGCCGACGGGCACCGCCTTCGCTTCCGGCTTCGTCCCCCCCGAGGCGGGCCAAGCCTACCTGGAAGGCGGCGCCGTGGCCGTGGTGATCGGGCAGTTCATCGACGCCGCCGGCCGGCACGTGCCGGGGCCGCTCGACGGGCGGCTCGTCGGCATCACGCTCGACGAACTGCGCCGGGTGCCGGAGCGGATCTGCGTCGCGGGCGGGGCGGAGAAGGCGACGGCGATGCAAGCGGCGCTGACGGGCGGCTTTGCCACCCACCTCGTCACCGACGCCGGGACGGCGGCGCTGCTGTTCGAAGGCGGCTAGAGGCAACGAGGCCCGAAAGCGGGTCCGACGCAGGGAGGAGGACGGGGTGGCCTACGTGATCGGGATGGACAGCTCGACCCAGTCGACCAAGGCGATCGTCTGGGACCGGGAGGGGAACGCGGTCGCCGTCGGGCGCTCGCCCCTGCCGCTCTCGACGCCCGCCCCCGGACACGTCGAGCAGGATCCGAAGGACTGGTGGGCCTCGGCGGGGGCGGCCCTGAAGGAGGCGACGGCGGGGATCGACCCCGCCCGGATCGAGGGCCTCGCCATTTCGAACCAGCGCGAGACGGTGGCGCTTCTCGACGCGGACGGCGAAGCCTTGGCGCCCGGAATGGTCTGGCTCGACGAGCGGGGCCTCGGCGAGATCGGACCGCTCACGGCCCGCCTCGGCGCCGGGTATCTCCACCGGATCACCGGCAAGCCCGCCGACCTCACCCCCGTCGTCTACCGCCTCGCGTGGCTGCGCCGCCATCACCCCGCCCTCCTCAACCAAGCCGCCGCCATCGTCGACGTCCACGGCTACCTCTGCCTGAAGCTCACGGGCAGGGCGGTGGCGAGCTGGACCAGCGCCGACCCGTTCGGCGTCTTCGACATCAAGGACAAACGCTGGTCGGCGGCGATCCTCGCCGCCGTCGGCCTGGAGCCGAGCCGCTTCCCGGAAGCCGTCGCCCCCGGCACCCTCGTCGGGCGCCTGAGCGACGCGGCGGCGGCGGCGACGGGCCTTCGCCCCGGCACCCCCGTCTTCGCCGGGGGCGGCGATGGCCAATGCGCCGGGCTCGGCGTCAACGCCGTGCGCGCGGGACGGATCTACCTGAACCTCGGCACCGCGCTCCTCGTCGGCGCGTGGTCGGCCGAACCGGTGATCGACCGGGCGTGGCGCACCCTCGTCTCCGCCACGGGCGAGGGCTACTTCCTGGAGGCCGTCCAGCGCGCCGGCGCCTACTTCGTCAACTGGTTCGTCGACGCGTTCGCCGGCGGGCGGGCCGACCCCGGCGTCTTCGACCGGCTGGAGGCGGAGGCGGTGCGCCTCCCGGTCGGCAGCGGGGGCGTCCTCGCGTCCACCCACCTCACCGGCTGCATGGACCCGCACTGGGACCCGAACGCGCGCGCGGCCTTCGTCGGCCTCGCCGCGAACCACGGCCTTCCCCACCTCTACCGCGCGTCGCTGGAGGCGATGACCCTCGAAGCCGCCCGTGCCCTCACGACCATGCGGGGTCTCGGCATCCAGGCGGAGCGCATCCTCGCCGTCGGCGGCGGATCCCGCAGCCCGCTTTGGACCCGGATGGTCGCCGACGCCACCGGCCTTCCCGTCCGGCGCAGCCGCAGCGAGGAGGCGTCCGCGCTCGGCGCCGGCATGACCGCCGCCGTCGGCGCCGGCTGGTATAAAGGCTTCGCGCAAGCCGCGTCCGCGATGAGCAGCGAGGCCGAGACCACGGCGCCGGACCCGGCCGCCGCCGCGGCGTGGCAGGCCCTCTCCCGGCGGCAGGCGAAGGTCTACGCCGCCACCCGCGGCCTCGTCGAAGCGGGAGAGGGCTGAAGAGGACACGCTTCGCGTCCGCTGGCGCGTGTCCTTCGATTCTTGATCCGGCAATCCTTGATCCGGATTTTTCACCGCCTTTTGATCCAAGGCACCCCTGGTTACGTATCCCTTCTTAGACGCCCGGAACGGCGGGCGCCGGAGGAGGGGGCTTTTCCTGGTCAGATGACGTACACCGATACGATCAACGCCGCCCGGGTGCTCGATCTCGCGGCGGCCCGTCTCGCGGCGGGCGACATAGGCAAGGGGGAGCACGGCGAGGGGGGCGAACCCGGCGTCAAGGAGCACTGCGTCCAGGCCCTCGTCCTTCGGGTCGACCCCGCCTTGCCGGCACCCGCCTTCAGGCTGGCGATGCGGGGCTTGCACGAGGCGGCGCGCTGGCTCGGCGGGCACGAGACCGTCTTTCAGTTCAACGACGACCCCGCCGTCTCCGACGAGATGATGCGCCGGGCGCTTCGCCTCGCCGCCCGCCTGGTCGAGTCGGGCGAGGTGGCGCCTTCCTGCAAGGCGGGCCGCTCAAAGGTAAAGGCTTGATCTAGGGCCTCCTCCTGTCACACAACGGTCGCGGCGCCCCACGGCAAGGAGGGCGCCGTCGCCGGCGCTGGGCCGGCGACGACCAAGGGGGGCTGACCCATGCGCAAGGCGACGATCCTGGCGGCGGCGATCTTCGGCGTCGCGGGGCAGGCTTCGGCCGCGACCGAGATCCAGTGGTGGCACGCGATGGGCGGCGCCAACGGCGAGCGCGTCGACAAGATAGCGACCGACTTCAACGCGAGCCAGGACCAGTGCAAGGTCACGCCCTCCTTCAAGGGCGACTACAGCCAGACGATGACCGGCGCCATCGCCGCGTTCAGGGCCGGGCAGCAGCCGGACATCGTCCAGGTGTTCGAGGTCGGCACGGCGACGATGATGGCGGCCGAGGGCGCGATCTACCCCGTCCACCAGCTCATGGCCGACACGAAGGAGCCGTTCGACCCCGAGGGCTTCATCGCCCCGGTCAAGGGCTACTACACGACCGCCGACGGCCAGATGCTCTCGATGCCGTTCAACAGCTCGACCCCGGTGCTCTGGTACAACAAGACCGCGTTCGAGAAGGCGGGGCTCGACCCGAGCAAGCCGCCCGCGACGTGGCCGGAACTGGAGGCCGACGCGAAGAAGCTCCAGGAAGCGGGCTACGCCTGCGGCTTCACGACGGCTTGGCCCAGCTGGATCCAGATCGAGAACCTGTCGGCTTGGCACGATCAGCCGGTGGGAACGCTGGAGAACGGCTTCGGGGGCCTCGACACCGAGTTCGTCTTCAACAAGGGCGTTGCCCTCGAGCACATCAAGAAGATGGCCGAGTGGCAGAAGTCGAAGGTCTTCGACTACGGCGGACGGACCAACAAGGCGGCGCCGAAATTCTACAACCAGGACTGCGCCATGTACACCGAGTCCTCGGCGGGGCTCGGCGGCATCCGCGAGAACGCGAAGGACTTCGAGTTCGGCACCGGCCGGCTGCCCTACTGGCCCGACGTGAAGGGCGCCCCGCAGAACACGATCATCGGCGGCGCGTCGCTTTGGGTGCTCAAGGGCCACACCGACGAGCAGTACGCCTGCACGGCGAAGTTCTTCAGCTACCTGTCCTCCCCCGAGGTGCAGGCGTGGTGGCACCAGGAAACGGGCTACCTGCCGATCACCAAGGCCGCCTACGAGCTGTCGAAGAAGCAGGGGTTCTACGACAAGAACCCCGAGGCCGAGGTCGCGCTGAAGGAGATGCTCAACAAGGAGCCCACGGCGAACTCGAAGGGCATCCGCTTCGGCAACATGGTCCAGGTGCGCGACGTGATCGAGGAGGAGCTCGAGCGCGTATGGGCCGGCGACGCCACGGCCCAGGAGGCGCTCGACGCCGCCGTCTCGCGCGGCGACGACCTCCTTCGCCAGTTCGAGCGGCAGAACCAGTAGGCGGGCGGGGCAGGGGGCGCGGCCCGCCGCGCGCCCGCCCCGGCGCGGCACCGCCATGCACAAGAACGTCACCTTCAAGGGCTGGCTCCTGCCGGCCCTCCTCCTCGTCCCGCAGCTCGCCGTCACCTTCGTCTTCTTCCTGTGGCCGGCGGGGCAGGCGCTCTGGCAGTCGATGCTCGTGGAAGACCCGTTCGGCCTCTCGACCCAGTTCGTCTGGTTCGAGAACTTCCAGGCCCTGTTCCACAGCCCCGAATACCTGCACAGCCTGAAGGTGACGGTGGTGTTCAGCCTCGGCGTCGCGGCCCTGGGGCTGGGGGTCGCCCTGCTGCTGGCGGCGATGGCCGATCACGTCCTGCGCGGGCGCTTCGTCTACCAGACCTTCCTCATCTGGCCCTACGCCGTGGCGCCCGCGATCGCCGGGGTCTTGTGGCTCTTCATGTTCAGCCCCGCCGTCGGCGTCGTCGCGTGGCTCCTGGGCAAGGTCGGGATCGCCTGGAACCACCAGATCTGGGGCAATCAGGCGATGCTCCTCGTCGTCATCGCCGCCGCCTGGAAGCAGGTCTCCTACAATTTCCTCTTCTTCCTCGCCGGGATGCAGGCGATCCCGCGCTCGCTCGTCGAGGCGGCGGCGATCGACGGAGCGGGGCCGGGCAAGCGCTTTTGGACCATCGTCTTCCCCCTCCTCTCGCCGACGACGTTCTTCCTCCTCGTCGTCAACGTCGTCTACGCCTTCTTCGAGACCTTCGGCATCATCGACGCCGTGACCCGGGGCGGGCCGGCGCAGGCGACCAACATCCTCGTCTACAAGGTCTACGCCGACGGCTTCGTCGGCCTCAACCTGGGCTCGTCGGCGGCGCAGTCGGTGGTCCTCATGGGGATCGTCGTCCTCCTCACCGCCGTCCAGTTCCGCCTCGTCGAGCGCCGGGTGCAGTATGGTTGAGAACAGGCCCCTCTACACGCTCATGGCGCACCTCGTCCTGATCCTGGGCGTCGTCCTCGTCATGCTGCCGATCTACGTCGTCTTCATGGCCTCGACCCAGGCGCCCGCCGACGTGCTGCGCGCGCCTGTGCCGATGCTGCCGGGCGCGCACGTCCTCGACAATTACGGCGCCGTCCTCGGCCGGGGCCTGGAGCGCGCCAGCAGCGGCCCCGTCGGGCCGATGATGCTGAACTCGCTCGTCATGGCGCTCGGCATCGCGGTCGGCAAGATCGCGATCTCGATCCTCTCCGCCTACGCCATCGTCTACTTCCGCTTTCCCTTGAGGATGACGGCCTTTTGGATCATCTTCATGACGCTCATGCTGCCGGTGGAGGTGCGGATCCTGCCGACCTACCGGGTCGCGGCCCAGCTCGGCATCCTCAACTCCTACACCGGGCTCATCCTGCCGCTCATCGCGTCCGCGACCGCGACCTTCCTCTTCCGCCAGTTCTTCCTGACGATCCCGGACGAGCTGGCCGAGGCCGCCCGCGTCGACGGCGCCGGCCCCGTCCGCTTCTTCAAGGACATCGTCCTGCCGCTCTCCCGCACCAACATCGCGGCCTTGTTCGTCATCCTCTTCATCTACGGCTGGAACCAGTACCTCTGGCCGCTCCTCATCACGACTGACCCCTCCATGAACACGATCGTCATGGCGATCCAGCGCATGTCCGTCGCCGCCGAGAACGAGCCCGAATGGCACCACATCACCGCCGTCGCCATCCTGGCCCTCCTCCCCCCCGTCGTCGTCGTCGTCGCCATGCAGCGGCTCTTCGTCCGGGGCCTGATCGAGACCGAGAAGTGAGCCCCCGCATGGCGCCCATGAATGGCTGAAGTGACGATCGAGCGGGTGAGCAAGTCCTTCGGGACCACCCACGTGCTGCACGACGTTTCGGTCGCCGTCGGGGACGGCGAGATGCTCGTGATCCTGGGGCCGTCCGGCTGCGGCAAGTCGACGCTGCTCCGCTGCGTCGCCGGCCTCGAACGGGTGAGCGGCGGCGAGATCCGCATCGGCGGCCGGGTCGTCAACGACCTGGAGCCGATGGAGCGCGACATCGCCATGGTCTTCCAGACCTACGCCCTCTACCCGCACATGAGCGTCTTCGACAACATGGCCTACGGGCTGAGGAACCGGGGCATGGAGCGGCCCGAGATCGACCGCCGCGTCCGGGGCGCCGCGGCGACGCTTGGCCTTGCCGACCTTCTCGCCCGCAAGCCCCGCCAGCTCTCGGGCGGGCAGCGCCAGCGGGTGGCGATGGGCCGCGCCATCGTCCGCGAGCCCGCGGCCTTCCTCTTCGACGAGCCGCTCTCCAACCTGGATGCCAAGCTGCGCGTCCAGATGCGCCAGGAGGTCCGCGACCTCCAGACCCGCCTGAACGCCACCGGGGTCTACGTCACCCACGACCAGGTCGAGGCGATGACGCTGGGCGACCGCCTCCTGGTCCTCAATGCCGGCCGGGTCGAGCAGATCGGCGCCCCGCTCGACGTCTACGAGCGTCCGGAAAGCCTGTTCGTCGCCGGCTTCATCGGCTCGCCGCCGATGAACACCCTGCCCGCCCGGGGCGAGGGCGACGCCGTCGAGGTGGCCGGCCGACGCATCCCCCTGCCGCCCGGCACGACCGCCGAGCCCGGCCGCCCAATCCTCCTCGGCGTCCGCCCGGAGCACCTCACCCTCGCGGGCGAGGGACTCCCCCTCCTGGTCCGCCTCGTCGAGGCGCTGGGCGCCGACACCGTGATCCACGGCACCCTGGAAGGCACCGACGCCCCCCTCGTCGTCCGCGCACCCGGCATCCTGCGCGCGAAGCAGGGCGACCGGCTGTACGGGACTGTGCCGGCGCGGGCGCTGTGCCTGTTCGACCCGGAGACGGGGCGGGCGATAGGTCTGTGAACGCTCCGCGCCAGCGGACGCGAAGCGTAACCTACGACGGCGGCGACCACGTCCCGTCGGGGTTCTGGCACGCGATGCCGACCATCGTCTGCGGCCGCCCGCCGACCGTGATGCCGGTCTCGTACTCGCGGCAGCGGCGGTCGTAGGCGTCGGTGCCGCCGCGCTGGGTGGTCGTGTAGCCGGAGTGGCCGCTGCCCGGGTTGTCCCAGGTGATCTGGGTGCCGACGGGGGCGGTCATCGCCTGCCCGAAGCTGCGGCCCATCCGCATCCGGTCGACGTCGTCGAGGCTGGCGCCGACGCTGGAGCCCGCCATGCCGCCGAAGAGGGCGCCCAAGGCCGAGCCGACCGCGATCTCGTAGCGGTTGGAGCCGCCGCCGCCGGCGATGTTGCCGAGCGCACCCCCGGCCGCGGCGCCGCCGAGGGCGCCCAGCACGCCGCCGACGCTCTCCTTGCGCCCGTAGCCGAAGGCGCCGGCGTCGGGGTCGTTCGTGCAGCCGGCGAGCATCGCTGCGGCGAGGAGGACGAGGATGGGGCGGGCGGCCATGCGGGGCTCCATTCGAGGTCGGGAACGTGGGGCGGCAACGTCCTTACCGGCAAGCGGACTGCCAAGCCGCGCCCGTTCCGGGCGTTCTTCGGGGATGATACAAGCGACGGATTAAGGTTGTCTAACCCGCGATGAACTCCCGGCCACGTCCGGAACGGCGGGGTCGGCCCCGAGGTTGTTGGGCCGCATCCGCGATAACGCCAAGCCCGACGCGAGCGGATGTGGCGGGCGGATCCCCGCCAAGTCCTCGGAGTGATGAAGATGCGCACGTTTTTCCTCGGCACGGCCTCGGCCTTGGCGCTGCTCATGGGCGTCCCGGCGATCGCCTTCGCGGACGACACCATCGGTCCCAACGCCGGCAACCCCGCTGTGACGTCGATGGGCCGCGACGACCTCTCGGCGGCGCGGGCGAACCACCTCACCCCCGGCCAGACCCCGGACGCCCGGACGCGGGACTTCCAGATGCACGAGCACCCCAACGGCGACGCGGCCGTCGAGGCCGTCTACGCCCCCACCGCCCCCGACTCGATGGTGGGCCAGGAGGTGACGGACCGTGCGGGCGACAGGGTCGGCGAGATCACCGGCATCGTGAAGGGGTCGGCCCAGAGGCCCGACGAGGCGCTCGTCAAGGTCGGCGGCTTTCTCGGCTTCGGCGGCAAGACCGTCGCCCTCGCCGCCACCGACCTGCAACCGGCGGGGAGCGGCAGGAAGGGCTACACGGTCGACATGACCAAGTCCCAGCTCAAGGACATGCCGGCCTACAGGGGCTGAACGCTCCCTTGCCTCGGCTCCCCCTTCAGCGCGCGTTCCCCGAATGGGGGACGCGCGTTTTTTCGGCTTTCCGGGAACCTTCATCTCCGGCGATCGCTCTGTCGCGGCGCGAAGCCGGCGGTCGGCGGGGCAACGGGAGCGAAGCGATGCTGAAGATGATCCACACGATGCTGCGGGTGCTCGACCTGGACCGCTCGATCGCCTTCTACCGCAACGCCTTCGGGCTCGACGTGGCCGACCGCTACGAGATGGAGGGATTTACCCTCGCCTACCTCCGCAACGCCGGGAACGGCTTCGAGCTGGAGCTGACGACGAACCGGGGCCGCGAGGACCCCTACCCCCACGGCGAGGGCTACGGCCACCTCGCCTTCTCGACCGACGACCTGGAGGGCGAGCACGAGCGGCTGACGATGGCGGGGGTGGCGCCGCGCGACATCAAGTCCCTCGCCTACGGCGGCCGCCCGCTCGCCCGCTTCTTCTTCGTCAGCGACCCGGACGGCTACCAGATCGAGGTGCTGGAGCGGGGCGGGCGGTACGCGTAGGGCGTCACAGCACGAGCCGCCCGTCGAGGTAGGCCCGCGCGCGGCTGGACCCCGGCGCCTTGAAGAAGGGCTTCGCCGCCGCCTGCTCGTCGAGCCGGCCGTGGTGGAGGAAGAGCACCTCGTCGGCGAGGCGCCTTGCCTGCCCGATGTCGTGGGTGACGAGGAAGGACTTGACCCCCCGCCCCTGGGCGAGGCGGATCAGCCGCTCGATCGCAAGGGTGGAGGCGGGGTCGAGGCTCGCCGTCGGCTCGTCGAGGAAGAGCACGTCGGGTTCGAGGGCGAGCGCCCTGACGAGGGCGAGGCGCTGCTGCTCGCCGCCCGAGAGAACCCGCGCCGGGCGCGCCGCCCTGTCGTCCAGCCCGGCGAGCGCCAGGAGGTCGGCGATCCGGCCCGGCCGCTTGGCCCTCGGGAAGCCCCGCGCCCTGAGCACGTAGTCGATGTTGGCGGCGGCCGAGCGTCGCAGGAGGACGGGCCTTTGGAAGACGATGGCCTGCCGGCGGCGAAGGGCCTCGCTCTGCGGCCCCGACGCCCAGAGGATCCTGCCGGCGCTGGGGACGAGGAGCCCGTGCAGGAGGCGGAGGAGAAGGGTCTTGCCGGCGCCGTTCGGCCCCAGGATCACCGTGCAGCCGGGGTGCTCGACGGTGGCGTCGATCCCGTCCAGGAGGCGTTGCCTGCCCTGCTCGTAGCAGAGGCCCTCGACCCGGAGCGGCAGGAGCGGCGACGCGGGCGGGGGCGGCTTCGGCTTCGGCGAGACCAGTTCAGGCATGGGCGCGGCCCCGCTCGGCGTGACGCAGGACCATCGCCAGGGTATTGACGGCGAACGCGAGGCCGAGGAGGAGGAGGCCGAGTGCCAGGGCAAGCGCGAGGTCGCCCTTCGAGGTTTCGAGCGCGATCGCCGTCGTCATCACCCGGGTCGCGTGGTCGATGTTGCCGCCGACGATGATGACGGCGCCGACCTCGGCGATCGCCCTTCCGAACCCGGCGAGCGCGGCCGTGAGCAGGCTGTGGCGCCCCTCGTGGAGGAGGGTGCCGACGCGCCGCCAGGGCCCGATCCCCCAGGCACGGAACTGCTCGTCGTACTCGGCGTGGAGGTCGGCGACCACCTGCCGGGCGATGGCGGCGACGATCGGCGTCACGAGGACGAACTGCGCCAGGATCATGGCGCTCGGGCTGTAGAGGAGGCCGAAGGCCCCGAGCGGTCCCGAGCGCGAGAGGAAAAGGTAGACGAGGAGGCCGACGACGACCGGGGGCAGGCCCATGAGGACGTTGACGAGAAGGACGAGGGCGCCCCTGCCCCGAAAGCGCAGCACGGCGAGCGCCGCGCCCAGCGGCAGGCCGACGAGGCAGGCGAGCGCCACGGCGGTGAGGCTGACGCGCAGGGACAAGGCCACGATCTCGACGAGGTCGGGGTCGGCGGCGCGGATCAGGGCGAGGGCGAGGGCGAAGGCGGCGGCGATGTCGTTCATGGCGGACGTTGGCGGGCGTGGCCAAGCGGGATGCGGCGACTATGCACCGCCCGCCTTGGCATGGAAAGGCCCGCCATCTTCGTCCGGATCCGGGCCGTCCGGATCGAGGAGGGGAAGGAGGCCTCGGACGGCGTCGACCAGAGCAAGGTCGGCGCCCAGGGGGGCGACGATCTGCAGGCTCGCCGGCAGGGGCGTGCCCGGGTGCGCGACGGGCACGGCGAGCGCCGGGTGGCCCGTGAGGTTGAAGAGGCCGGTGTACAGCGTGAGGGCTGCGACCACGTCGCGGCGGTGCCCGCCGACCGGCACCACGTTCGCCCGCTGCGGCGGCGGCGGCACGGCGAGGGTCGGCAGAAGGAGGAGGTCGGCACGCTCGAACAGGCCGTCGACCGCCGCCGTGCACGCCGTCTGCGCCTTCAGGGCCAGGGCCGCGTCCCTCGGCTTGAGGGCGGCACCCCGGTCCAGGGCCGCCAGCAGGCGCGGCGGCAGGCCGTCCCGCCGCGTCCGGCCCCAGACTTCCAGCGCCGCCCGGCAGACGATGACGCCGTGCGCCGCCCGCCAAAGGGGCTCGCCCGGCAGGCGGACGGGGCAAAGGCGGTGGCCCGCCGCGACCAGCCGGGCGAGTGCCGCGTCGAGCGCGTCCCGCACCGAAGGCTCGGCGGCGGCGAGGGCCTCCCGGTCGACGGCGAGCCGCGGATGCGGCGCCGCGCCCTTGGCGTCGAAGACGGCGAGGGCGCGGCGGATCAGGGGAAGCCGTGCCGCGATGAACCCCGCGTGATCGAGGCCCGGCGCCATCGGCATCATCCCCGCCAGGGGCACGAGCCCCCGGCTCGGCTTCAGCCCGAACAGGCCGCAGCAGGCGGCGGGGATGCGGCAGCTTCCGCCCGTGTCGGTGCCGAGGCCGAGCGCCGCCCGCCCGAGGAGTACGGCCGCCGCCGCCCCGCCGCTCGACCCGCCGACGCTGCGGCCGGGCGCCGACGGGTGGCGCAGCGTCGGCGTCGTCACCCCGAAGCCGAGCGTGTCGCAGCGGGTGAGGCCGACGACGCCGACCCCGGCGCCCCGCAGATCCGCGACGGCGGGCGCGTCGGCCCGGGCGATCCGCCCTTCGAGCGCCTTCGACCCGCCGTGCCAGGGCAGCCCCGCCACGGCGATCGTCTCCTTGACGGCGAGGCCGACGCCCGCGAGCGGTCCCGTCCGGCACGGCCGGGGCGGCGCCAGGACGGTGAAGGGGTCGTCGGAGTCGGGGATCGGGTTCATATCTGCATCAGGGTACGTATTACCCACCCGGGACGCCACCGCCAGCATCGTTTCGACCCACGCCGGCACCCGTTGGAACCTTATGGTCTCTTGACTGTAAGGATATTAGTTATACCGAGAAAAGCGCCGGACCGCGAGGGGCTGGCCAGGGTGTGGGACCGCCGTTGCCGCATGAGGGTTGCCCTGACAGGCCCGCTCGACGCACCGACGTGCGGCGTTCGCGATGCATTGCAGCATCGCGTTGGCCTTTCATTCCGTGTACCACCTTCGAGAAAGGTCGTGACGTGACGAGGACGTTGTCCGGCCGCAAGGGTGGAACGCGAGCATGATGGTGACGATGCCGAGGCGCGGCTTCACGGCGGGCATGGCGGCGCTGGCCGGGGCGACGCTGGCCGGCGGGGCATTCCTGCCCGGCGGGGCGGCATGGGCGGAGGACAAGACTCCCTTCAGCCGCTCTTCCGTAATAGCCCTCGCCCGGCAGCTCGCCGCCGAGCCCTTCAAGTGGCCGGAGCCGCCCGTGCCGAAGGAGCTGGCGCAGATCGGCTACTCGCAGTACCAGGGCATCCGCTACAAGGCGGAGAACCGGCTCTGGGCCGGGGCGGATTCCCCCTTCACCGTCGACCTCCTCCATTCGGGCTTCATCTACAACGTCTCGGTCGAGGTCTTCACCGTCGCCGACGGCATGGCCGAGAAGCTCGTCTACAGGCCGGACCTGTTCACCTTCGCCGAGGGGGTGCCGATGCCGGCGCCGGACGCGGCGCTGGACTTCGCCGGCTTTCGCGCCCGTACCCACCTGAACGGCACCGACTACTGGGACGAGTTCGCCGTCTTCGCCGGCGCCAGCTACTTCAGGGCGGTGGCGAGGGGGCAGGTCTACGGCCTCTCGGCGCGCGGGCTCGCCATCAACACGGCCGAGGCCGAGGGCGAGGAGTTCCCCTTCTTCCGCGCCTTTTGGGTCGAGCGGCCGGACACCGACCGCCTCATCGTCCACGCGCTCCTGGACTCGGCCTCGACGACGGGCGCCTATCGCTTCACGATCGCCCCCGGCGACATGACCGTCATGGACGTGGAGGCGCAGCTCTTCGCGCGGCGCGACATCAAGGGGGTCGGGCTCGCCCCCCTCACCTCGATGTTCCTGTTCGACGAGAAGACGGCCACGGGCTTCAACGACTTCCGCCCGAGCGTCCACGACAGCGACGGCCTGCTGATCTGGAACGGGCGCGACGAGTGGCTTTGGCGCCCCTTGCGCAACCCGTCCGCGCTCCAGGTGAGCGCCTTCGTCGACCTCGGGCTCAAGGGCTTCGGCCTCATGCAGCGCGAGCGCCGCTTCAACGAGTTCGAGGATCTGGAGGCCCTCTACCACAGGCGTCCGAGCCTCTGGGTCGAGCCGATCGGCGACTGGCAGAAGGGCGCCGTCGTCCTCGTCGAGATCCCCACCGACGCCGAGGTCCACGACAATATCGTCGCCTTCTGGCGCCCCGACCAGGGCCTCGCCGCCGGGGCCGAGATCACCTTCACCTACCGTCTCTACTGGGGCTGGGACGTGCCGAAGCGCCCCGACGGCCCCGTCGTCACCCGCACGCTGACGGGGCAGGGCTCGCAGGCGAACTGGCGGCGCTTCGTCCTCGACTACGCCTACCTCGGCGACGGCCCCGCGCTCAAGGCGGAGGAAGTCGAGGTCGCGGCCTCGGCGAGCAAGGGCGCCTTCAACAACGTCGTCCTGCGCACCAACCACGAAACTGGCGGGCTCCGGGTGAGCCTCGAACTCGACCCAGCCGGCGAGCCCCTGATCGAGTGCCGGGTCGACCTCAAGCGGGACGGCAAGCTGTTCGGCGAGAGCTGGGTCTACCGATGGACCGCCTGACCTCGTCGCTCAGGCTCGTCGTGGATGCGGGCACCGAGGAGGCGACGACGCCCTCGATGCCGCCCGAGAATCCGATCGAGATGCCGGTGCAGCCCCTCGGAAAGCGGCCCGAACCCGCCGTGGCGCGGCCCTTCATCGACCTGCAGGGCCTCGCCAACCGCCTTGCCGTCCTCGCGGGGTCCGCCGTCCTCACCGCGTGGCTCTGCCGCGAGATGTACGGCGTCCTCGACGTCGGCGGGATGACCCTGCTCGAATGGGCGATGCTCGTCCTGTTCGCGGTCAACATGGCCTGGATCGTGACGAACGGCGTCTCTTCGGTCTTCGGCTTCTTCCACCTCCTCCTGCAAAAGCCCCGCCTGCACCGGGCCTACCTGCCCGAGGCGCGCACGGCCCTCCTGTTGCCCATGTACAACGAGAACACCTGGGAGGTGACGGCGGCGGCGCGGGCGATCCTGGAGGACCTTGCCCGCACCCAGGCGGGCGACCGCTTCGACCTCTTCCTCCTCTCCGACACGACCGACCCCGAGGTGTGGCTCGCCGAGGAGGCGGCCTTCGAGCGCCTGCGCGAAGCCTCCCTCCCGTCCGGCGTTTACTACCGCCACCGCCTGCGCAACGACGCCCGCAAGGCCGGCAACGTCGCCGACTTCTGCCGCCGCTGGGGCGGCGGCTACCAGCAGATGATCGTCCTCGACGCCGACAGCCTGATGCGGGGGCGAACGATCATCGAACTCGTCCGGCGGATGGAGGCCGAGCCCGGCCTCGGCCTCATCCAGACCGTGCCCCGCCTCGTCGGCCGCAACACCCTGCTCGGCCGCCTCCAGCAGTTCGCCACCTGCGTCTACGGCCCGGTCGTCGCGGCGGGTCTCGCCTTCTGGCACCGCGACGCCTCGAACTACTGGGGCCACAACGCCGTGATCCGGATGAAGGCGTTCGCAGGGTATGCCGGTCTCCCCGACCTGCCGGGCAGGCCCCCCTTCGGCGGCCACATCCTGAGCCACGACTTCGTCGAGGCGGCGCTTATCCGCCGCGCCGGCTACGGGGTCAGGCTCGCCACCGACCTCGAGGGCAGCTACGAGGACAGTCCGTCCACGATCATCGACCTCGTCGTCCGCGACCGCCGCTGGGCGCAGGGCAACATGCAGCACATGAAGGTGGTCGGTGCCAAGGGGCTCCACCCCTTGAGCCGCCTGCACATGCTCTGGGGCGCCTTCTCCTACCTTGCCTCGCCCCTTTGGCTCGTCTTCCTCCTGGTCGGCATGGCGCTGGCGCTCCAGGGCTACTTCATCCCGCCCGACTATTTCCCGGACGAGTTCGCCCTGTTCCCCCGCTGGCCCGTCATGGACGCCGAGCGCGCCGCCATGCTGTTCGGCCTGACGATGGGCGTCCTCCTCCTGCCCAAGGCGCTGGGCCTCGTCGTCTTCATGGTCCGGGGCAACGGGGTCGTCCGCCCGACCTTGAGCCTCATCATCGAGACCCTCCTCTCGGCGCTGATCGCCCCCATCCTTATGCTCACCCAGACCCGCGCCGTCGTCGAGATCCTCCTGCGCAAGGACAGCGGCTGGCGCCCGCAGCAAAGAGGCGACGGCCGGGTGCCCTGGGCGGCGCTGCTGCGCTTCCACCGCAACCACGTCATCGTGGGACTGCTCCTCGCGGCGGCGGCGGGCGCCATCTCCTGGCCGCTGCTCGCCTGGATGTCGCCGGCGCTCGTCGGCCTTCTCCTGGCGATCCCCCTCTCGGCCCTGATGGCGAACGCCAGGGTCGGCCGCGCCCTTCGCCGCCTCGGCCTCCTCCTCACGCCCGAGGAGGCCGACCCCCCGAACGTCGTCCGCCGCGCCGCCGAGCTTGTCGCCGAAGGCCCCGTCGTCGACGAGGCGACGCTGCGCCTCGACGCCCTCGCCACCTCGCCCGAGCACGTCCAGCGCCACGTCGCGTGGCTCGACCCCGGCACCGCCCGCCGCCCCGGCGAGATGGACCTCGCCTTGGCGACGGCCCTTCTCAAGATCGAGGAGGTGCCCCCCGAGTCGGGCCTCATGGCCACCCTGACCCGCCCGGAACGCCTCGCCATCCTGAAGAACCCCTTCGCCATCGTCCGCCTGCGCGACCGCCTTTTGCGGACGGGGGCCGAGGGGGCGGGGGCGTGACCTACTCCACCTGGAACCCGATCCGCAGCGTCACCTGATAGTGCGCGGCCTTGCCGTCCTCGACGTGGCCGCGGATGTCCTTCACCTCGAACCAGCGCAGGTGCTTGATCGACTGGCCGGCGCGTACCAGCGCCGTCTGGATCGCGTCCTCCAGGCCCGTCCGCGACGAGCCGACGATCTCCATCACCTTGTAGACGTGGTCGTCCTGCATCGTGGTCGTTCCTTCTTCAGGCGGCGAGGAAATCCAGTACCGCTTCGCTGAACTCGCGGCCGCGCTCCATGTTCGAGAGGTGCGAGGCGTCGAGGGCGACGAGCTTGGCACCCGGCACCGCCCCGGCGATGGCTTCGCCCATCGCCGGCGGGGTGACGGGGTCGGCCTTGCCGACGATGACGAGGGTGGGGCGCTCGATTCGGGCGAGGTCGGCGCGCAGGTCCACGTCGCGCACGGCGGCAACGCAGCCGACGTAGCCCTCGGGGTCGACGCGGAACATCATCTTGCGGGCGCCCTCGACGGCGTAGGGTTCGGCCTCGGCGAAGGCGGGGGTGAACCAGCGCTCCAGGATGCTGTCGATGATGGGCGCGATCCCGTGCTCGACGACCGTGCGGATGCGGTCGTTCCAAGGGTCCTTGCTCGGGAAATAGGCGCCCGTGTTGGCGACGACGAGGCGGTTGATCCTGGAGGGCTCGTGCGCGGCCAAGTGCATCCCGACCATCCCGCCCATCGACAATCCCAGGAAGTCGGCGCGCTCGACGCCGTAATGGTCGAGCACGCCGAGCGCCACGCCTGCGAGATCCTCGATCGACAGGTCGCGCCCGATGCTCTCGGAAGCGCCGTGACCGGAATTGTCGTAGCGCAGGATGCGAAAGCGTGACTGGAGCATCGCCACCTGCGGCTCCCACATCGACAGGTCGCTCGTCAGCGAGTTCGAGAAGAGGACGGGCGGCGCGTCGGGCGCGCCGTCCTCGGTGCAGGCGATGGCGCACCCCTCGAAGGCGAAATGGGTCATGGGTCTCCTCCCTCTCTGCGCGACGGCGGCACCCCGATGCGGCGAACCACCCGGACGGCCCCCGCCTGGGCTTCCTGGGGCCACTCCCCTTGGGTATAGTCCGTCCTTGGCATCGGGGCGATGGCTTCCTTGGACGGGACATGACGGCGGCAGACGACCCGCACGGCTACTACGCGACCCTCGGCGTCCGGCGCAACGCCACGCCCGACGACGTGCGCCAAGCCTTCCGCCGCCAAGCGATGGTCCTCCACCCCGACAGGAGCAGCCGGCCCGACGACGCCGACCGCTTCAACAGGCTCCGCGAGGCCTACGAGGTGCTGCGGGACCCGAGGAAGCGGCTGCGCTACGACGCCGAGGCGCTGCAAGCGCCTTCCGGCGCCGGCGGGGGCAGGATCGTCCGGTTGCTCCTCGGCGGGCTGGTGAGCCCGCGCCTGCTCTGGCCGGTCCTCAGCGCGGTGCTGGCAGTCACGGTTATCCTGAGCCTCGCCTCGCTATGGGCGGCGCGGCGGCAGGTCGAGGAGCGCGGCCAGCTGCTCGCCGAGGCGCACGAGCGGCTCGACGCCGCGGTGCGCGATCAGGCCGACGTGCGCGCCCGCTACCGCAGCGCCAATTTCATCAACCTCGAGAACGCGCTCGGCGGCTTCGGCAAGCAGGGGCGGGAAGGCGGCTACGTCTTCCACGCCGAGATCGCCTTCCCCCCGGAGCGCACCGACCTCGACGACCGCCTGCGCGGCCAGCTCAACCGCTCCGTCGTCGAACTCGCCAAGGTGATCGGCACCATCCCGGCCGGGCGGGACTGGGTCATCGTCATCGAAGGGCAGGCGGGCGAGGCGGCGGCGAACGGGGGAGTCGCCGTCACCGCCTGGGAGACGGCGCTCGTCCGCCTCGGCAGCGTCGTCGACTACCTCGTCGCCCACGACATGCCGATCGACCGCCTCGCCGTGCGCTTCCAGGCCGGCTTCGGCAACGGCGACGCCAAGGGGGCCGCGGGGACGGTCGAGATGAAGCTGCTCTGCTGCTTCTATTGACGTAGGGCGGTCAGATCCGCCCGGCCGCCTCGTCGTCGGCGAGCCAGGAGTCGATCTGCTTTTCGGCGTCGTCCTTGCCGATGCCGTAGCGTTCCTGGATGCGCCCCGACAGCGCCTCCCGCTTGCCCCTGACGAGTTCCAGGTCGTCGTCGGTGAGCTTCGCCCACTTCTGCCGCACGGTGCCGACGGCCTGCTTCCAGTTGCCCTCGATCCGGTCCCAGTTCATGAGGATCTTCCCTTGTTGCACGAAGTCCTAGGAATGAAACCGGAAACGGCCGGACCGGTTCCCCCGCCTCAGGGCGAAGGCGGGGGAAGGCGGGCCGCAACCGTCCCCCGCCAGCCTTCCAGGCGCCGCTTGTTGACGCCGAAGTCGTAGTAGCCCTGGAGCGCGCGGCTGTAGGCCACATAGCTCGACCGGCCCACGTCCCCGACGACCCGGACGGCGAAGCGGTCGACGAAGCCGAAGACACGGCTCCGCGCGGCGCCGGCAAGGCGGTTCCCGCCCGCGTCCCGGTCGAGGTCGACGCGGGGCGTCGCCTCCAGGACCGCCCGCCACGCCTCGAGGAGGGCGGCGGGGTCGACGGGGTACCAGGGCACCTCGCCGTCGGGTTCGGCGGCGCACCCCTCGCCCTTCGGGCAGAGAAGGGCGTCGTTCGGCCTGCCCGTGCGCGCCAGGGTCAGGGGATCGAGGGGGGCGGGATCGTCGGCCACGGCCTGGCATCCGGCGAGCAGGAGGAAAAGGAGGGCGAGGGCAGGGGCCTGCCTCATACGTCGAGGTTGACGACCCGAAGGGCGTTGCTCTGGATGAACTCCCGCCGGGGCTCGACCACGTCGCCCATGAGGGTCGTGAAGATCTCGTCGGCCTCGTCGGCGTGGTCGGCCCGCACCTGGATCAGCGAGCGCTGCACGGGGTCGAGGGTGGTTTCCCAGAGCTGCTCCGGGTTCATCTCGCCCAGCCCCTTGTAGCGCTGGATGCCGAGCCCCTTGCGGCCGAGCGCGAGCACGGCGTCGACGAGCCCGACGGGGCTTGAGACCGGTACCTCCTGCTCCTTGCGGACGAGCGAGCCTGCCTCGGCGAACAGGTCGCGCACGGGGGCCACCGCCTCAACGAGGCGGCGCATGTCGGGGTTGCGGAGAAGGGCAAGCTCGACCCGGTGCCGCTCGCGCCGCTCGCCCCGCTGGTGATGGAAGACGAGGTCGCCTTCGCTCGCGGTATGGACGGTCCAGCCGCCGCCCTTGCCGCTGAGGCGCCGCGCCACCTCTTGGGCGAAGGCGAGTGTCGCCCCCCGGTCGGCCTGCGCCGCTTCGTCGAGCCCGCCGCCGAGCGCCACCGCCTCGACGAGCCCGAACGGCAGGCGCCGGGCGAGCCCCTGCGCGAGTCCGCGCGCCGCGCGCAGGCGGCCGACGAGGCCAAAAAGCGCCTCGCCCTCGATCCTTGTGCCATCATGAGCGACGAACGTCGCGTCGTCGGTGCCGCTCTCGACGAGATAGGCTTCGAGCGCCGCGTCGTCCTTCAGGTAGCGTTCCTTCTGCCCCCGCTTCACCTTGTAGAGCGGCGGCTGGGCGATGAAGAGGTGTCCCGCGTCGATGATCTCGGGCAGGTGACGGTAGAAGAAGGTGAGGAGGAGGGTGCGGATGTGCGAGCCGTCGACGTCGGCGTCGGTCATGATGACGATGCGGTGGTAGCGCAGCTTCGCCAAGTCGAAGTCGTCGCGGATGCCGGTGCCCAATGCCGTGATGAGGGTGCCGATCTCCTGGCTGCCCAGCACCTTGTCGAGCCTCGCCCGCTCGACGTTGAGGATCTTGCCGCGAAGGGGCAGGATCGCCTGCGTCGCCCGGTCCCGGCCCTGTTTCGCCGAGCCCCCGGCGCTGTCGCCCTCGACGATGAAGAGTTCGGCCTTGGACGGGTCGCGCTCCTGACAGTCGGCGAGCTTGCCCGGCAGGTTGGCGACGTCGAGCGCCCCCTTCCTGCGGGTCAGCTCGCGCGCCCGCCTTGCCGCTTCCCGGGCCGAGGCCGCGTCGACGACCTTGCCCAGGATGATCCTGGCCTCGGCCGGGTGCTCCTCGAACCAGCGCCCGAGCCCTTCCGCGATCAGGTTCTGCACGACCGGCGTCACCTCGGAGCTGACCAGCTTGTCCTTGGTCTGCGAGGAGAACTTCGGGTCCGGCATCTTGACGGCGAGCACGCACGTCAGCCCTTCGCGCATGTCCTCGCCGGTGATCTGCACCTTGTCGCGCTTCAAGAGCCCCGTATCCTCCGCGTACTTGTTGACCGTCCGGGTAAGGGCGGTGCGAAAGCCCGCGAGGTGGGTGCCGCCGTCGCGCTGCGG
>JAGRGG010000234.1 GCA_020445645.1 Geminicoccaceae bacterium | reverse complement strand
CGCCGCTAGTGAGTATGCCCGTCCCGACCGTGACGGTGAACAGCTTCAGGCAGTGGCCGCACTTGCGGACGCCGGGCTTCGTGCTCTTGCCCTTCAGGGTGTAGAAGCGATCCGCAGCACCGCAATGGGGGCAGGTGGGGCCGTCCGGCCACAGCATCGCCTCGACGTGCTCAAGCGCGGCGACGGGATCGTGGAAGCGGGGCGCGGACAGGACGGACAAAGGGCTATCTCCTTGACCAAGAACCTACCCGCTCCCCCCGCTTGGTTAGTCAAGTATACAATCGCCAAAAGAATGCCCCGGCCGAAGCCGGGGCAAGCTGGATAGGGAGGAAACGCCTCAAGTCGAATGTCATGGGGAAGAACCCATGACCACGGGACGGTTATAGCCTCTAGGTTGACTAGCTGCCAGCGGAAATACGCCTTCAAGGCGAACTATCGTCGCGGATTTCGCTAAAATTGTCGGCATCGCCGGCCTCACGCCCGCCCGAGGTTCGGGTCCCCCTCCGCCGCCTGCGCCTGGCTCTGCGCCTCCTGGATCTTGCGCCGGTAGAGGGTGACGAAGTCGATCGGGTCGATCATCAGGGGCGGAAAGCCGCCGTCCCTGGTCGTGTCGGCGACGATCCGCCGCGCGAAGGGGAAGAGGAGGCGGGGGCACTCGATGAGGAGGAGCGGCTGGAGGCTGTCGTCGGGGATGTTGGCGAGCACGAACACGCCGCCGTAGGCGAGTTCGAGCAGGAACACCGTCGCCTCGGCCGATTTCGCCTCGATGTTGAGCTGGAGGGCGACCTCGTACTGGCCCTCGCCGATCGGCCGGGCACCCGCGTCGACCTTGATCTCGATCTGCGGCCGCTGCGCCGCCGTTTGGAGCCCCTGGGGCGCCTTCGGGTTCTCGAACGACATGTCCTTGACGTACTGCGTCAGGATCGACAGGCGGGGCGACTGCTGCGCCTCGCCGGCGGCGCCCTGCGCCTGATCTTCGCCTTCGGCCATCTTCGCCTATCCTTCTTGCTGTTCGCCGGGCCGCGCCCGGTCGGTCCGTTCGCCGGGCCGCGCCCGGCCGGGATGAGGGTCCGCCTCGAACGCCACCCCCACGATCTCGGCGTTGCCGACGGCCTTGCCCGTGAGCGCGCGGATGAACCCCCAGTGCGAGACGACGGCCGTCCCGTCCCTGTCCCGCCACCCGCTCGCGCGCTCATAGAAGACGCGGCACCGCCGCTCAAGGGCGGCCTCGCTCTCGATCCGCCCGCCCCACCAGACGGCGGGCAGGGATTCGAGTGCTAGGCCCGGCCATTCGCGGGCAAGCTCGGCGGGGGGGCTGCCGAGGTCGCAGGAAAAGGCGCATCGCTCGCGCACGAGCGGCTCGACGGCGACGGGCACGCCGAGGCGCGCCGCGATCAGCGCCGCCGTCTGCAGCGTCCGCCGGTAGGGGCTGGCGACGAGGCGGACGACGCCGAGCCCGGCGAGGCGTTCGGCGGCCTCCCGCGCCTGGGCCTCGCCCGCGGGCGTGAGGCCGGGGTCGCGGAGGCCGGGGTCGATCCGGGTCGGGCCGAAGCGCCGGTTCCAGGCGGATTCGCCGTGACGGACGAGGTGCATCAGCGCCGGCCCCAGCCGCCCCTGGGCGGAAGCGCCTCGGCCGCCGGGTCGACCTCCTCGAACTCGCCCTCGATCACGTCCCGCCGTCGTGCCGCACCCTGCCCTCCGGCACCTCGGACGACCTGGACCTCGATCGCCTTCGCGAGGCGCCGCCGCAGGGCCTCGCGCACGGGGGGCAGGAGGAGGAGGAAGCCCATCGTGTCGGTGACGAAGCCGGGGGTGAGCAGGAGCATCCCCGCGACGACGAGGCACAAGCCCGTGAACAGCTCCCGCACCGGCGGCCGGCCCCGGTCGACCTCGGCCTTGGCCTGCCCCAGGACGCGCAGGCCCTGCCCGCGGATGAGGACGCTGCCGACGAGCGCCGTCAGCAGGACGAGGAGAAGGGTCGGCACGAGGCCGATCAAGCCGCCCACCTGGATGAAGACCGCGATCTCCGCGATCGGCACCGCGATGAAGACGAGAAGGAGGATGAGACCGAGGGGCAAGGGGAAAGCCAGTTTGTTTTCCGGGTGGGCTCCTTATATGATGATGGAACGGCGCGGCGCCACCCGCGTTCACGCCTAACCCGCCCACGCCAGCCCGTGACGATCGGGAACCATGTCCGACAGCTTCGCCTACATTGACATCATCCTGTTCGCCATGGTGGCGGCGTTCATCGCCCTTCGCCTGCGCGGCGTGCTCGGCAAGAAGACGGGGCAGGAGCGGCAGCGGCCGAGCGGGGTCGAGCGGGCGCCGGTCCCGGCACCCGCGAAGGCGGCGCCCGACTTCGCGGCGGCGTCCCTCGACGCCGAGGGCCGCATCGCCGATCCGGCGGACGCCGCGACGAAGCAGGGCTTGGCCGCGATCCGGCTCGCCGACCACGGCTTCGACCTTGACGGCTTCCTGCAAGGCTCGAAGGGTGCGTTCACCCTGATCACCGAAGCGTTCGCCAAGGGCGAGCGCGAGACGTTGCGCCCCTTGCTGGCACCCGACGTCTTCGAGCGCTTCGAGGCGGTCATCGCCGAGCGCGAGGCCAAGGGCGAGGTCCACGCCGCCGAGGTCGTCGCCGTGCCGGGGGCCGAGATCGCCGAGGCCGGGATGAACGGCAGGCGCGCCCGGATCGCCGTGCGCTTCCGCAGCGAGCAGATCGGCGTCGTCAAGAACGCCGCCGGCGAGATCGTCGAGGGCGACCCCTCGTCCGTCGAGGAGGTCCTGGACGTCTGGACCTTCGAGCGCGACACGAGGAGCCCGGACCCGAACTGGGAGCTGGTCGAGACCCGCAGCCCCGCCTGAGCCGCGATCGAGATGGCAACCCGTTCCTGGCCGCTCTCCCCCGTCCTCGCGGCCTCGGCGCTGGCCTTAGCCCTCACCCTCGTCCTCTATCTTGCCCTGCGCGAAGGTCCCCCCGCGCCCGAGGCGGCGCCGGGCCTTGTCCTGTCTCCCGCCGCCTTCGCCGACCTCGACGGCTGGGAGGCCGACGACCAGGATGCCGCGCTGCGCGCCTTCGGGCGGTCCTGCACCAGGATGCTGCGCTACGACGACGCGGTGGCGATGGGCCGGGTTCCGGCGATGGGCCGCATCGGCGACTGGCGGGACGCCTGCGAGGCCGCGGGAACGACCGGGCCCGAGGGCGCCCGCGCCTTCTTCGAGGCCCGTTTCACCCCCTGGCGGGTCGGCGACGACGGGAACGGGGGCCTGTTCACCGGCTACTACGAGCCCGTCCTCGAGGGCGCGCTCGAACCCGACGGCCGCTTCGCCTACCCGCTCCACCGCCCGCCGGACGACCTGATCGAGGCCGACCTGGGCTTATGGAACGCGGACCTCGCCGGGCGCAGCCTGAAGGGCCGGGTCGAAAAGGGCCGGCTCGTCCCCTACTGGAGCCGGGGCGAGATCGAGCGGGGCGCCCTCGAAGGCCGGGGCCTGGACCTCCTCTGGGTCGACGACCCCGTCGCCAAGTTCTTCCTCCAGATCCAGGGCTCCGGCGTCGTCGGGCTGCCGGACGGGCGGCGGGTGCGGGTCGGCTACGCCGGGCAGAACGGCCGCGACTACCGCGCCATCGGCCGCGACCTGATCGAGACGGGCGCGATCCCGGCCGACGCCATGTCGATGCAGGCGATCGGCGACTGGCTGCGCGCCCACCCGGACGAGGCGGAAGGGGTCATGGACAAGAACCCCTCCTACGTCTTCTTCGGCCTCCAGGACGGGCTCGACCCGGCGGCCGGCCCCTTGGGCGCCCAGGGCGTGCAGCTGGAGCCCGGCCGCTCGCTCGCCGTCGACAGGGCCTTCATCCCGCTCGGCGCGCCCCTGTGGCTCGAAGCGGCGGCGCCCCTGCCGGACGAGCCCCCCCTTCGCCGGCTCGTCGTCGCCCAGGACACCGGCGGCGCCATCAAGGGACCCGTGCGCGGCGACCTGTTCTGGGGGGCGGGCGACGCCGCCCTGCGGATGGCCGGGCCTATGAAGAGCACGGGCCGCTACTACATCCTCCTGCCGAAGGGGCTGGCCCCCGCCGGCTGATCTCGGCTACCTTGCCCCTCCCGCCCCCGATGCCCCGCCCCAACGAAAAGAGCCGAACGCCTCGCCCATGCCCGCCTCGTCCCCGCGCGTCGCCCTGTTCGTCACCTGCCTCGTCGACCTGTTCCGGCCGAGCGTGGGCTTTGCCGCCGTGCGGCTGCTGGAGGCGGCGGGCTGCGTCGTCGAGGTGCCGGAAGCCCAGACCTGCTGCGGCCAGCCGGCGTTCAACTCCGGCGACCGGGCGACGACCGAGGCGCTGGCCAAGGGGCTGATCCCGGCCTTCGAGGGCTACGACTACGTGGTCGCGCCGTCGGGCTCCTGCGCCGGGATGCTCTCGAAGCATCTGCCCGAGCTGTTCGAGGGCGACCCCTCCTGGCGCGCGCGGGCGGAGGATCTGGCCGCGCGCTGCCACGAGCTGGTCAGCTTCCTCGTCGACGTGCGCGGCATGACCGGGGTGCCGGGCGACCTCGCGGCCAAGGTCACGTACCACGACAGCTGCGCCGGCCTGCGCGAGATGAAGGTGAAGGCGCAGCCGCGCCGCCTCCTCGCCGCGATGCCCGGGATCGACCTCGTCGAGATGGCCGAGAGCGAGCTTTGCTGCGGCTTCGGCGGCACGTTCTGCGTCAAGTACCCGACGATCTCGACCCAGATGGTCGACCGCAAGGCGGACGACGTCGCGGCGTCGGGCGCCGATCTCCTGCTCGCCGGCGACATGGGCTGCCTCATGAACATGGCGGGAAGGCTGAAGCGGCGGGGGGTCAAGGTCGAGGCCCGCCACGTCGCCGAGGTGCTGGCCGGGATGACCGACGGCGCACCGATCGGGGGGAGGTAGGGGAATGGAGCCGACCGCGCTCGCCTTCAAGGACAACGCCCGGAAGGCCATCGCCAACCCGGACCTCCAGGACGCGCTCGGGCGCATCCGCAGCGGCTGGCAGGTGACGCGCCGCCGGGCCGCGCTCGCCCTCGACGAGTTCGAGGCGCTCCGCGACCGGGGCCGCGACATCAAGAACCACACCCTCGCCCACCTCGACCTCTACCTCGAAGCCTTCGAGGCCAAGGTCGAGGAGAACGGCGGGCGGGTGCACTGGGCGCGCGACGCCGCCGAGGCCAGGACCGTCGTCCGCGACATCTGCAAGGAGGCGGGCGCGAAGACGGTCACGAAGTCGAAGAGCATGGTGACGGAGGAGATCGCCCTCAACCCGTATCTGGAGGCGAACGGCCTCACCCCCGTCGAGACCGACCTCGGCGAGTGGATCCTCCAGGTCTCGGGGCAGGCGCCGAGCCACTTGGTCGGCCCCGTCGTCCACCTGACGAAGCCCGAGATCGCGGGCATCATGCAAAAGGAACTCGGCGGGCCGCGCCTGGAGACGGCGGAGGAGATGGTGGGTGCCGCAAGGCGCGTCCTGCGGCAGAAGTACCAGGACGCCGACGTCGGGATCACCGGCGCCAACTTCCTCGTCGCCGAGACCGGCACGGCGATCACCGTCACCAACGAGGGCAACGCCGAACTCACCCACGGCCTGCCCCGCGTCCACGTCGTGATCGCCACGATCGAGAAGCTCGTGCCCCGGATGCTGGACGCCTTCACCCTGCTCCGCCTCCTCGCCCGCTCGGCGACCGGGCAGGAGTTCACCTCGTACACGACGCTGGTCTCCGGGCCGAAGGGCAAAGGCGACCTCGACGGGCCGGAGGCGTTCCACGTCGTCCTCCTCGACAACGGGCGCACCAAGATGCTGGGCACCGCCTTCCAGGAGATGCTCCGCTGCATCAAGTGCGGCGCCTGCATGAACCACTGCCCCGTCTACCTCGCGGCCGGCGGGCACAGCTACGGCTGGGTCTACCCCGGCCCGATGGGCTCGGTGCTGACCCCGCAACTGCTCGGCATCGAGAAGGCGCACCCCTTGCCCAACGCCTCCACCTTCTGCGGCCGCTGCGAGGAGGTCTGCCCCGTCCGCATCCCCCTGCCCAGGCTGATGCGCCTCTGGCGGGAGGAGGCGTTCCGCCGCGACCTCGTGCCGCCCACCGCGCGGCGGGGCCTGCGCCTCTGGGGCTGGCTCGCGGCGCGCCCCGCCCTCTACCGCCGGGCGGCGGGGCTGGCGTCGGGCGCGCTCCGCCTCCTGGGCGGGCGGCGGGGCCGCCTCCGCCGGCTGCCGCTTGCCGGCGGCTGGACCGGCAGCCGCGACCTGCCGGCGCCCGAGGGCGGCACGTTCATGGCGGCGTGGAAGCGCCAACAGGGCAGGCGGCCGTGACCGGGGCGCGCGACGCCGTGATGGGCCGGGTCAATAAGGCGCTGGAGCGGGGCGACGGGGCGGAGGCGCGGGCGCGAGGGCGCGTCGCCGCGTGGCTCGCCGACCCCGAACCGAACCTGATCCCCCGCCGCGGCCTGCGCCCGCACGAGGGCCGGGTCGGCCTGTTCCGCGAGATGGCGGAGCGGGTCCAGGCGGACGTGGCCCGCGTCCCCCGCTGGCGGGACGCCCCCGCCGCCGTCGCCCGCTACCTGCGCGACCGCAACCTGCCGCAAAAGGCCGTCATGGCGCCGGATCGCCGCCTCGACCGCTGCGACTGGGAGAGCCAGCCCCTCCTTCGCCTGTCGCGCGGCACCGCGCTCGGCCGCGACGAGGTCGGCATCACGCTTGCCTTGGGCGGGGTCGCCGAGACTGGCACGCTCGTCCTCGCCTCGGCGCCGGAGCGGCCGACCATGCTGGCGTATCTGCCCGAAACCTGCGTCGTCCTCCTCGCCACGTCGCGCATCCAGGGCGACTACGAGGCCGCGTGGCGCGCGCTCGGCCACGAGCTCGACCGCCTGCCGCGCTCGGTCAACCTGATCACCGGCCCGTCCCGCACCGCCGACATCGCCCAGGAACTCCAGCTCGGCGCGCACGGGCCGAAACGCCTGTGCATCGTCCTGGTCGACGAGCCGGAAGCCTGAGCGGCCTAGGCTAGTGAAGCGCCGCGAGCGCCGCCCGAGCGCCGGCGAGATCGACCTCTGGCGCGACGCGATGCGCCACGCCGTCCCGCTCACCCCGGACCGCGCCCTCGCGGCCCCGCCGAAGGCGCCCCCGCCGCCGGCGCCCCTGAAGCCGAGGCTTCTCACCACCGCCTCCCCCGCCCCGGCCGCGTTCCCCATCGCCTCGCCGGTCCGGCCGCACCCGAGGCGGGGCGTGCCAGCAGGGATCGACCGCAACCTCTGGCGCCGCCTCGCCAAGGGCGCCGTCCCCGTCGAGGGCCGGCTCGACCTGCACGGCCTCACCCAGGAGGAGGCCCACCGCCGCCTCGTCCTCTTCCTCGGCCACGCCCAGATCCAGGGCTCGCGCTGCGTCGTCGTCATCACCGGCAGGGGCGACCGCGACCGGGGCGTCCTGAAGCAGGCCGTGCCGCACTGGCTGGACAGCCCGCCGAACGCCCCCCGCGTCCTCGCCTACGCCCCCGCCCGCCCGCAGCACGGCGGCGACGGGGCGCTCTACGTGCTGCTGCGGCGGCGGAGATGACGCTTCGCGTCGTCCCGCCCTACCCCGGCAACGGCTTCACCGCCTCGCGGGCGGCTTCGGGTTCGGGGCGGGTCGGCGCACGGGGCGGCGCGAAGGTGAGGATGGTGTCCCCGGGTCCGGGCTCCAGCACGGCGTCCGGCGTGTTGAAGCGCATGGCGTCGTCCGACGCCACGACGCAGACGATCTCGGAGCCTTCGGGGCGGGTCCTTTGCCAGTCGTCGACGGTGAAGCGTTCGGAGAGGGTCGACTTGCGAAAGCCCCAGCCCTGGCGCAGACGCTCGGCGAGGGTCTCGTAGCGCAATTCACTGTTGAAGAGGTTCTGGCCCTTCAGCCGGTAGGAGACCTGCCGGCGGTCCTCGTACTCGTCGTTGTACATGGCGAGCTGATAGATGTCGTTGCGCTCGAAGTTGCGCGTGAGTTCGGCCGCGACGAGGGCGTTGTAGTCGTCGTTGTCGCTGAGGGCGAGGAGGTGGTCGTAGCGGTTGAGGTCGAGCTTGTGCTCGACGCTGTCGCTCAGGATCTCGCCGAAATAGGTGGGCAGGCCCGCGCGCCTGGGCTCGCGCAGCCGGTGCCAGATGCGGTCGGTGACGAGGACCGGCACCTCCAGGTCCACGAGCGCCTTGCCCAGCGCCGCCGCGAACGCCGAGCCGCCGACGATCAGCACGCCGGGGCGCCCCGTCGCCGAGAGGCCGAGCCGCCGGCCGAAGGGCGCCAGGGTGAAGCCGTGCAGGGTGACGGTGGCGAAGACCACGGCGAAGGTGAGGGGGACGAGGTGCCCGGCGTCGGGGTAGCCCTCCCGCGCCAGCGCCGGGCCGAAGACCCCGGCGATGGTGACGGCGACGATGCCGCGCGGCGCCACCCAGCCCACCAGCAGCCGCTCCCGCCAGGGCACCCTGCTGCCGAGCAGGCTCAATCCCACGGTGAGCGGCCGCACGACCAGGAGGAGCACCGCCACGAAGGCGAACGCCCGCCCGTCGAGTTCGGCCAGGATCTCGGGGGTGAGCGTCGCCGCGATGAGGACGAAGACCGCCGACACGAGGAGGATCGTCACCTGCTCCTTGAACTCGCGGATCTTCTCGATGCTGGCGACGCGCGAGTTGGCGAGGGTGACGCCCATGATCGTCACGACGACGAGCCCGACCTCGTGCTCGAGCGCGTTGCCGAGGACGAAGCCGACGAGGACGAAGCCGAGCAGCAAGGGGCTCTTCAGGTACTCGGGCGCGTGGCCGCGGGTCATCAGGAAGACGACGAGCCGGCCCAGCAGCCAGCCGAGCGCCGCGGCGAGGGCGGTGGCGAGGAGGAGCCAGCCCGCCGTCTGGACGAGGCTCCATTCCTGGCCGCGCAGCGACAGGTACTCGAAGACGAGGACGACGAGGAGGGCGCCCACCGGGTCGTTGACGATCCCCTCCCACTTCAGGATGTTGGCGACCCGGGGCGCGAGCTTCGCCTGCCGCAGCAGGGGGATGATGACGGTGGGGCCGGTGACGACGAGGAGCCCGCCGAACAGGATCGCCACCGGCCAGTCGAGCCCGCCGACGTAGCGCGCGGCGAGGCCGCCGAGGCCCCAGCCAATCGGCGCGCCCAGGAAGACGAGGCGCCCGACCCCGTTGCCCGCGTCCCGCAGCTCGTGGAAGTTGAGCTGGAGCCCGCCCTCGAACAGGATCACGGCGACGGCGA